>DNDP01000417.1:1207-12732 GCA_003484235.1 Verrucomicrobiales bacterium
TGGCACACTCTGATTGAACCAAACCTCGTTGCCGGAGCCGGGGCTCCCGCTTTCGCTGCCATCGCTGACCACGAAAACATCGAGGTCAGCGTCCCCATCGAGATCTGCGGTCGCGACACCCTGACTTGAGGAAGTTCCCAGAAGTGGGCCGAAACGGCTGAACCGGGCTGCGCCATCACTGGTCCAAACCGAATCGCCGCCGCCGCCTCCCAGCCCGTCTCGGGTGTTGGCCTGCCAAAGGTCCGGATTGCCGTCTGCGTTGAGGTCGCCCACAGCCAGCGCAATCGTCGTAGAGAGCGTCAACTCGTGGAGGCTTCGACGAAAGTGCCCGGAACCATCATTGAGCCAGATCTGGTTCCCGATTGGATACTGCGCAGCCAGAACAGCGTCGAGACTGCCATCGCCATCAAGATCGGTTAGCACCACCTGTGTGGCGTAGTTCGTGTTGAGGATCTGATTGCTAGCGGCAAACTGGCCGGTTCCGTCGTTGATCAGCAGTTTGTCCCCGTTGAACCCGACCAGGTAAACATCCAGATGGCCGTCGTTGTTGACATCGCCAATCGCGCCGCCCTGCATGCCACTGGGGATTGGAGCGAAACTGCTCTCGTCCAGGGTGAAGTTCCCCGCGCCATCGTTGTGCCATACTGCGGCCCGGTCAAAGCTGGCGCCCACAATGTCAACGTCACCATCACCATCACAATCTGCTGCCAGCATGACGTTCGGCAGAACGGTTCCCGATGACCCGTTGAGCGGGAGAGTTCTGGTGTTGGGGAAATGACCCGTACCATCATTGAGGCCGACGGCGATCGCCGAAGTGAGACCGAAAATGGAATCCACTCGCCCCGCCGCGGCGAGGTCGGGAAGCCCGTCACCATTGAAATCCGCCAGAATCGGCGCGATATCATGAAGCTGCGGGTATTGCAGGCCAAGGGACTCATCCCGCTCGGCGAAGGTGCGGTCGCGGTTATTGATCAGCAGCGTTGGCAGACGATACCGGTTCGCGATGAAAGCGTCGGGAAACCCGTCTGCGTTCAAATCTCCCAGCACGACCGAGCGGCTGAAGTTTGTCGTGGTCGTTCCCGCCACGGTTCGCGTGAAAATCGCCCCGCCACGCGGAGCCACCGTTTGAAATTGCGAAGTGTAAGCCCGTTCCAAATCATAAAAGTTGGCGCCCTGGATCCCTTTCTCAAGATTTACAGTAACCAGTTCTCCGGGCAGAAGAGGCACGTCAAGATGGAGGCGCAGCTGCAGCCCGCTGATACTCGTGCTGAATGCGCGCCGGCCAGTCAGAGAACCGTTGACCGTCACTCTGCCCGGAATGGTGGATGCGACCAACGGGGAGTTGAACGTGAATTCCACCTCTGTGTTGGTCGACGCGTTGAGCCCGTTCGGCGGTGGCGAGACCGAAACCACTCCCAGGAGGTTCGCCGTGCGGATGGTTGCGGTCCTCGTGGTCGAATTGGTCCGACCATCGCTCGCGCGATAGGTAAACGAATCCAGACCGGAATGGTCGGAAGAGGGCGTGTAGGTGAACGATCCGTCGTGGTTGAGCTGGAGGGCGCCATGGCTGACATCGCTGACCAGTATGCTCGTGATGGAATCGCCGTCGGGGTCGGAATCGTTGGCGAGCACACCCTGAGCCGCCGTCACCGTCAGGGCCTTGCCGTTGAAGGTCAAATAATCCGTGTCATCCAGTGCGATCGGCGGCGTGTTGCCGAGTTTGACACGAGCGAGGCCGGATCCAGCGAGAGAATCATGAGCGGTATAGGTGAAGACGTCGCCGCCGGTGTATCCCGGATTGGGTGTATAAGTGAAGGAACCGGAAGCATCCAATTGGACCTGGCCATGTGATGGCCGATCGCGGAGCACGGCAAAGACTTTCAGATTTGGGTCCGCGGAAAGATTCGGGTCAGAGTCGTTGGCCAGCACCCCTTGCGCGGCATCCACGACGAGCGGCTGATCAGGAACAAGCGCGTACTCATCCGGGAACGCGACGGGAGCCGCGTAGCCGATGCTGACCACCGTCGGAGTCGAGGCGTAATAACCGTTTGTGACGTGGTAAGTGAACTGGTCAAGGCCCGGAGGACCTGGGTAGGGAGTGAACGTCGGGGAACTTGGAACGTAGCGGAAGGAGCCGTCCGGATTGAAGATGAGCGACCCGTGGGCAGGAGGAGAATCGAGCACGGCGGTCAACGGTTCACTATGAAAATCGATGTCGTTCGCCAACACGCCTCCGCCGGCATTTCTCTCGACGAAGAAGGAGGTGCCAAGGCCCACCTTGAAAGTGGAATCGAACTTCGTGTACCAATCGCGGTTCGCGACGGGCACTTGGGGAACCCTGTTGACCGTGATATTCACCGTTACTGGCAGCGAGTCGGCCAAACCGTCATTTACCTGGTAGGTGAATGAGTCCGGACCGAAGTAATAGGGATCGGGCTGATAGGTAAAGGTCCCGTCGGGTTCCAGCAGGAGAGTGCCGTGGTTGGCAAAAACTCTTGTGACGTACGTGTGGACGTAGCTCCCGTCCGGCCAGATGCCTTCATAGACCGGGTCCACATCGAAACCAAAGGTGAACCAAATCATGCCCAAAGTGTTCCGGAACTGAACTGTCTGGTTGGTGACCACCTTCAGCACTCCGCCGATCGGACTGCTGGCGGAGCTGAGCAGTGTGTTGGGCAGACTAAACCGCAAAGTCTCGTTTTCATTGATCGTGAAGCTGGGTGGCATGCCGGCGCTCGGCCGCCGAACATTGATGAAGACTTGGTTGTCGAAACCGGAGGCCAGCAGATCCACCGCGCCGTCCCCATTGACGTCACCTGCCGAAAGCCCGGTGCTGGCATTGCCGGTGTATTCGGAACTCTGGTTAAAGTTTCCGTTGCCATCATTGAGCCAGACCTCGTTATCGTCGTATTCGCTGGCCAGCGCCAAGTCCAGTGATCCGTCGGCGTTAAGATCGGCCATCACCGCGCTGACAAAATGACCGGAAGCCAGTTGTTGCCCTGCGGCGAACTGGCCGGTGCCGTCATTGAGCCAGACCCGCGGAGTGCTGCCGGAGAACAATGTCGAGGAGGTAATGACTGCATCAATTGTTCCGTCGCGGTTGACGTCCCCTAGAATTACCAGGTCACTCCTCGGAATTCCAAAATCCTGGCCAGTGCTGGCGAAACGGCCGGCGCCATCGTTCAGCCAAACTCGAACCGCTCGAAAGCCAGACTCGGCCAATTCGTCGTAAGCGACAACTGCGTCGAGAAATCCGTCCCCGTTCAGATCCGCAAGGCGCACCGCATTACCCCCGAACTGAATACCACTCGCTACAGAACGCGTGAAGTTTCCCCGGCCATCATTAAGCCAAACCTGGTTCCCGGTGCTGAACACGCTGGAAGCCGTAATGAACGCATCCGGATGTCCGTCTCCATTCAAATCTCCCAAGGCCACATCTTTCGCCGGCGCAAACCGCTCGATTCCAGGCAATGAACGGGTCGCTTTCAAGACGATGGTGTTCGGACTGCGACTGAATGTGCCATTCCCATTGTTTAACCAGACGCAGTTCTTGGCCAACGGATGATCTGTGACCAGGAAGACATCCGGCAATCCGTCACCGTTCAGATCCGCCACGTCGATCCCTGAAGCGGGAGTGGAGGCGCCCGGACAGGTAAGCGTTTGGCCGACCGGAGTGAAATTGCCCTGTCCCCCGTTGCGCCACACTCCGTTGCCGAGTTCAGTGCCGACAATGTCGAGGTCGCCATCGCGATCCATGTCGAGCAGCACCAGCTTGTTCGCACCGAGATAATTGATGGGATTCGCTCCGGCGGCGCCCAAGTTCTGGCCAGGAATGAAGACAGCCCCGCCATTCATCACCCCGACAAAGAATTGCCGCCTTATCGCGGGAACGACCGGCGAACCGGCCACACTCTGCACATTGGTCCCCACGCGAATGGAAACCGTTTCGCCCGGTTGAAAAGGACGCGATGGATGGAGAGTGACAACATTGCCCGCGGACGAAGCGGTGAACGACATCGGACCGCCCAACGAGCCTTCCAGCACAATCTTCGCCGCTGCGCCAACACTCACCGGCTCGTCAAAGGTCAGCACGACTGGGGCCGCCCGATTCGTGACGACAGAATTGGGCGCTGGGTTCATGGCAACCAGATCGAGTCTGGGCTTCACCACGATGGCGCATACAGAGGTGTTCCCTCCTTGTTGGAACGCGTCGTTCGCGACGTAGGGGACGTTGAACGAGCCATTGAAGTTAGGAGCGGGCGTGAAGGTCAACGAGCCATCCGTGCCCATAAACCCGCTGCCCCATTGGTCGAAGTGGAAAACGGAGACCGACAAAGAAGTGCCGAAATCATTTGCGAACACGCCGGCTGAGGCGGGTATGACAAGCGGCTGATCCTCGAACGTCGTGTACGCGTCCGGGAAACTGACCGGCGGTGCAGTCTCGAAAGCGCCGACGTCACGACGGCCACCAAGGCTACGCACCAACCCACGTTGATCGGCGGCCGGCGCTCTTGTTTCATCCAGCGCCCCATCCGGGCTGCCGGCATTGATGGCTGCGCTTCCGGGCAGCAAGGCGTGGGTGGGCGTTGGTCCGCCATTGTTCATCAGTGGCGTCAAATGGTTGTTGGCAGTCGCAAAGCCCGATGCCTCCGCACGACCGCTGCCGTCACTGTCCATGTTGTAACCGTCGGAACTGATGAAGGACACGAGCGGCAGGAACGAGGTGTCTACGTCGGTGGGTACATTCCCGACGAAAAGGTTGTTGGCCACCTTGGTGATGGACAGTCCCGGAATATTCGCCAGCGGCTTGAGTTTGAAGCTGGCTAGCGCGGTATTCCACACACCTCCGCCCGTGTGAAAAACTCCACCGACAGCCGAGTTGCTGCAGATCGTGCTGCTAAAGATATCGACCGTGGCGATTCCCAAATCGAAGCTTCCGTTGTAAATGCCGCCCCCACGAGCCTCCAGGGGAATGCCGGCGATGCCAGTACCCTGGAGGGAGTTTCCGCTGATCGTGCAGTTCCGCACCGTCGCCTTCGTCACGGCAATCGGAATGATCGGAAACTCCGCGGGTCCGATCCGCACCTGTTGGCAGTGGTTGAACACGCCGCCGCCTTTTGCTTTCCCTTCACCCCGATTGTCCACCACCGAGCAGTTGTCGAGGTTCAGGATGCCGCCTTCTGCATTGCGAACGCCGCCGCCCTCGGCGCCGATAATGCCCGAGACGAAATTGCTGCGGATCGTGCAGTCCGTCATGTTCAGGCGCGCCAGATAATCGTTCGCCGCGCCGCCGCCCCCGCCGGAGATGTTGTTGTTCAATTCGCAACGCGACAATTCCGTGAAACTCAACCCCGTGTTTTTGATCGCTCCCCCGCTCGACATGAACAATCCGGCTTTGACCGTATTGTTGTTCAACTTGCTGTCGGTGACGCGCACTAAGCTCGCGAAACTATGGATCGCGCCCCCTGAGGGCAGCACCGTTGTCACTTCCGAACGGTTGAAGGTCATCGTGGTGTTGGTCACCAGCACGGCGCCAAGAAAACTGCTGATCCCGCCGCCGAATGAGGCCAGGCGGGTATGGACTTCGTTGTGCTCGATGAAGCTGTCCTGAACCATAAGCAGTCCGAGATCGTTGTGAATCCCCCCGCCCCAGCCGCCCAGGCGCACATCGTTCGGGTGAAGCTCCTGCAACTCAAAATGGCTGATGATCGGGATTGGCACGCCAAGAGCCGTGTAGCTTTGCCCGGAAATGACCGGCAAGCTGGCGAGCAAGTACGTCTGCGAGTTGGCGATGCCGATGCCGGTTTTGTTCCGCGCGATGGTGCTGCGATTGATTTTCGTGGTGGGCGAGCCGATGCCACTCCAGCCACTGGCGCCAAACCCATCGCCAACGGCGGAATCAAACAGGGTCGGGATGTCGCCAATGTTGTTGACCGCGTTGCCGAGGAAGGTGTTGAACTGGTCGAGGATCAGATCAAATTGTTCCGCTGAAGACGGATTCGTTTCATCCAGATTCTCTGTCCCAGGCAGCTCGATGAATCCGGTGAAAAGCTGCTCGAGGGTCAGCGACGCGCGCTGATGGCTTCCGGCCGCGACCGGAAGGAAGCTGGTGTTGATGCCGCTGTTGCTGATGCCGCCGCCGTTGCGCGCCGCCGCATTGTAGTGGATGACGCAGTCGTTGAGCGTGAGGACGGCCGCGCCTTTGTTGTAGATCCCGCCGCCCTCGCCGGCGGGCCCGTAGGCCCGGCAGTTTTTGATTTCCACACGCTCCAGCACGAGCTGGCTGCCATCGTTGAAAATGCCGCCCCCGTTCAGCGCCAAGCCGTCCGTGATCGTCATGTCCTGCAAGTGAACTGTGCGCCCGGGAAGAATCTTGAAGACGGAATCCCGCAATCCGCCGGATACGATCGTCCGCCCTATGCCCTGGCCCCGGATGATCACGTCGCGGTCGATCACGGCGTTTTGGTAGTAGGTGCCTGCCTGCAATTCGAGAGTGTCACAGGCGGCATTGTTGAGATAGGCGCCAAAATCGTTGGTATGTGGCGGAGCGATCACCAGCGTCAAATCGTCTGCGTAGCCGGCACCGGTGTGCGAGCTCCCGTTCGCGTCCTGGCTCGTGACGAAAAGGATGCTTCCCCCGCCGCCCGCGCGCGCAGTGAACTTCGCGCCCGAGCCGGCGCTGCTGATGGCGGTCACCGGCAGATCGACTCCGGGAGGATAGCCGGAGCCGGCGTCCGAAAGATCCGTCCGAAATGGCTCAACGGCGCGATTGGCATGAAGGTCAATCACGGAAGATACCTTCGCCTGATGCCCGCTGGGCGGTGGCGGAACCACACAAATGTCGGCGTGGACGGAGCAGACGAACCCGGGCATTGCCGTGGCCGCCAATCCGGCGATTAGCAAGAGGTTCTTTTTCATGGGCTGTGCGGGGAGGTGAGTTGGAGGTGATGAAGCAACGTGGAAAGGTCGTTCTTGGTCAGCAGGCCGCGGGCGCCCGCTTGACGGGCCGCCTGACGCCACTCGTCGCCGTCGTGTTGCGTCAGGATCAGGACGCGCACCTGCGGGAAGCGCGAGACAAGCCGGCGGGTGGCGGCGAAGCCGTCGAGATCCGGCATCTCGACATCCATCAGCACCCAGTCCGGAGGGAGTTCGGGGCAGCGCTCCAGCGCCTCGATTGCGGTTCCCGCCTCGATCACCTCCACCCCCGCATCGCGAAGCAGCGTCCCGACCGTGGCGCGAAACGGGGCGTGATCATCGACGACGAGCACCCTCAGGGGCCTGATGTCGGATGGAGATCCGGGCTGCATCACGCCCACCATGCCGCGAGGTTGCCGCTGGAAGGAATGGAGTGAGTTACCTTTCCGGGCTGAGTATGATTACTCAGGCGCAGGAGGTGTGCTGGATGACCGGTTCCACCCGGCGCCCAAGGGAATCCGGTCGTGAGGAGGGCCGTCCCGGTGCCGGGCGCGGGTCGTCACAGCTCCGATTTGTGATCGAAGGCGAACTTCACGAGGCTGTGCACACCGTGCAGATCGAGCTTGGTGCAGATGTTGAAGCGATGGTTTTCCACCGTGCGCGGGCTCAGGTCGAGCTCGGCCGCGATCTCCTTGCTGGTCCGGTTCTGCGCTATGAGGCGCAGGATGCGGCGCTCGGCCGGGGTGAGGTCGGAGAGGCCGGGTTTCGCCTTGCGCAGGGAGGCGGCCCGGTCATGGCGGTTCACCAGAAAGCCGGAGATCGCGGGACTCAGATAGTGCCCGCCCGCCGCCACGGCGCTGATGCAGTTCAGAATCTCCACCGCGGCGCTGTCCTTGAGCACGTAGCCGAGTACGCCGGAATCCATCGCCTCGTTGAACATGTCCTCCTCGCGGTACATGGTCAGCATGATCACCCGCACCGGCAGGCTTTCGCGCTGGATGGCCGACGCGACCTCCAGGCCGTTCATCCCGGGCATGTCGAGATCCAGGATCGCAACCACGGGTTTCGCTTCGCGGATCACCCGCAGCGCCTCCGCCCCATCGCCCGTTTCGTGCACGATCCGGAGGTCGCGCTGCGCGTCGATGATCTGGCGTAGGCCGCCCCGGAACAGGGGATGATCGTCGGCGATCAGTATGGTGATGGGACCCTTCATCTGGCGGTTTCCCCCACCGGCACGTCGATCAACAGCCGCGTTCCCCGGCCGGGCGCGGACTCGACGCGCAGCCGGCCATTCAGCATGCAAACCCGTTCGGCGATGCCGCTCAACCCCATGCCGCCGGATCGGGCCGTGGCCTCGGTTCCCGCCTCACGATCGAACCCGCGTCCGTTGTCCTCGATGCGCACGGAGATGCGCGATTCCAAACGCTCGACGGTCACCCGGGCTTCCGTCGCGCCGGCGTGCTTGACGATGTTGTTCAACCCCTCCTGGACGACCCGATACAGGTTGATCTCGGTTTCCGGCGCGAACAGGCGGTCGACCGGCGCAACGTCCGCCACGCACCGCAGCCCCGTCGACGCCGCGATCGTTCCCGCCAGACCCCGCAGCGCCCGCGTCAGGCCAAGCCGGTCGAGCTGATAGGGGCGCAGATTGTGCGAGATCTCCCTCACCTCCTCGAGCGCCTGCGCCGCCACCCTGGAAATCTCCTCCAGATGCCCGGACTCCGGCTTCCCGGCGGACCCGGACTGAACCGCCATCGCCGCGCGATTTTTGATGACCAGCAGATCCTGCCCAAGGCTGTCGTGCAATTCGGCCGCGATGCGTTTCCGCTCCTGTTCCTGCGAGGCGATGAGCCGGCGCGAGAACTCCCGTTGTGCCGCCTGCTGTCGCTCGAGTTGCGTAATGCGCAGGCGGTAGAACAACAGCGCCAGTCCGGCCAGCAGTCCGGCGATCGACGCGCGAAACCAGGCCGTCTGCCAGATCGCCGCCCGGACCACCAGCCCGAGCACAGCGCCCTCCTCGCTCCACACACCGTCGTTGTTCGCCGCAATGACCTGGAAACGGTACCGGCCGGGAGGCAGCCCCTGATAATACGCCACGCGCCGCGTGCCCGCCTCCTGCCACTGCCCGTCATATCCCTCGAGCCGGTATCGGAATCGCACCAGCTCCGGCGCCGTAAAACTGAGCCCCGTGTAATGAACCTCCACCTGCCGCCCGCGCGGCGGAACTTCGACAACAGGTGGCGGCTCCTCAATGGAGCTTCCTGCGGACGTCCGCGCTCCCACCTTTGATTTCCGGGCGGCCGGCGCCGCCTCGACTCCGTCCACCCGGGCCTCCTCGATCACCACCTGCGGCGGCACCGGATTCGCCGTCAGTTCATGCGGATTCACAACGCTCAATCCGCCGATCGTGGCAAACCACAACCGCCCGTCGCGCGTCCGCAACCCCGGCACCCCGCCCCCGGCCACCTGGATCGATGCCAGCCCGTCGCTCCGCGAATAGGCGGTGGACTCGACCTGACGGCGGTCACCGGCGGCCACCGCCTCAAACGATTTCTTCGCCAGCCGCACGATCCCACGGCCGGTTCCCAGCCAGAGATGACCAAGGCCGTCGTCCAACAACGTCGTCGCGGCTGCCTCGGGCAGACCATGCTGAGTGCTCAACGTCACCCACCGAAACCCGTTCCATCGTCCCAGCCCGGCCGACGTCCCCGCCCACACCACGCCGTTTGTCTCGGCATGCAACGCCGTGATCCAGTCGCCGCTCAATCCATCGTCCGGCCCGACGTGGGTGAACCGGCCGTCATGATGCCGGAACAAGCCGCCTCCCATCGTGCCCAGCCATATTGATCCGTCGGCACCTTCCGCCAGGGTCCGGACGGCGAGCGAGCGCAACCGTTCCTCGGTTTCATGTTGGTAAAACACGCCGTCACGCCGCCAGCACAGCCCCCGCTGGGTGCCGATCCACAGCGTTCCGTCGCGCGCCTCACACAACGCCATCACATTGTCCCGCAGCACCGCCGCGCCCTTCTCGATCCGCTCGACCCTTCCTTCATGGAGCCGCACCACGCCGCTCCACAGCCCGTACACCCCCGCCCAGTGGCCGCCCGCGCGGGACGGAATGATCGTCCAGACGCCGAAGGGCTCGGGCACGGCCTCCAGCGTCACGTAGGTTATCTGGTTGCCCTCCATCCGCCACAGACCGTTGCCACGGCTGCCCAGCAGCATCCCTTCCCCTTCCTCCTGCGCCAGGGCGAACACAATGTTCGTCAACGCAGAATTCGAACGCTCGAGGCTGTGAAAGAGTTGGGGCCTGATCCGTGCGAGCCCGCCGTTGTTCATTCCGGCCCATATGTTTCCCTCGCGGTCCTCCAGCACCGCGCGCACGCTGTCCTCCGGCATCCCCTCCCCGCGCGAGAAGTGCTGCACCGAGCCGTCCGGCAGCAGGCAGTACAGGCCGAGCTTCCAGCTCGGAAGCCACAGGCGCCCCAACGAGTCCTCCATCAGGTCCTGCCCGTCGGTGAGGGCCGCCCGGGGCAAAGCCGTCTCGCCCACCATCGTCAGCCGGCCATCGCGCCAGCGGCCCACCCCGCCGTGGAGTGACAACCACAATCCTCCGTGCCGCCCGCGCGTCAGCCTATGGGTGAACCCAAAGGGCGGGTTCGCCGGGAACGGGCGCCACGCTCCGTCTTCCAGCACTCCCACCTTTCCCTCCCGGTTGATCCAGATCCGGTCCGCCTCATCCGCCACCACCTGTGTCGGCACCGCCACCCCCGCCGCCGCGTCGGTGAACACGGGATGAAACCGACCGTCCTCGAACCGATACACCGCCTGTGACGTGGAAACGAACATCGCGCCGCCCGCGGTGGACGCGAACGTCATCGCGCGCTGCTCCGGCCAGCCCGTATCCCGGGAAAATCCGGTGAATCGTCCTCCGTGGTAGCGCGACAGTTGACCATACTCCATCCCCACCCAAAGCCCGCCGGCGGGATCCAGATGGAGCTGCGTCACCCGCTGGCTCCCCAAGCCCGGCACCTGGGCAAAGGTGGTGAAGCGCACCCCGTCGAACCGCGCCAGCCCGCCAAGCGTGCCGACCCACAGATAGCCGTCCGGCGTCTGTACGATGGACGTCACCGTGTTCTCGGGGAGTCCATCCTCCACCTGCCAGACATCAATCGAGTAATGCTCGGGCATCCTCCCCGCCGCGTCGGCCGGTTGGCCGGCCTGGGCCACGAACAAAAACGCCAGCACGCCCGATAGTCGGCCGCTCCCCTTTGTCGCCGCACCACCACCGCGGCAATTCTTCCCTGCGGCGGAGCCGTGAACTGTGTCGCGGGCCGTTTCGGTCGGTGGCACGCATTCATGGTAGGATTTTCCCGGAGATCGGGAATGAAAATCTGTGCGCTCCCGTCCCCGTCGAGGGGCATGGGCTCGGGCAATGACTGGTATGCTGGAACGGAGCCCCGGATTGAATCCGGGCTCGTCCGCCGCCTTCCGGCAACACTGCCGGCGGTTGTTCAAAGCGAAGGGCTGGTCGGTGGATCCGGCGGTGTGGAACCTCGACTGGGGCGTGCACATTCAACCGGCCGGGGCCGGGGCGGCGGCCTTGAAGT
>DNDP01000417.1:12970-13131 GCA_003484235.1 Verrucomicrobiales bacterium
CACCTACGTCGCCCGCACGGCCCTCAGCGACGCCCGCTTGCTGAAGGTCACCGCCACCCACGTCACCTTCCGGTGGCGGGACCGGGCACACGATCGCTCCCGGAAGTTGACCTTGCCGGGGGTGGAGTTTGTGCGGCGTTACCTGCGCCACGTGCTGCCCC
>DNDP01000073.1:0-318 GCA_003484235.1 Verrucomicrobiales bacterium
TGCTGCTCTCGATGAACTTGGAGCGGTCGGCGACAATCTGGAGCACCGCCCCCTCCTCGCGCCAGAGCTGCTGCGCGAGGCCGGAGGCCTGGGGCCGTGGAGGACCGAACTGCATCGCCGGTTTCGGCTGCACGTCCTCCACCTTCTGAAGGTTACCGATCCGCTCCGTCACGGCCCGGGCGACCGCCACCATGTTGGCGTCGGCTTCCTTGTAGATGTCGATCTGCACGCTTTCCGAGCCGTCGGTGCGGGTCAGGATCTCCCGATCCTTCTGGCCCCGAACCACCCGTCCCAGATCACGGACGCGGATCTCGCGGT
>DNDP01000073.1:513-786 GCA_003484235.1 Verrucomicrobiales bacterium
TTCCAGCCGCGCGACGACGGTGTCCTCCATTTCCGCAAGGTTCTCAAATTCGTTCAGTGTGCGGACCATGTATTCCGCCTTGCCTTCGCGGATGGTGCCGCCGGCCACGTTGATGTTTTCCTGGCGCAGGCGGTCAATCACCGTCTGGATCGACAGCCCGCTGCGCAGCAGCTTCTGCTCGTCCAGGAGCACATGGATCTCCTCCTCGAGGCCGCCGCGGACGCGCACCGCGGCGACGCCCTTGATGGGCTCCAGCGCGCGCTTGATCTGGAG
>DNDP01000073.1:976-26867 GCA_003484235.1 Verrucomicrobiales bacterium
CCCAAAAATGGGGGGGGGGGGGGGGCGCCCGGGGCCCCGCAGCCCCGCCTCGCCGGCGAATCGTTGACCTTCGCCGGCGAAACTCAACTCCATGACTGGGTCGAGCGCGGGATCAAAATGCAGAATCAACGGCCGCTCGACCTCCCGCGGCAGGAACACGAGATCGAGCTTTTCCAGCGTCTCCTGGGTCGCATCCGAGATGTCGGTGCCCCAGAGGAATTCGAGCACCACGTCGCTGACACCCGCGCGGCTGATGCTGCTGATGCGGTTGAGCCCGCCAATGACGCCCAGCGCCTCCTCGATCGGCCGGCTGACATCGTTCTCCACCTCCTCGGGTGCGGCACCCGGATACTCGGTGCGGACGGTGATCGTGGGATAGGTCAGTTCCGGCATCAACGTCACCGGAAGCCGGTTGAAGGAGAAATACCCGAATACCACCGCGGCGAGGAAGACCATCAGGACGGCCACCGGCCGGTCCGTCGTGAAACTGGACCTGTTCAGCTGGGAGGCCATCAACTTGCCGGGGTGGAGGTCTTTTTGTTCTCCGCCTGCTGGGCCGCCGTGCCGGTCCCAACCTTTTTCTCCTCGTCTTTCGGGTCCGGGTCGTCCGGCAGCCGCACGAGCGCACCGTCCTTGAGGCCGGTGTGCCCGGCGACAACGATCTGGTCACCTTCCGCAAATCCTGAGGCCGGTTCGATGTTCAGCTTGTCGGTCAGGGCGGGCACGATCAGCAGCCGTTCCACCCTGCGCTCGGGCTTCAGCCGGTAGACAAAAAGCTGGTCGCTGTCGTAGACCAGTGCCCGCTTCGAGATGAGCAGCGCGTCGGTCTTCGTCTCGAGCACGATCTCCACCTCCACGTACATTCCCGGCCGGAGCAGTTCGTTGTTCATCACCCCGATCGTCACCTTCACGGTTCCGGTGCGGGCCTCGACGATGGGCGAGATCCGCTTGATGAAACCTTCAAACTGGCGGCCGGGCAGGGCGGTGGTCGTGATCCGTGCCGGCTGCCCGATGCGGAGCTGGACGAGGTTGCGGTCGGGCACGGCGACGTAGGCGACGATGGACTCGAAGTCCACCATGTCGAACAGGTGCTGGTTGTTGGAGACCAGGTCGCCGAGCTTGATCAGTCGGCGGGTGATGGTGCCTGAGATCGGCGCCTTGACCTCGGTGTATTCCAGCTGGCGGGCGGCATCCTCAACGGTCAGCTCAAGCTGCCGCAGCTCAAACTTCATGTCGGTGAAGGCCTGCTCGCTGACCAGCTTCTGCGTGTAAAGGGATTCGAGCCGCTCGAACTCCGCCTTCATTTTGGCCAGCTGGTTCTGCGCCTTCGCCAGTGACGTCCTCTGCTCGTGATCTTCCAGCCGGGCCAGCACTTGGTCCTTCTTCACCTCGCTGCCTTCCTCGACGAGCAGCTCCCTGAGGCGGTTGGAAGTGCGGGCCAGCACGCGGATCTCCTGCTCGGCTTCCAGATACCACGACGACTTCAAGGTGGACTCGATCGGACCGCGCTGGATCGTGGCAACCTCCACCGGAATGGCCTGCTCCTTTTTCTCGTCCTCGGCCTTCTTCTCGCCGCCGGGCAGGAACTTGCAGCCGGTGACCGCCACCAGCGAGAGGAGGACGACGGCACGGCCGGTGAGTGTTCGCAGACTGCCGGGAGTGGACGTTTTCAAAGATTGGATCGGTTTCAATTTGATTGGTGCCGGGGAATGCGGTCCGGAGACGGAATTCATGACACCCGGGTGGCCGGTTGAGTTTCAAAAATTCTGACACCCTCGCTGCCAGTCCGGACAACCTTCCGTTGGGTGCACATTAGCCGGGGCCACTCCGAGTGCAATCGTCGAATTGGCACCCCGCTTTCGAGGAGGATCACCGTCACCGCAAGCGGCGCCTGCCCCCTGTCGGGACAGGACAACCGGCCTATTCCGATTCCTCTTCGGGCACGATCTCAGAGGAGAAATCCGGCTGGTCACCCAAGGGGCCGTTGGTCTCGCTGAAATTCGGCATGGCATGCAACGGCATGCTCGTGGAGAGCTGGAAGAGATCCGCCCGCCGGTCGAGCCGCGGCGTCACCGTGCCACCGTGGCGTGATTGATGAAGATCATCGAGATCGAGGTCGCAGATGAGCACGGTCTCCTCGTTGGAATCGGCCTCGGCGGCGATGCCGTCCCGGGCGAAAGCGAAGTCCGAGGGCGTGAGCACGGCGGCCTGGCCGTATTGGACGTCCATGTTGCTCACGTCCGGCAGATTGCCGACGTTGCCGGCGAGCGCGAGATAGATCTGGTTCTCGATCGCCCGCGCCTGAGCGCAGTAGCGCACCCGGAGGTAACCCTGCCGGTTGTCGGTGCAGAAGGGCACGAAGATGATCTCCGCCCCCTGGTCGGCCAGGAACCGGGCCGCTTCGGGAAACTCGACGTCA
Source organism: Verrucomicrobiales bacterium (assembly GCA_003484235.1). Classification (GTDB taxonomy): domain Bacteria; phylum Verrucomicrobiota; class Verrucomicrobiia; order Limisphaerales; family RI-55; genus RI-55. The sequence continues at coordinate 3,396 of DNDP01000073.1, forward strand.
TAGCAGATCAGCACGCCGATCCGTGCCTTGGGCGTGTCGATCACCCGGAGCGAGTGCCCGCCACGGATGCCCCACCAGCGGCGCTCGTTGGGCGTGATGTGAATCTTGGGCTGCTGGATGATCTCGCCGTTCGGCATGCAGACGTAGCAGATGTTCATCAGCGAATCGCCCACATGCGTCGGATGGCTGCCGCCGATGATGGTGACGCCGTACTTTGCGGCGAGACTTGTAAGCAGGTTGACAAACTTGGGCGTGTACTCGGAGAGCTTGCGCATGCCCTCCTGCGGCGTCTTCGCTTCGGTGGCCGAGAGCAGCTGCACGGTCATCAACTCCGGCAGCAGCACGTAGTCGGCGCCGTAGTCGGCGGCGATGTCCACGAAATAGGTGAGCTGCCGCGAGAACTCGGAGAAGGACTTCACCTTGCGCATCTGGTACTGCACGCAGGCCACGCGGCACTTCCGCGAGCCTTCACCGGCAGGCTTGTAATCGGGATTCAGCCATTCGATCAGGCTCGCGTGGTTGTGGCTCTTGGCGTCCCGCAGGTAGTTCGGCATCACGCCGCGCAGGATGAATCCTTCCCGCAACTGGAAGCTCAGCACCAGGTCCCGGAACTCCCCGTCGGCCACCCGGTAAGCGTACTCTTCCGGCGACATTTCGGCGGCATGTTCGTCGTAGTTCCAGAGCCGCCCACCCGCGAGGATGCGCCGCTTGTTCAAACGGCGACACAGCTCGCGGCGCGCCTCGTAAAGCGCCGCACCCACGCCCTGGCCCCGTGCGTCCGGATGCACGTAAATGTCCGCGCCATACAACGTATCCGCCATCGGATCATGATTCGTGAAGAAGCCGCTGTCGGTGATTCCCGACCAGGTGTGCGGACGGAGCGGATCGCGGCCCATGTGCACGATCAGCGTCGCCGCCGCCCCCACAAGCTTGTCGCCCACCGTGGCCACCAGCTGGCCCTGCGGGAAGATCCGTTGATGGCTGAGCAGATGGGCCTCACCCCAGACGACGTTCTCATTGGCCATTACGGGGTAGGCGGCACGGTTCAGCTCGATCAGTTCGGGGATGTCCTTGCGGGATGCTTCACGTACCTTGACCGAGGTCTTCTTTTTCGGCATGGGCGAATCATACCGATTTCTCCGATTCACCACAAGCAGGCAGGGTCTACGGCGGCCCAGGAGGCCGACTTCAGCTGTCGGAGTCGTTCCGGCCTCTCGAATCCCACGGCTGGGCCATCCGGTCGGGACAGTTGTCAGGATCAAAGGCCATCGATGGAGCGCCTCCTTCTTCCCAACTGGGAATCCGAACCGTTCGAACGGGAAGCCCTGAGGGCCGCCAAGTTCGCGATTCCGCACAATTTCGAGGATTTGCCGGTAGATGCCTGACAGGCGAGGCTCAGGACCGGGCCTCAACAAGGGTGGAAAGCGGCATCGGAAGAACTCCAGATTCCCCGTTGACTTGATGGGGAGCATTTCCTAGTTTCTCGCCTCCCCGATTGCGGGGGCGTAGCTCAATTGGTTAGAGCGCTGCCCTGTCACGGCAGAGGTTGCGGGTTCGAGCCCCGTCGCTCCCGCCATTTCTTTTCCCTCCTTGACCTTCATGGTTGCTTCGGGGCGGCTCTGTTCGCTGCGCACCAAGCAAGATACTTAAGAATCGATTCTACCTTGGCCAGGGAAAGAGCGAGGCTCCAGCTCAGATTCCACGGCTGCCGTGACAATTGTCGGCTGGCCGTGTCAATTTGGCAGCCCCTGATGAACCGGACCATCCAGCGCCTTCTGATCGCCGGCATCGTCGTCGCCGTGCTGGCGGCTGGTTGGGTGTTTCATCGTCATCGACAGCGTCAGCCGCTGCCGCAATTCGAAGGGAGGACGGCTCAGGAATGGTTGGAACATTTCGCTCAAGAAGCCCGTGGGCAGAATCATCCCTATCTGACGGACGAGCTTGCCCGCAAGGAACTCGAAGTGGTCTTCCGCTCCCTGGGTTCGGACGCCCAGCGGCAGATGATTGGTGAATACCTCGAGTTGAAGCCGCTTCCCGCATGGCGTGGCCACCTGGTCCTTCTGGGCAGGCGAGTGCCCGAGCGGTTTCGATTCGGCCTGCTCCGCAACCACGAGCTGGAGCGTCACGTCGTCATCCGCACAATGCTTGAGCAGGTGCGCCCGCCATGGGACGTCTTCGCACCCGAAATCAACGCCGTTCTCGCCCGGAAAGACACGAACCGATTCCCGGGAGTGCTCAACGCGCTCGGCATGGTCGGGGATGGCAGCTCGAATGCGGTGCCCATTCTCATCAGTGGACTGACCAATCAGGCGAGAATCCCGCCATTGATGGCGCTGCAGTCCTTGGGGTATCTGGGCACCAACGCGGCTCCGGCCATTCCTTGGATAATGGAAGCCCTTGAGCTGCGTGCTTGGAATTCGTACCACCTGCGGGTATTGGGCAGTCTGGGCGAGCATGGCGCGCCCGCTGTCCCCTTGATGGAACGTTACCTGAATGGTTCCCACTTGCCCGGCAGTGCGAACGACCGGGAGATCGCGATCGCTCTGTTGAGGATCGATCCCTCTCACGCAGGGGCAATGGAATACTTGGAGAAGCTCGTAACCAGCCCGGATGCAGGCGCAACTGCCCGCCCGACCCAGATTGGTGTCGCGTTTCAGCGAGACTCAAAAAATCCTGCGTTCGCCAAATTGATCCGGCTGGAAATGGCCGGCCACAGACAATGGGTGCCGTTGCTGCACAGCTTGATGCGGCATGATCCGGACGAGGCGGTGACGATTGCGCGGGCACGATTGGCGCAGGGCCGCCATTCACTGCAGATGCTAAGTCTGCTGCTGCAGCACGATCCCTACGACCCGTTCGCCCTTCAATTAATTGGGAATAAGATTCGCAATCCCTTCTTTCCACGCGACGCAGAGCGCTTTACCTGGCTCTTCGGGCTCCAGTTCTGTTTCTCCGATTCGCCCGGAGTGCTGGAGATGCTGGAGATTGCCGCCCGGCAACCCGAAGACTCGGGAATTCCCGCCGAAGTCAGACGAATCCGGCGTCACATCGAGCTGAACGATCAGCTCCGCCGTTTGCGGGCTTTGGACGCGGAGCGCCAGCTTCCGGGCGACAATTGAATCGTCCGCACTTGCAAACCGGATCGCGGGTCGGAAGACGTCCTACACCTTCACCCACCCCTTGCTGCGGCTGCTCTTCAGGATCGCCTCGCAGAGCTGGACTTCGTGGTGGCCATCGGCGGCCGTCGCGAACAGCACCGGCGACTTCCTGCCGCTGGCGATGTGTTCATACACCGCGCGGTAATGCATCTTGTGACTGTCCGGAAAGCCCTCGGGATGACCGCCGGGATAATCGGTGAAGCCCGACACATCCTCGCTGAAGCCGGCGGTGCCTCGCTGCAGAACCTGGTTCGGCTCATCGCGCCGCCCGTAGGTGATCTCGTTCGGCTGCTGGAGATCCCACTGCACGCTGCCCTTCGTGCCGTAGATGCCGAGGTAGAGGCTGCACTTCCAGCCGGAGGCGACCTGCGAGATCGAGGCATTGGCATGGACGCCGTTGACGTGGCCGTGCTTCGCCTTGCCGAACTTCAGCAGCACACTGCCGAAGTCCTCCGTGTCCACCTTGTAGGGAACCATCTTCTTCGGGTCGATCTTCGCAAACGTCTGCACCTCGCCCTTGGGCCGGTAACGCGTCTTGTGAAACGTCTCGAGATGCGCGAACACGCCGGTCGCCTTGGCGCCGAGGATGAACGACACGGCATCGATCCAGTGCGTGCCGATGTCGCCGACGGCGCGCAGCTTGCCGCCTTCGCTGGCGAGCAGGCGCCAGTTGTAATCGGAGGGCAGCTGGAGCCAGTCCTGAAAGAAATGTCCCTGCACGTGCATGATCTGGCCGAGGTCGCCACGCGCAACCATCGCGCGCATCTGGAGCACGGCGGGGAAGAAGCGGCACATGTAGTTCACGGCGAAGACCGGCCCGCGTCTGCCGGCCGTCCTCACTGCCTCCACCACCTTGGAGGTTTCCTTCGCGGTCATGCCCAGCGGCTTCTCGCACACAACGTGTTTTCCCGCCGCCAGTGCGGCCAGCGACTGCTCGACGTGCACCTTGTTGGGCGAGGTGATGTGGACGACGTCCACGTTCGGCGAGCGATACATCGCGGCGTAATCGTAGTCGCCGTAAACCTCGGGGATGCCCCACTTGTCGGCGCCGGCGCGGGCGTTCTTCGTGGAGCCGCAGATGGCGGTCACCTGGACGCCGAGCCGCTTGAGCGCCTCGATGTGGACGGGGCCGATGAAGCCGGTGCCGATGACGCCGGCGCGCAGTTGGTGCAAAGGGGTGGACATGATGAGTTCGTCAGACAGTGTGTGTGCCGCGAAGCGTAATGGCTCAGCCCGGCGGGATCAATTGAGATGCTTTTCCAACAGAGAATACGCCCGGCTACGAATACCGTCCGGAAAGTCGTGGCCGCAGTCCGGATGCTCGATGATCAAGTTGTCCGACTTTCCGAACAGCTCATAGACCGGCCTCGCCGCCCTGCCAATGCGATCGACACTTTCCCACTTGAAGTTGCCGTCGCCCGTTGGGGCGCTGATGAAACAGACACGGGGCGCGAGGGCCCCGATCAGCTCCGGAAAGTCGAACGGAATCTCCTCCAGCCGTCCCGCGTATTCGAGCAGGCGCGGCATGTAGCGCAGCTGGCACCAGCCGCGTTCCGGCTTCCAGACGTCGGGACTGCCGCCATAGTAGTCGACGAAGGAATCCAGACCGCAGCTCGTCACGACGACCTTGAGGCGCTCGTCGAACACGGCGGTAAAGACGGAATTGTGGCCGCCCAGCGAATGGCCGATCGTTCCGAATCCGCCCCGCTTCACGAAGTGCAGCGATTCAAGCAGATCCAGCCCGCGGATGTTGTCCCAGATCGCCTTCATCGTGCCGCTGTGGTAGCCGAGACCGCCGAGATCGGGCTGGTAACCGGCGAGGAGCGGATAGGAGGGGGCCAAGGCAACGAAGCCGCGTTCGGCGAGTTCGGCGGCATAGGCCCGGTTGGGTTTGCCGCCCAGCCCCACCACGACATCGTGACCGATCTTGTCGTCTGTCGGATGCAGGCAAAGCACCGCCGGTGCCCTCACGTTCTTCTCCAGCGCAGATTTGGGGATCAACAGGTGGGCTGGTGTGCGGGATTCGGCTTCGGATCCATAGGAGATCAACCGCCGCACGTAGGTGCCGCCATCCACTTCATCGATGATCTCCATCGCAACGGGCAGGCGCTTCTTGTGGTCCGGGAGCGGGCCCATGATCTCCTGCATGCCGCGAAGGATCTCATTGCGGCGTTTCGCCCAGTCAGATTTGGACTCCACCCGCCGCACTTCGCCGCGGCGATCACGATACCGGAGGAGATCCATTCGCGGCAGCCGGCCATTCAAAACGTTGGCACCCGCGCTCTTGATGGAAATGGCCGGCAGGGAGGCGGCCGCCAAGCTCTGCAGCAGGAAGCGGCGGCGGGTCAGGTGATGAAGCATGGCTGCGAGTGTTGCCATGGATCGATTGGCGTCAAGCCGGTGATGCCGTCCTGAACTGCTCCGGTCGCTACGGCAAACGATGGACCCACTTCGGATCCCGATGTCTTTGGGCAAGGGCCTCGACAACCTTCGTGGCGAACGTCTGGGCATGCTCCTCCTCCGCCCGCCATGCCTGACGCAGCGCTGCCATCAGCTGTGGCCGGCTCAGCGGTATGTTCACCAAAAAACGTTCGTGGGTTCGCTGCTGCCGCCAGTCCGGCTCCCGCGAGGGGTGCCGCAACAGCCGGCCGAACTGTTCGAGGTCCGCCTGGTAGAGGACCGTGCCGTGGAACAGCAGCGCTGTGCGGCCGCGCTTCTGCGAGTTGCCGGAGAATTTTCGTCCCTGCCATTCGAGATCGGTGTGGCCGCGAACGGTGACGGGGGCGCCCAGCAACTTCGCGAATGCCGCCGCGTTGGTTTCCATGACCTGCCGGTTCGTGGCGGAGATTGCCGCCAGCGCTCCCTGCTCCGGAATGCGCATGGCCAGCGCGTAGCTGAGACAGCCTTTTCCCTGGACCACGGCGCCGCCGCCGCTGATGCGCCGGGTGACCGGAATCTCCAGCCGCCCGCACTCCGCAAGGTCGACCTCGGCGGAAACATGGTTGGAAATGCCGAGCACCACGAATCGCGCGGGTGATTCCCAGAAGCGCAGCGTTTCTTCACCGGTCTCTTCACATTTGGCGAGCAGCCATTCGTCGAAGGCCAGATTCTCCGCCGGCGAGCGCAGGGTGAGGTCGAGGTATTTCATTGGTGGCGGGCGCCGGTTGCGCTATGGTGGAGCCGGCCGGTGGGCAACAGCATGCACAGCCGGGAAACGGCTTGCCAACGCGGGCCTTCCCCTTAACGGTTGCGGCCCTTCAGGACAACCTGAAACTAGCTCGCCGATTCGGTGACGCCTGGACTGCCGGGCATTTCCGCCGGATCAGCGCTCCATAAGAACCCAATACATGGCACTCGAATCAGGTCTCAAAGACCGGCTCACCGAACTGGAGAACCGGATGTCCCGCAGCGTCGCACGCGCCGGTGATTCGCAGCGTTGGATTCAGGCGGCGGAACAGATCCTCGAGGCGGCGCTTGCAAACCAGGGCCGGGACAAGGCCACCCTGTTCCTCGACGAACTGATTGACCGGCTCAAGGACGCAGGCATTGACACCCCTTCGACCACTCAGACGCCCTACCTCAACTCGATTCCCCTGTCAGAACAGCCGCCCTATCCCGGCGACTGGCAGACCGAGGTGAAGATCAAGAGCTACATCCGCTGGAATGCGATGGCAATGGTCGTCAACGCGAACCGGGCGAACTCCACCCTCGGCGGCCACATCTCGACCTACGCCTCGAGCGCGACCCTCTACGAGGTCGGCTTCAACCACTTCTTCCGCGGCCGCTCCGGCGGTTTCATGGGGGATCAGGTCTACTTCCAGGGGCACGCTTCTCCCGGCATCTACGCGCGGGCCTTTTTGGAGGGACGGCTGGAGGAACATCATCTGCAGCACTTTCGCCAGGAGATGGCCGAGGGCGGCGGCCTTTCCTCGTATCCGCATCCGTACCTCATGCCGGACTTCTGGCAGTTCCCGACCGTGTCGATGGGCCTCGGCCCGATCATGTCGATCTATCAGGCGCGCTTCAACCGGTACCTGAAGGCGCGCGGTTTCTTGAAGGGCGACGAGCCGAAGGTCTATTGCTTTGTCGGCGACGGCGAAAGCGACGAACCGGAATCGCTCGGTTCCCTGACGCTCGCCGCGCGCGAGAAGCTCGACAACCTGATCTGGGTCGTGAACTGCAACCTGCAGCGGCTCGACGGGCCGGTGCGTGGCAATGGCAAGATCATCCAGGAGCTGGAAGGGTTGTTCCTCGGTGCGGGTTGGAACGTCATCAAGGTGATCTGGGGCAGTGACTGGGATGAGCTCCTCGCCAAGGACACGAGCGGCCTGCTCCTGAAGCGCATGCACGAGTGCTGCGACGGAGAGTTCCAGAAGTATTCGGTCGAGCCCGGCAGCTACGCCCGCAAGAACTTCTTCGGCAAGTACCCCGAGCTGCTGGAGTTGGTGAATCACCTGACCGACGCGCAGCTCAACAAGCTCCTCCGCGGCGGCCACGACCAGCGGAAAATGTATGCCGCCTACAAGGCCGCGACCGGGCACAAGGGTCAGCCGACGGTCATCTTGGCCAAGACGATCAAGGGTTATGGCCTGGGCGAGGCGGGGGAAGGGCGCAACATCACCCATCAGCAGAAGAAGCTGAACGAAAAGGAACTCCGGGAGTTCCGGGCGCGGTTCAACGTGCCGATCAGCGACGAGGTGATTGCCGAGACGCCCTTTTACCGGCCGGCACCTGACAGCGCGGAGACCAAATATCTGCTCGAACGCCGCAAACAGCTGGGCGGGTTTCTTCCAAAACGGGTGGTTGAAGCGCCGCCCCTGGAGGTCCCGCCGCTGAGCGAGTTCGGCACGATTCTGAAAGGCTCGGGTGATTCGCAGGTATCGACCACCATGGCCTTCGTCCGCATTCTGAGCCAGCTGCTGCGCAACAAGCACGTTGGCCGCAACATCGTTCCGATCATCCCGGACGAGGCACGGACGTTCGGCATGGACGCGCTCTTCCGTGAGATCGGCATCTACGCTTTCGAGGGGCAGAAGTATGAGCCGGTCGACAAGAAGTCGCTGCTCTACTACCACGAGGCGAAGGACGGGCAGATCCTCGAGGAGGGCATCACCGAGGCGGGTTCGATGTCGTCGTTCCTCGCCGCCGGCACCGCCTACGCCTCGCACGGGGTGAACATGGTGCCGTTCTACACCTACTACTCTATGTTCGGCCCGCAGCGGGTCGGGGACCAGATATGGCTCGCCGGCGACATCAAGGCCAAGGGCTTCCTGATGGCCGCCACCGCGGGCCGGACCACATTGAACGGCGAGGGCCTGCAGCATCAGGACGGGCACAGCCTGCTGCTGGCCAGCTCGGTTCCCACTCTGATCACCTACGATCCCGCTTTCGCGTATGAGCTGGCCGTGATCATCCAGGACGGCATGCGCCGGATGTACCAGGAAGGGGAGGAAGTCTTCTACTATCTCACCCTGTACAACGAGAACCACGTCATGCCGCCGATGCCCGTGGGCGCCGAGGAGGGAATCCTGCAGGGTCTCTACAAGTTCAAGTCGGGGCCGGAGGGCCTCCAACACAAGGCCCAGATCTTCGGCAGCGGACCGATCATGCAGAGCGCGTTGAAGGCGCAGTCGATCCTCGCCGAGCGCTACGGGGTTTCGGCGGACGTTTGGAGCGCGACCAACTACAAGCGGCTCCGGCACGAGGCCCTGCAGTGCGAGCGCTGGAACATGCTGCACCCGACGGAACCGCCTAAGACGCCGCTGGTGGCGTCGCTGCTGGCGGAGGAGCCGGGGCCGTTCATCGCCGTGTCGGACAACATGAAGATGGTCCCCGGGCAGATCGCGGAATGGGTTCCGGGCGGACTGACGATACTCGGCACCGACGGTTTTGGCCGCAGCGAGACCCGCGAGAAGTTGCGGCGCTTCTTCGAGGTCGATGCGGAGTGCACGGTCATTGCCACGCTTTGGGCGCTGGCCAAACAGGGCAAGGTCGAGCGCAGCGTGGTCGCGCAGGCCATCAAGGACCTCGGCGTGAATCCGGAAAAGATTCATCCGGAGTTGCTGTGATGGCGCTTACGCGAATTTCACGAATTGACGCGAATTGATGAACATGCTGAACACCATCCTCGAATTGGGAATGTTGCTGTCGTTCGTGGCAATCTTTGTATTGGTCTGGCGATTGGCCGGAGCGAGGCGGACGTCGACCGCAATAGGTCGGGGTTGGTTCTTGCTGATTCTGTGGTCCGTATTCTGGGCGCTGCTGTTGCCGACGATTTGGCCGGACATGCCGTTGGAAACAAGGCGACTTCTTCCGGAAGGCACGTTTGTTCCGGCCGCGCTGTTTGGTGGCTGGTTTGTCCCATTCGTGATCGCCGCCATCCGACAAAGACCAAAGTCCTTTCCGGTTGCGAATGGAGGCGAAGGCCGATGATTCTTGCAAACTACCGGACGGATGTCGCCCTGGCTTTATTGATCAAGACCTCCTTCTGAATTCGTGCCAATTGGTGAAATTCTTGTAAGAACAAAAAGTCTCCATGGACATCAAACTGCCAAAACTGGGTGAAGGCGCCGACAGCGGCACGGTGGCTAACGTGCTCGTCAAGGTCGGTGACCAGATCAAAAAGGACCAGCCGATCGTCGAGATCGAGTCCGAGAAAGCCGTGGCGTCAATCCCCGCCAGCGGGGCCGGCACGGTCGAAAAGATCCACGTGCAACCGGGCCAGAAGATCAGCGCGGGTGCGCTGCTGCTGACCTTGGGTGGTGGTGGAGACTCGAAAGGCGGTGAGTCGAAGAAGGACAAGGACGAGTCCAAGGAGGACTCTGAACGGAAGTCGGACGAAAAGGCCGACAAAAAGCCCGCCGCGAAGGAATCTTCCGAAAAACCGACGACCAAGGTCGATGTTTCCGGCGTGTCGCTGGACGAGATTCCCGCTTCGGTGCCGATGCCGGCGGCGCCCCCTTCCGTGCGGTTCATTGCCGCACAGCTGGGACTGGACCTTCGCCGCGTGACGGCGATCACCGGCGGCAACCGGGTTTCGGCCGACGATCTGAAACGCTATCTCGACACGCTTCAGAAGCTTGCGGCCAAGGGCGGCCAATCGGCCGGCGCCGATCCGGCGTCCCCTTCGGCCACCGCCAAGCCGGCCGCAGCGATCGACTTCGGTCAATGGGGGCCAATCCTCAAGAAACCGATGTCACAGCTGCGCAAGGTCATTGCGCGGCGGATGGGCGAGAACTGGAGTGCCGTGCCGCATGTCACGCAGTTCGACAGCGTGGACATGACCGCAATCCTTGCCCTGCGCAGAAAGCATCTGGCCGCCTACGAGGCAAAGGGGGTGAAGTTGACGGTGACCCCGTTTGTGCTCAAGGCGGTCGTTACTGCGCTGAAACAGCATCTCATCTTCAACTCGAGCCTCGACGAGGTCGCGGACGAGATCGTGTTGAAGGAGTATTTCCATCTCGGCCTGGCCGTGGATACTGAGGCTGGACTCTACGTGCCGGTGATACGAGACGTCGACAGGAAGGACATGGCGACGCTGTCAAAGGAGGTCGCCGAACTCGCGGCGAAGGCCCGGGACCGGAAACTGGGCGCCGAAGACATGAAGGGCGGCACCTTCACGATCAGCAACCAGGGCGCATTCGGCGGCGGGCATTTCACCCCGATCGTCAACCGTCCCGAAGTCGCGATTCTCGGGCTCGGCCGCAGCGCTGACCAGGCAGTCGTGCGCGACGGCAAGGTGGAAGTGCGCCCAATGATGCCCGTCGCCCTGAGCTACGATCACCGGGTGATCGACGGCGGCAGCGCCGCGCGGTTCATCGTGGACTTGGTGAAGGCGTTCGAGCAGTTCGACGAGGCCGCATTGCGGCTGGAGTGATGGAGCGTTGGAGTGATTGAGCACGACATGAGCACGCATCACCGCAATAAGAATCGCGGCTACCAGCAGCTGCGGGTTTGGACGGATGCGATCGATCTCTTCACGCTCACGTCCCGTATCTTCAGCGACTGGCCATTTGAACTGAAGAAGCTGGCCTCCCAGCAGATCGCATCGACGGACTCCATTCACCGCAACATCGCCGAAGGCTACTGCCGGCGCTCGCTCCGCGAGTATCTGAATTTTCTCAACTATGCCCTCGGATCGACCGGGGAATCCGTCTCCGCGCTGCACGCCTACCGCGCGGCCGGCCACCTGCGGGAAGCGGATTACGAGTCCTTGAACGGCCTTGCGTTCAAACTGGAGAACGGCCTCCTGCGCCTCGTGGAAAGCCTGGAACGCAAAGAAATGAAGGGCGACTGGATAGACCATCTCGTGATCCGAGAGAGCAACGAAGCTTATCATGTTACCGGCGGAAGCCTCGACCGGCGCTCCGCCAGCGCGACCTCCAAAGGGCAGCGCGCAGACAATCCAACACTCCTTCACTCCAATACTCCATGAATTCCACTGAATCCGAAATTGTGATCGTCGGGGGCGGTCCGGGTGGCTATGCGGCCGCCTTCTACGCTGCCGACCTGGGCAGGAAAGTCACCTTGATCGAGCGTGACGACCGACTCGGTGGCGTCTGCATGAACCGGGGCTGCATCCCTTCGAAAGCGTTGCTCAACGCGACCCACGGCATCGTGACGGCCCGCGAGTCCGCCAAACGCGGCATCAGTTTCGGCGAGCCGCAGATCGACGTCTCCAAACTGCGCGACTGGAAGAACGCGATTCTGAGCAAGCTCGCCGGGGGCCTGAAAATGCTCGCCGACAAGCGCGGCGTACAGGTGATCCACGGTCGCGGCTACTTTGAAGGCTCCGACCGGTTGCGGGTGGAGACCGGCTCCGGACAGCAGTTCATCAGGTTTCAAAAGGCGATCATTGCCGTCGGTTCCCGGCCGGCCCTTCCCAAAGTGTTCGATCTTGGCAACCCGCGGATCATGACCTCGACCGAGGCCCTCGAGGTGGACGAGATTCCCGGGACACTGCTCGTGATCGGCGGCGGCTACATCGGCATGGAACTGGGCACCGTCTATGCCACGCTCGGCAGCCAGGTCACAGTGGTCGAAGCGCTCGATTCCATCCTCATGGGCGCGGATGCCGATCTGGCGCGGCCGGTCATGCTGTATGCGAAGAAGGCCTTCAAGGAACTGCGCTTCAAGGCCAAGGTCACGAAAATGGCCACCGCAGGCAAACAGATCAAGGTGACCACCGAGTTCAACGGTCAGACCGTGGAGGAACTCTACGACCGCGTGCTGGTTTCGGTGGGGCGGACGCCCAACAGCGCGGACATGGGCATCGAAAACACCAAAGCCCAGCTGGACGACCGTGGCTTCATCAAGGTCGATGGAAATCAGCAGACGGACGATCAAAACATCTACGCGATCGGCGACATTTCGGGCGGCGTCCTGCTGGCCCACAAGGCCTCGAAAGAGGCGCGGATCGCCGTCGAAGCGATCCTTGGCGAAGTGCACGGCGCCGGCAAGGCGGTCATTCCGGCGGTGGTCTTCACCGATCCCGAGGTGGCCTGGTGCGGGTTGACCGAATCCGAGGCGAAGGAGAAGGGGGTCGAGGTTGAAATCTCGAAGTTTCCATGGGGGGCAAGCGGTCGGGCGATGACGTTCGACCGTGTGGACGGCCTGACAAAGCTCATCATCGAACCGGGAACCGACCGCATTCTGGGCGTCGGTATTGTCGGCCATGGTGCCGGCGAACTTATCGGCGAGGGCGTGGTGGCGGTTGAGATGGGCGCCACTGCCAAGGATCTCGCGCTCATCGTGCATCCGCACCCGACGCTGTCCGAGACATTGATGGAAGCAGCCGAGGCTTTTTACGGACACGCCACGCATACGTTGGCGGCCAGGAAAAAGTAGCGGTCACTTCCGGGCGCTCTCCACCATCTTGCGGAATGCCGGCTCGGCCGACTTGGTCAATTCCTTGGGCCCGGTCATCTTCACGAACACGCTACCGCCCGGGTCCTCCACGATGGCGCCGACGAGCGCATGATCCTTCATCGGCACCTTCTGTCCAAAGGGTGGCCCGCTCAGGTAGGTGCCCTCCGCAAAGACGTAGGTAATCTTGATCCCGTTGACGGTCTTGTTCTCGGATCGCGCGTTGATTTTGTCGCGGCCTTCCGCGAACTGGCCATACCAGCGTTCGACATTGGCCTGCACTCCGCCACCCTGGCCGGCTCCGAAATGGAAAAAGACCACTTCCGCGGCCTGCTTCTTGTCCGCGCTCTCCACCTTCAATTCCGCCTTTCGCATCGGCGAAGTTTGAGCCACCCAGATCCACTCGCCCGGACGGGTGAAGGTCAGCGGTCCGGCGGCGAAGCTGGCGGGAGCGTCAGCGGCGGCAGCCATGACGGGCGGTGCCAGGAGCGCGAGGAGAACGATGATGCGAAGCGGGAAGTTCATGCCGAAGTGGACAGCCAAGATCCGCCGCATGTCAAACGCGCATTGCTGAACACGGGGGCCCGAAGGTAGTGTACTCCGGCAATTCGCGCGTGAATTCTCCATCCGAAAAACCGGCGTCCACCGTGGCAGCCCGACTTCGCCTCAAGATCGACGGCATGACCTGTCAGAACTGCGTCCGGCACGTGCGCGAGGTGTTGCAGGCGGTGCCGGGCGTTCGCCGGGTGGAGGTGGATCTCAGCACGGGTGAGACGACCGTCAACCGGTCGATGGAATCCAATGGGCATACCACCCAGGATCTCATCGACGCGGTGGCGGCCGCCGGCTTCACGGCCAGGGCAGTTTCCGCAGGCGTTGAAGCATCGACGGCAAGCCGACGGCCGGCGAACTGGGACCAGCCGCTCATCTTGGGCGTCGTCGTCACCCTGTTCCTGGCGGCGGGTGAGTGGATCTTTGGCTGGCATGGAATGGCATGGTTTGCCTGGACGGGATTCGTGCTTGGCTCGCTGGTGCAGTTCCATACGGGAAGGGAGTTTTACGTCGGCGCCTGGAACCAACTGAAGCGGAGACGCAGCTCCATGGACACGCTGGTGGCGCTGGGCTCCACCGCCGCCTACCTGCTCAGCGTGGCGATGCTGTTCCGCGGCGGTGAAGGACACCTGCACTTTCTCGACGCGGCGACCATCGTTACGGTGATCCGGCTGGGCCATTGGATAGAGGCGCGGGTCAGTCGGCGATCCGAGGACGCGCTGCGCAGTTTGATGGCACTGGCGCCCGAAACGGCGCTGCGCCAGGAGAAGGACGGTTCGGAAAAGCGGGTGCCGGTTTCGGCATTGGGTCTGAACGACGCGGTGGTTCTCCGTCCGGGTGATGCCATTCCGACAGACGGCACGGTGATCGAAGGTGAATCGGCGGTCGATGAAGCCATGCTGACCGGCGAATCGATGCCCGTCGACAAGAGGCTTCATGACCGCTTGTACGCCGGAACCCACAACCTGAACGCCCGCATTGTCATGCTCGTCACCGGCATCGGCGAACAGACGGCGCTGGCCCGGATCATCGAGGCGGTTTACCGCGCCCAGACGAGCCGGGCAAACATTCAGCGGCTTGCAGACCGGATAAGCTCCATTTTCGTGCCGCTGGTGATCGTCGTTGCGTTGCTGACGGCGGCGGCATGGATGTTTGCCCCGGAGACCATGCTGGGCGCCCACGCGGCACTGGCCGGGGTATTGTGGCAGCCACGCCTGCCGGAAGCGACCTGGGTCACGGCGTTGATGCATCTCGCCGCGGTGTTGATCGTGGCGTGTCCGTGCGCCATGGGGCTGGCAACTCCGGCTGCCATCATGGTCAGCGCAAACACCGCGGCGCGGCGCGGCATCCTGGTTCGCGATGGAGTGGCACTTGAAAAGGCGGGCTACATCGACACCGTGGTGTTTGACAAGACGGGCACGCTCACGGTGGGCGAGCCGAGGCTGATGCGTTTCGTGACCTACCTCGGAGACGATGCCCGGCCGGCGCTTGATGAAATGCGGGTGGCGGTTTCCCTGGCACGAATGTCCAGCCACCCCGTCTGCAAGGCGGTGGCCGGCTACGGCTGCGAACCGTATGCGATCCGCGACTGTCGCGAGATTCGTGGCAGGGGGATGGAGGCGTTGCTGGAACTGGATGCCTTTCAAACCGAGCCGTATGTCCTCCGATTGGGTTCACTGAAGTGGTTGGGCGGCCTCGGCACCGACTTCAGCCGGGCGGTGCCGTTCATCAACGAGTGGGCTGCGAAGGGCGGCACGCTGCTCGGCATCGCGGTCAATCAGCACCTGATGGGGGTCATCGCCGTCCGCGATGGACTGAAACCGGGCGCCGCCGAAGTAATCGATCAGCTGCGGCGCCGGGGCTGCCTTGTTTGCATGATCACGGGAGACCATCCTGCATCCGCCCGGGCCATCGCCCGTGAAGTGGGAATCGACGAAGCCAACGTCTTCGCCGAGGCCGGTCCGGACGCAAAACCGGAACTGGTGGCCAACCTTCAGTCGTCCGGTCGACGCGTGGCATTTGTCGGGGACGGCATCAACGATGCGCCCGCTTTGGAGAGGTCCGATTTGGGAATCGCCGTTCAGCGGGCCAGCGACATCTCCAGAAACGCCTCGGATCTGGTGCTGCTCCGGTCGGACATTGGAGTGATTCCCGAAGCTCTTGGACTCGCCCGCGTTACCCTCCGCAAGATTCGGCAGAATCTGTTCTGGGCCTTTTTCTACAATGTGGCGGCCATCCCCCTCGCCGCTCTTGGTTTTCTTTCACCGATGTTGTGTGCGGTCCTGATGGGGTTCTCTGACTTGGTGGTGCTCGGCAATGCGCTGACGCTTAACTGGTGGCGGCCACAACTGGGTGCACCGGTCAAAGTGAACAACGCCGAATCACAGGATCCATGAACCAGCAATGGTCGGGCTGGGTGGCCTTTTCACCGGCGTCGTCTTCTGAAGATTTGCGCGAACCCTTCTCCGGGCCACGGTGTCCTTCCTTCCTCCGTTTCAGCTGTTCCTCGAACTTTACGAGCTGTTCGGGATTCAGGATGGCGCGGATCTGGTCGTTGACCCGGTCCACTTCGGCATCCATTGGCCCCTTGAACTGCTTCCAAAGCTCCCTGGAGCGTTCACCGCTCTCCGCGAAAATTGCCCGGACTTTGGCCGCCTGATCGGGATCCAACTCCAGATCCTTTTCCATTCGGTCCACCATCATCTTGCGCCGGTCGTCCCAGGAAACTTGAATGCCGCCGCGGGAACCGCCGGAACGGGGCTGGGCGGTTTGTTCGTGGACAATGGTGGACTTCGCCACGAAGTAGCCGGAGAGGGCGCCGGTTCCAAAGATCACCAAGGTCGCCAGAATGACGCGCAGGAGGTTCACCAGGAGTTTTCCAGATTCTGATTCAGCTCGGCGAGGACCGTGTTTTCCAGTTGCTGGGAGAAGTCAACCGTGTTGGCGGCATTCATCGAGTTCGAGGACCACAGACCGCTGAAGATGACGAGCAGCAGGCAGGGCACGGCTGCCCGCCAGAGGGCCCGGCTCCAGAGAAACCAGCCATCCGGGATGCCGACCTCGGCCAGTCGTGCCATGATGCGCTTTTCAAAGGCGTAGGGCACATGGTCCCCCGGCGGATGCTTCCGCGCGGCGTTAACCAGCTTCTGTTCAAGGACGTCCAGTTGCATAAGCCTGTTCTCTTTGGGGTCAGACGGGCCTGTTTGGGTATGGGTTACACATACTTGTCCCGGGCCAGTCGAGACAAACATTTTTTCATTTCCGCCCGTGCCCGGAACGCCCGGACCTTCACCAGCGGGACCGACCAGCCGGTCAGGGCGGCAATTTCCTTGACGGACTTTTCCTCGATCTCCAGCAGTTGGATGACCAGGCGGGCGGGCGGGCTGAGCTGATCCATCAGCCGGTTGATCAGCATCCGGGCGGCATCCTCGTCCTCGGGTGCCTTCTCCGGGTCGGCGGCAAACCGGTCCAGCCAGTCCGTTTCCGGTTCGCTCAGTTCGGTGAAAGAGGATTCCCGGTTCCGTTGATGGCCGCGCAGAAAATCGTAGCAGGTCCGTACCGCCAGCCGCATGAGCCAGTGTTCAAACGGGGCATCGCCTCGAAACGTGCCCAGCTTGCTGAACGCCTTGAGCCAGATCTCCTGCACGATGTCCTCCACTTCGCTTTCCTTTCGGGCATACCGTCGGGCGGTGGCAAATATGCGGGGCTGATAGCGGACAACCAGCGGCTCGAAGCTCTGGGCGTCGCCTCCGAGCACTGCGTTGATGTAATCCTGGTCAGTCTTTTCCATGTGGCCCTGCGGAGCCGGGGGTCAGGGGAGCGATGAAGCTCAATGCCGCCCCACAGGCTGCTCCTGGCGATGGGCGGTGCTGGAAGGCGCTTCAGCCGTCTATCAGAGGTTGGAATCCGTTTTCCCTCATGATGCGTTCAAACTGATCGGAATACCGGGCGATTTCCTCATTGACCATGCGCGACTGTTCCATGGCGGTCTTTACCATGCGTGGTGCGGCGTCCGGTTTCAGCTGCGCGAGTTCGATCGCCGACATCACCAGCGAAAGGTGGTTGTTGACGTTGTGTCTGCACTCAGACAGCAGCTTGTTCAGAGCCCGGACCTGGTCGGGTCCGAGATGAACACTTCCGTCGGCGGAGCTCATTCCCGACGATGGCGGGAAACCAAATTGCAACGCAAGCAGCTTTCTGCCACCGGTTTCAGCCGCCCGCCACAATCCGCACAATCTCCAGCCGGTCGCCGGGTTGGAGTGTCCGGGCCGCGAACTCGGATGGCGCTACGGCCTCGCCGTTCAGCTCGACCACCACGCTCCGTGGGGGCAGCCCCCGTTGTTCGAGAAACGACACCAGCGAGCATGGCAGGTCGGTGGCCAGCTCCACTCCGTTTGCGATGACGATGGGGGATTCCATGGTGGCAGCCCTCAGTCTCAGGTCAGCAGCGCCGCATCCCAGTCCTTCCAAACTGGTTCGCAGCCCAGGCTGGCGATGAGTTTGGCGATCTCGCCGGGCGGGCGGTTGTCGGCGATGTCGAACTGCCCGGTCGCGGCGGTGATGCGGCCGGCGGGGGCGCTCCACTCGCTGGCCCCGGCGGCCAGTTCCTGGATCCGGCCGCGTTCGGTACGGTGCAGCTTTTCCTTGCCCGCTCCGGTGTATCCGCCCGGCTCCGTGTGGCTGCCGGCGCTGATCAGTGTGATGCCGAGCGGGATCAGGCCGTCCCGGAGTCGAGCAGGTTCGCGTGTGGACAACACGAGACCGACGTCCGGCAGGAACAGCCGGAAGGCCGCCACCAGCTGCACCAGATCGCGGTCGCTGATCTGGGTAAGTGGTTCGAATTCCCCGGCACAGGGACGCAGCCGGGGAAGTGAAATGGTGAGCTGCGCGCGCCAGCAGCGGCGGAGCAGGAATGCCGCATGGGCGGCCACGCTCAGTGCCTCGCGCCGCCAATCTGCCAGCCCGAACAACGCGCCGATTCCCAGGCGCCGAAAACCCGCCTCATAGGCGCGTTCGGGCGTTTCCAGCCGCCAGTCAAACCGCCTTTTGGGCCCGGCGGTGTGCAGACCATCGTAGAGTTCCCGTTCGTAGGTTTCCTGATAGACTACCAGGCCATCCGCTCCGGCCGCGACCATGGCCCGGTAATCCTCGGTTTCCATCGGCCCCACCTCGAGCGAAATGCTGGGCAGTTCCCGGTGCAGCGTACGGATGCAGTCCGCCAAGTAGCCGTTGGAGACAAACTTCGGGTGCTCGCCCGCCACCAGGAGGATGTTGCGGAACCCCTGCGCTTTCAGGGCGCGCGCCTCCGCCAGCACCTCGTCGACGGAGAGCGTCACCCGGAGGATCGGGTTGTCGCGGCTGAAGCCGCAGTACTTGCAGTTGTTGATGCACTCGTTGGAGAGATAGAGCGGGGCAAACAGGCGGATGACCTTGCCGAAACGCTGGCGGGTGAGGGCCTGGGAACGCCGGCACAGCTCCTCCAGCCGGCCGGCCGCCGCCGGCGAGATCAGGCGGGCAAAATCTCCGAGCGTCGGCGCGCCACGGCGCAGCGCTTCCCCGACCGCAGCCTCGCTGGTGTCCAACGACTGCTGATGCAGCGCCGCGAGTGGCAGGGCATTGAACTGGTTAACGAACGTCACGCCCGCAGGCTATCAGAGCGCCCGGAGGTCGCAAGCATGGGGGCACGAAGCGGGCCTGGAACGCTCCCTCCGTTGCGGCGACCATCCGGTCGCTCAGTCTGCCGCCCGATCCTTCTGCTGCAGCCGCATCAGCCGTCCCGTTTCATTGCCTTCCTCGGTGCCGTCGTCCTTCACCAGCTTGTAGTCAAAGGCCTGATCCGCGCGGAGCTTTACCTGTGAACCCGCCTTGAACCGCTGCACGTGGACCGGGTCGTTCATCAGGAGGCCGAACAGTTCGCCGTCGGCGGTCCATTTCTGGACCTCGATCCACATCCATTCGACGTCGCTCAGATCGTCATGCAGAAAGGGGCCTTTCACGTAGAGCGTGCTTCCTTTCAGGCCTCCGTTGCGGAAGGCCGGCCCGAGGGCGGCCAGCCTGTCCCGGGCAAGGGCGGACGCCGCCTCGATTTCGTCCGTGATGTCGACGTCCAGCAGGGAATCGCGCGTTCCCCAGAGCCGGCCCAACAAATCATTCTGCCGTTCGGTGTCGGAGCGTCCCGATCCATGGACGAACTCCAGCCGCACGATCCCGTTGGCCGGGTCCCCCTCCATCGGGTCGACGTCGACCAGCCGAAGGCGGATCTCGCCGGTCGCGTTCGGTTCCATACCCGATCTCAGTTTCTCGCGGACGGCCCCGACCTTGATCTGGTCCAACCGAAACTCCGCATCGTCCAGCGAGGCAATGACGGGCTGTTCCACGAGCGTCTGGCTGACCAGATTCAACAGTGATCCCACGGAGCGAAGGTGCGACTGCGGAATCCCCTCCACCACCAGGTCGGGCAGGGAAAATTTCCGCATGCCCAGCGTGATCGCCCTCAAAAGCGGGGATTTCTGGAACGGTTGGTAGGCGTGGACGGTAGTCTGCCGGCTGACGACTGGCAGGTCGTTCTCGGTCCATTCCTTGAGGCGGAGATCCCGCCATGCATCCACGGAGAAACACTCGCGCGTTTCGCTGTCCCAGACGACCGCCTCCGTCCGGTTCGCAACGTCGTGGATCACCCTGGCAAACTGCCGGGAAAGCGGGAGCGCCTGGCCGCTGGTGGAAACCAGGACGATGCGGACCGCCTTCGTGGTGCCCTGAATGGCGGCCGCCATCTCCGGTGTGACTCCCCGTCCAAACTCCTTCAGGTAACCCTCGTCGGGCACGGGAAGCACCTTGAGTGGTGACTCCTCCTCGCCGAAAGCGACGAAGGGTGGTGCCGGCCACTGATCCTTGGGCGGCTGAATTCCACCGGGCCAGAAGAGGGTGTCCGGCATCAGCGACTTCATTCGGATCTGAAGGTGGTTCAGCACCTCGTCGGCCGGCTCGGGCGCAAAATAGAGCACCACACCAAATCGGGGTGACTGATGCCGCATGTCTTCGCTCTGATCTCCTGAATTCACGGCGGTTGGGGGACGGCTTCTTGACACCCGCAGCCTGCGGAGAGGAGCAGTCTTGCGGGCAGGATTGGCCAAATCCGGAAACCGGCCGCTCTTAGGGGGCAGGTAGATTCCCGGCAGTGGCGACCTTTCCTCTGTTCATCCACGGTCGAAGTAGAGTGACCGGATGATTCAGAGTCAAGGCGTCACTTTCGGGGATGACGCACGCGGGCGGCGGGTCAGGCCGTCGTCGCCCGCCGTGCGAAACGGGCGGCCAGCACCGGCAGTTGGCGACGCCGCAGGGCCACGACCACGGCGCACGCGGTGAAGACGATCACCGCCAGGGCGAACAGCAGGCCGCCGTCGCCCTGCACCACGATCCCCAGCCGGGTAAGGTGGCTGAAGATCGCCCCGCTGATCACTCCCAGGGAAAGCAGGGCGCCCCACAGCACGGTCCGGGGGATCAACAGCAGCACGCAGGCGATCAGTTCGGCGATGCCGCTGCCGATGCGGCCCCAAGGCTCCATGCCCAGCGTGGTGAAGATGTAGACGGATTCCTCGGCGCCGGTGAACTTGAAGAACAGGGTCTGAAACAGGATGGCGGCCGCGAGCACCTGCAGCACCCAGCTGATGATGGATTGAGTTCGGTTCATGGAATTCCTCCCGCGTTGGGGCCGGGCTTCATTCGCCGGCGATCTTTCTCCACTCGGCATCGGCCTTTCGAATCTGGCCGGGCTCGTCCTTGTCCCAGTCCTTGCGGGCGTTGCCCCAAAGTCCCTTGTAAAACAGGAACAGCCTGCCCGAACTCACCTTGAAGTTGGTGGGATCGACCTCGACCTTCTCGCCCTTGGCCATGGCCGTCGCACACCAGCCGCCGTAGGTGGGCAGATAGGCCTCGGGTTTGGCCAGGAACTGATCGAGCGACTTCTGGGAGGCGAACTGGTAGGTGACTCCACGATACCTGGCTTTGATTCCCGGCTCGCCCCGGCGTGCCTGGCCGTCGGCGAAGTAGGCCACGGGATCGTATCCGCCAAGAGCGACACCATCCTTGGGCAGGTTGTATTCGCTCAAGGACCGGTTGGGCTGGAACTCGTCCATTTTTGCCGCCAGTTGATCGAAGCGATAACGGTCCGAGTTGCTCTTGCCGACGTGACGGAAGACTTCCCTGCCAGCGGGGTCGATGAGGATCAGCGCCGGATAGTGAACTTCCTCTCCGTGAAACTTGTATCCGCCGGGAATGCCGAACCGCCCGGCCAATCCGGCCTCGGCGTCGCGATGCAGTGTCAGCTTGTCCTTCAGCCCGGGAGAGATCTTGGACATCCATTCCCTGATGGCCGCCTCGTCATCCGGCTTGATGAACACCTGCAACACGGTGGGAAGCAGGCCTGCCTTCCGGCCGTACTCCTGCACGTGACCCAGGCAGAACGGGCATTCCGTCTTCAGCAGAAAATGCAGCGCCACGTAGTGGCCGCGGTGCTCGGAGAGCTTGAAAGGCTTGGCGCCATCGACGGCCGGCAGTTCGAAGTCGGTCACCGGTCCGCTGTTGGACGAGGCGGCGACCGAGCCGGCGGATGCGATGGCGAGGAGTGACGTAAGGATTGTGTTCTTGATCATGTACTGGTTCATGGTGCTGGTTTTCTGCTGGTGAAATGGTTCAGGCATCAACATTCGGAAGTTGGGGAAGCAGGATCGGCATCTGAGCCGGCGGCCGTTTCCTGCAGCATGGAGCGCAGCATGCGCTTGCCCCGGGAGAGCCGCGACATGACGGTGCCGATGGGAATCGCCATCCGTTCGGCAATGTCCCGATACGAAAGCTCCTCGAGATAGAACAGCGCCAGCGGCAGGCGGAACTTTTCGTCGAGCTGCATCAGCACGGACATCGCCTGCTGGGCATCGATCCGTTCCACATGCTGCACCGACTGTTGGAGGTGGGACTCGTCCTCCTCATTCCAGGGAAGCTCGGGACTCCGCCGGTGCCGCCGGAGTCGCTGCAGAAACTCCCGGTGCAGGATCGAGTGCAGCCAGGAGCGCACACGACGCGGGTCGCGCAGCCGGTGCTGATGCTTGAAGGCGAGATAAAACGTCTGCTGCGTGAGATCAGCGGCCGAGTCGGAGTTCCCGGTCAGACGGAAGGCGAACCCGCGCAGCGCATCCTGGTAGTCCCTGACCAGCTGCTCAAAGGGGAGAAGGCTTGAGGCAGGGGGCCAGTCGATTTTTGCAGCGTTCATTTGCGCGGATTGGTCGTGGCGGCCTGGCGATCCTTACAGTTTGGTCCTTGATCCCCATCACCCGGCAACCTTTCCGGTATTGGGCCGATTCCCTGCCGCTGTCGTCGGCGATGCGTGAAAAAAACTGTCGGCGACGACTGCCTGACCGTCCGCTGTGGGGATGTCGGGAACTTGAATGTAAGGACTCCGCCGGCGTGCCGACTCAGCTTTGCAAATCGACAATTCCATGATGACCACTCTCGAATCTCCGACCGAATCGACTCCAGCGCGCTTGAATGGCGCCTACGAGCGGCTCGTGCAGTCCCATCTCCGTGAAGAAGGGCTGCCCGCCGCGGTGATGCCCGCCTGCCCGATCAACAAGGTCCTCAAAGGCCAGAAGGCGCTCGTCACCGGCGCCAACTCAGGCATCGGCAAGGCCGTCGCCCTCTCCCTCGCGCACGCCGGCGCGGACGTCGTCGTCAACTACGTCTCACGACCAGAGGCCGCCGAGGAAGTCGTGAAGGAGGCCTCCCGATGCGGCGCCAACGTCTATGCGCATCGCGCGAACGTCGCCCGCGAGGACGAGGTGCAGGCGATGTTCCAGAAGATGATCGCCGAGTTCGGCACGATCGACATCCTCGTGAACAACGCCGG
>DNDP01000073.1:27160-31185 GCA_003484235.1 Verrucomicrobiales bacterium
GGCCAGTTTCTCTGCGCCCGCGAGGCGATCCGCGAGTTCAAACGCCGGGGCATCCGCAAGGAGGTCAGTTGCGCGGCCGGCAAGATCATCTGCATGTCGAGCGTGCACGAAGTCATTCCCTGGGCTGGCCACGTGAATTACGCCGCGAGCAAGGGCGGCGTGATGCTGATGATGAAGAGCATCGCCCAGGAGGTCGCGCCCCATCGCATCCGCGTGAACTCGGTCTGTCCCGGCGCCATCCGCACGCCGATCAACATGGAGGCGTGGGGCACCCCCGAGGCCTATCGCGAGCTGATGAAGCTCATCCCCTACAAGCGCATCGGCGAGCCGGACGACATCGGCCGCGCCTGCGTGTGGCTGGCCAGCGACGACTCGGACTACGTGCACGGCACGAGCCTGTTCGTGGACGGCGGCATGACGCTCTACCCGGGCTTTGAGACGGGAGGCTAGAGAATCCTCGGGAACGCCATGGCCGCGCCTCTTGAAAGGTGTAGCCACCAAAACACCCTCAGCAATCTGCTTTCACATCCATGACCTCAAGCGTTTCAAACAGCACTTCATCTCGCGACCGTGAATGGCTCGAAGCCGACGGTCGCGGCGGGTTCGCCATGGGCACGGCCGGCCTTGTGCGCACCCGGCGCTACCACGGTCTTTTGCTGTTCGCCACCACGCCACCGACGGGCCGCATCATGCTCGTGAACGGGTTCGATGCCTGGCTCGAAACTCCCGCCGGCAATTTTCCGCTCTCGGCCCAGGTCTACGCGCCGGATGTGCTGCATCCGGACGGCTCGGAGTTCGTCGAGAGCTTCGATCACGAGCCTTGGCCACGCTGGGCGTTCGCCCTGCCTGATGGAAACCGCGTCGGGTTCGAGCTGTTCTCGGCCGGCGGGGGTCCGGTCACGCACCTGACCTGGCGCCGGCTGGCAGGCTCGGGTCCGGCGAAACTATGTGTTCGCCCCTTCCTCTCGGGTCGTGACTACCACTCTCTTCATCGTGCCAATGGTGCGTTCCGCTTCGATGCGGCGAATGAAGGCCAGTTCGTGCGCTGGCGACCCTACGACGGGCTGCCCGGCATCGTGGCGCTGCACAACGGCCGTTACCGTTCGGAACCGCACTGGTTCCACAATTTTCAGTACGAGGAGGAACGGGCGCGCGGACTCGATCACATTGAGGACCTCGGCGCGCCCGGCGTGTTCGAGTTCGATCTTGGCGGCGCTGAAGCCGTGCTGGTGTTCACCACCGATTGTCACGCGTCGCAGGTGTTCCCGGACGAAGTGAACCCGACCGGCTACCTCCACGCCGTGCGGGAACGTGAGCGGCAGTCGCGCCAGCTCAAGTCACCCCTTGATCGTGCCGTGGACGCGTACCTCGTCCATGGTCGTCACGGAAAGACGATCATCGCGGGATACCCGTGGTTTGCCGACTGGGGACGCGACACGTTCATTGCGCTGCGCGGGCTGTGCCTCGCCAACGGCCGGCTGGCGGATGCCGAGGAGATCCTGCTGACGTGGTCCCGCGCCGTCGATCAGGGGATGCTGCCGAATCGCTTCCCCGATCAGGGCGAGCAGCCGGAGTTCAATGCCGTGGACGCCTCGCTTTGGTTCGTGGTCGCGGTGCACGAACATCTCGAAGCGGCCGACCGCGCCGGTCGAAAAGTGCCCAACACCGTGCGGGCACTGTTGAGCCAGGCGGTTCAAGAGATCCTCGAGGGTTACTCGCGCGGCACGCGCTTCGGCATCCGCATGGACGCGGACTGCTTGCTGGCGTGTGGCGAACCGGGCGTGCAGCTCACCTGGATGGACGCCAAGGTGGGCGACTGGGTGGTGACCCCGCGAATTGGCAAACCTGTAGAGGTCCAGGCCTTGTGGTTGAATGGGCTGTGGATCGGCGCGCGCCAGGACCGGAAGTGGGAGGCGCGTTTCGAGCATGGGCTCGCCAGCTTCCGCGAACGGTTCTGGAATCCCGCGACCAGCGGTCTTTTCGACGTGATCGATGCCGATCATCGCGCCGGAAACAATGACGGCACAATCCGCCCCAACCAGATCTTTGCCGTCGGCGGGCTGCCGTTGAATCTGCTGGGCGACGACGCGGCGCGGGCGATGTTGCAAATCGTCGAATCCCGGCTGCTCACGCCGCTCGGATTGCGCTCGCTCGCGCCGGACGATCCGGCCTACTGCCCTCACTATCGGGGAGGAGTCCGCGAACGCGACGGCGCCTATCATCAAGGCACGGTCTGGCCGTGGTTGATCGGTCCGTTCGTGGAAGCATGGCTGCGTGTGAACGGCGACACCAAGTCGAACCGCCGTGTCGCCCGTGAGCGTTTTCTGACCCCGTTGCTCGAGCACCTTGGCGGCGCGGGGCTCGCTCATGTGTCCGAAGTGGCCGACGCCGATTCGCCGCATACACCGGGAGGATGTCCTTTCCAGGCCTGGTCGCTCGGCGAGCTGCTGCGACTCGACCGCCAGGTGCTCGCGGAGCCGGTCGGTGGAACTTCGTCCCGTCGCAAACCGCGCCGCCAACCCGCCACTGCCTGAATTCTCTCCGATCTGAAAATGAACGCGCTTCCCACCCACTGCCAGCTCTGCGGCCACGATGTGCCGCAGGAACATGTCCGCCAGCATCGCGCGACCGAAACCGACGAAATCGTCCGGTACACGATCAACATGATCAAAGCGCGGCACCCGGAATGGACCGAGAACGATCCGGCCTGCCAGAAGTGCTGGGATTTCTACCGCCAGCTTTGATCCACCCGAAACCCGACCATCGATGAGCACGAACGCCGAACAACGCCGCGTTGCCGACGCCAACACCGGCACCGCCGACTGGCGCCGCTGGGGTCCCTACCTCTCCGAACGCCAGTGGGGAACGGTCCGCGAAGATTATTCGCCCCACGGCAATGCGTGGGACTATTTCCCGCACGATCACGCCCGCAGCCGCGCGTATCGCTGGGGCGAGGACGGCCTGGCCGGCTTCAGCGACGATCAATCGCGGCTCTGCCTCGGGCTGGCGCTCTGGAACGGTCGGGATCCGATCCTCAAGGAACGATTGTTCGGCCTGACCAATGGCGAGGGCAACCACGGCGAAGACGTGAAGGAGCTCTATTACTACCTCGACGCGACGCCCACGCATTCCTACCTGAAGATGCTCTACAAGTATCCGCAGCGGGAGTTCCCGTATCGCTGGCTGGTCGAGGAGAACGCCCGCCGCAAGGGTGATCCGAATCAGCCGGAGTTCGAACTGCTCGACACCGGCATCTTCGACGACGACCGCTATTGGGACGTCTTTGTGGAATACGCCAAGGCCGGACCCGAGGACATCCTCATGCAGGTGTCCGTCCACAATCGCGGGCCCGAGGAGGCAACGATTCATGTGCTGCCGCAGCTTTGGTTCCGCAACACGTGGTCGTGGGGCAGGAACGGGGGCAAGCCTACGCTCCGGAGCGGGGACGGCCCGTCCGCCCGAATCATCGCGCAGCACGGGGAACTGGGAGGGTTCGAGCTGATCGCCGACAATCCTCACGCGCTCCTTTTCACCGAAAACGACACCAATCCACACCGGCACTGGAATCAATCCGATGCGCAGGGCCATTTCAAGGATGCCTTCCACGACTACGTGATCCAAGGCCGCACCGATGCCGTCAATCCGGCGCGTGAAGGCACCAAGGCGGCCGGTCACTCCGTCCTGACCGTGCCCGCTGGCGGAAGCGCGAGTGTGCGCGTTCGGCTCTCCAAAGCAGGACAGGCTGGCAGCCCGTCCTGCTCTGCCGACTTTGACGCAATCCTCGACCTACGCCGGCGCGAGGCCGATGAGTTCTACGCGGATCTGCAGAAGGACATTCCCGATGCGGATGCCCGGCTTGTCCAACGCCAGGCATTCGCCGGCATGATCTGGTCGAAGCAGTTTTTCTACTACGACGTTCCAGCGTGGATCGACGGCGACGCCGGTGCTCCGCCGCCCGGCGAGCGCCGTCACGGTCGCAACCGCGAATGGCTGCACCTCAACAACGCCGACATCATCTCGATGCC
>DNDP01000073.1:31495-32681 GCA_003484235.1 Verrucomicrobiales bacterium
CACGCGTGGGCGACCTGGCGCGTGTTCCAGATCGACCGCAAACAGCGGCGCGCCGCCGATCCGGCCGATCCCGGCGACCTTCCGTTTCTCGAGCGTGTCTTTCACAAACTGATGCTCAACTTCACCTGGTGGGTGAATCGCAAGGACGCGCAGGGCCGGAACATTTTCCAGGGCGGGTTCCTCGGGCTGGACAACATCGGCGTGTTCGATCGTTCGGCGCCGTTGCCGACCGGTGGCTTCATCAACCAGGCCGACGGCACGAGCTGGATGGCGATGTATTCGCTGAACCTGCTGCGCATGGCGCTCGAACTTGCCCAGCACAACAAGTCGTATGAGGACATCGCGACCAAGTTTTTCGAGCACTTCCTTGGAATCGCCGCGGCCATCAACGGCGTCGAAGACGGCGCGCCCGGCCTGTGGGACGACCAGGATGAGTTCTACTACGACGCGCTCAGCCTGCCCGACGGCCGTCAGGTGCCAATGAAACTGCGTTCGCTCGTCGGTCTGATCCCGCTCTTCGCGGTCGAAGTGCTCGAACCCGACCTGCTGCGAAAGCTTCCCGATTTCTCCGGTCGCCTCGAATGGTTCCTGAAGAACCGCCCGGCGCTCGCGAAGCTGGTCTCCCGCTGGAGCGAATGCGGCGAGGGCGATCGCCATCTCCTTTCATTGCTGCGCGGCCACCGGATGAAGTGCCTGTTGCGCCGCATGCTCGATGAGACCGAGTTCCTCGGTGACTACGGCATCCGCGCGATCTCCAAGGTTCACGAGCGCGAGCCCTACCGGCTGGAGGTCGGCGGCAACTCGCACGAGGTCCGCTACTGGCCTGGCGAATCGCTCAACGGCCTATTCGGCGGCAACTCGAACTGGCGCGGCCCGATCTGGATGCCGGTGAACTATCTCCTGATCGAGTCGATGCAGAAGTTCCATCACTACTACGGCGACGAGTTCCAGATCGAGTGCCCGGTCGGCAGCGGGCGGATGATGACCATCGGCGAAGCGGCGGACGAGGTGTCACGCCGGTTGTCGCGGCTCTTCCTGAAGGGCGCGGACGGACAACGTCCGGTGCTGAGGTATCATCCGAAGCTGGCCAACGATCCGCACTTCAAGGACTGCGTGCTGTTCCACGAATACTTCCACGGCGACACCGGCCGCGGCGTCGGCGCGTCGCACCAGACCGGCTGGACCG
>DNDP01000073.1:32842-33289 GCA_003484235.1 Verrucomicrobiales bacterium
AGCCATCAAACCGGCTGGACCGGCCTGGTCGCGAAGCTCCTGGTTCCGCGACCGGATACCCGGAATGCACAGCCCTGTTCCGCGGCGTCAACCGGGCGCGCGCGCCAGAACGGCAAACTGCGGGCGTCCCGCCGGGCGCGGGTGGCCCTTTGATCTGGTTGCGGGGAATGGTTGCCGAAAACGGGCGTTGTTTGCCACTGCCGGATTGTGCTTTCCTGAGCCCGCCGGCCGCGCTGTCCGGCGCGGAACGATCACGGGAAACCCGAGGCGGCCTTCTGGGTGATGAACGAACTGCTGCAACATCTCAGCAAGACCATCGGGCTGGTCGGCATCGTGGTCATCACGTATGGCGTCGCCCTCGGCGGCTGGAGCTTTCTGCGGACGGAGCTTGCCGCCTGGCGCGGATTTGACATCCAGGCGGACCGGCGGGAGTTGCGTTCGTCACTC
>DNDP01000073.1:33491-35784 GCA_003484235.1 Verrucomicrobiales bacterium
CCAGGCGGACCGGCGGAAGTTGCGTTCGTCACTCGGCTATTATCTGTTGCTTGGTCTCGAGTTTCTGATCGCGGCCGACATCATCGAAACCTTGAATCATCCCGGTACGCAGGAATTGATCGTGCTCGGCGCCGTCGTCGCGATCCGCACGATCATCAGCTGGTCGCTCAACAACGAACTGAAGGAACGGGAATAGCCCGGCGCATCCGGCCCTCGAAGACCGGGCGCAATGTCCGGCGGAACACGACTCAATCATGATCACCATCCTCAGCGGAACAAATCGTCCCGGCGCGAACACCCGCAAGGTCGCCGGCCAGATCCTTGACCACTACCGCGAACTCGGCACCAAAGCCTCGCTGCTTGATCTCGCCGAACTGCCGCGCGAAATCTTCGATCCCTCGAGCTACGAGGAAACGCCGCCGTCATTCCAGCCCTTCGCGGATGCCGTGGTGAACTGCTCCGGCCTGGTGATCGTCACGCCAGAGTACAACGGCGGTTTCCCCGGCGTGCTCAAATACTTCATCGACATGCTCCCGTTCCCGGAGAGCTTCGACGGCCGTCCCGTCTGCTTTGTCGGGCTCGCCGCCGGCATGTGGGGCGCCCTGCGCCCGGTCGAGCAGTTGCAGGCGATCTGGGGCTACCGCGGTGCGCACCAGTATCCGCAGCGCGTCTTCCTGCCCGGCATCAAGAAGCTCCTGAATGACGACGGCAAGCTGAACGATGAGTCGAACGTCAAGCGCCTGCGTGATCAGGCGGAGGGATTCATCGAGTTTGTGAAACGCATCCGTGAAAACTGAACCGTGTCGCGCGCTCCTGCTGGTGTTGTTGACCGCCCTCGCCGGGTGCGCGAAACGCCATGCCCCGGAGACCGTGACGCCGTCGCCGATCCCCGTCGTGAAGGAATGGAACATGAAAGATCGCATTGAGAAGACCGAAGCCGAATGGCAACAGCAGCTCACGCCCGAACAGTTCCAAGTGCTGCGGAAGCACGGGACCGAGCGCGCCTTCACCGGCCGCCTCTGGGACAACAAGGAACAGGGCACCTACGTGTGCGCCGGCTGCGGCCTGGCGTTGTTCGAGTCGGGGACGAAATACGACTCGGGCACCGGTTGGCCTAGCTTCTGGCAGCCGCTCAAGGAGGAGCACGTCGGCACGACCGTGGACCGGAAGTTCTTCATGACCCGCACGGAGGTGCATTGCGCCCGCTGCGGCGGCCACCTGGGTCACGTCTTCGAGGACGGCCCGAAACCGACCGGCCTGCGCTACTGCATCAACTCCGCCGCGCTGGAGTTTGAGAAAGAGTAGGACTGGCTTCCCAGCCTGTCCGCGCGAGTGTCAGCGAACGTCGTGCTGGCCCGACTGGGAATTACCGGGCCACGGTCGAAGCGCCCGACGGTAGGGCTGATCGAACGTACTGCTGACAGTCCCCCTGGCAGTCCCATCCTCCGTCGATTCACGCGTTCTGTAAGGGTTCTGTCGTCCAACCGACCCATCTGCAGTGATCGAGCGATCGCTGCCCATGGCCAATACCGCATCACCATCCGAGTCCGTCGCCCCACGCCACTGGCCTGAGTATCTGATGGAAGGAGCGTTGCTCGGCCTGTTCATGATCTCCGCCGGCGTGGTCGGCGTGTTGCTCGAGCACCCCGATTCGACCTTCCGCAAGGTGCTCGCGAGTCCCGATCTTCGCCGGGCGTTGGGCGGTGTCGCGATGGGACTCACGGCGATCGCCCTGATCCATTCCCCGTGGGGCAAGCAATCGGGAGCGCACTTCAATCCCGCCGTTACCATCAACTTCTGGCGGCTCGGCAAGATGCGCGGCGCCGACGCCGCCGGCTACCTCGTCGGACAGTTCACCGGCGGCGTGCTGGGCATTGTGGGCGCGCGCTGGCTGATGGGAACCGCGCTCGCCGATCCCGCGGTCAACTGGGTCGCGACGGTGCCCGGAGCGACAGGCTTCGCGGCGGCGGCGATCGGGGAGTTCACCATCGCCTTCCTGCACATCCTGGCGATCCTCTTCATCTCGAACCATCCGCGCATGGCACCTTACACCGGCTGGTTCGCCGGGCTCCTCGTCGCGACGTGGATCACCTTCGAGGGACCGTTCTCCGGCATGAGCATGAACCCGGCGCGGACATTCGCCTCCGCGCTGCCCGGCAACATCTGGACCGGTTGGTGGATCTACTTCACCGCGCCGGTACTTGGCATGTTGACGGCCGGTTTCGTCTTTGGCGCTTTGCGCGCCCAAAGGCCGGTTTCGTCTTTGGCGCTTTGGCAACCTCCGAGGGCAAGG
>DNDP01000155.1:0-791 GCA_003484235.1 Verrucomicrobiales bacterium
GCGCAGAGCAACGGGAACAAGCGGCTGGAAAAGCCGTTCACGCTCGCCCGCTCCCAGAATGGCGACCGCTGGATCATCACCGCGTGGGAACAGTGCGACCGGCCGTGGGCCAACCCGCCCGTGCCGTGCATTCATTCGACTGACAGGCAGCGAAGGCTTGCTCCCGGCGAGACCGGCCGGCTGCGGGGCTGGCTGTGGTATTACGAAGGCACGGACATCCAGGGCGAGCTGAAGCGCCTGCGCTCAACGATGGACCGCTGATCACCGGGCCATCCCCAGGGCAGACGCATCAAAATAGTTTCGATCAAGTGTGCCATTTTGGCATTGTACTTTTGGGGGTACTGTATAGATGAGACGGGATGCAAAAGCATCACCGACTCAGCTTGATCGAACAACTCCAACAACTGCCCGACCCGCGCGTGCGGGGACGGTGCGAACACGATCTGGNNGGCTGTGGTTTCACGAAGGAAAGGATATCGACGCCTTCCTCGATCGGCAGCGAAATCAGGTCACGGGCTGAACTGCGGAGCCTGCGCGGAGCGGCGCTGCCGGAATGGCATCGTGTGCGTGGGGGAATCCGGAACTGGCAACGCACGCACATTTGTCCTAACTTTCCAAAGATGCCTTTCACCCCCAACAACCCCGACCGGTTCCTGCCATGAATTTCCTGCCCCAACGGTTGCCCGTCCTGCTCCTGATTGCGCTGCTGCCGGCAACGCTACATTCGTCGTCCATCCTCCGGCTCTCCACCAAGCAGCATCTCGGCGATGCGGACGCCGCCTGCCGCGCGA
>DNDP01000155.1:896-1356 GCA_003484235.1 Verrucomicrobiales bacterium
GCGGACGCCGCCTGCCGCGCGACCGTGCTGCAGGTGTCTTCGTTTCGCACCGAGGACGACGGAGTGATCCGGACCCGCACGCTGTTGCGTGTGGACGAGGTATTCAAGGGAACCCTCCCGCCCGTGCTGCGTGTGGTGCACGACGGCGGACAGGTCGGCGATGAAGGGGCGCACAACGGGTTTGCTCCGGAGTTCAGGCCCGGCGAGGAGAGACTGCTCTTCCTTGCCCGGCGCGTTGACGGATCGGTGGCGGCACTGAACGGATTTGCGAGCTCATTGAAACTGGGCGGCACCCCGGGCATTGCCGCAACGCTGAACTCGCACGCGCTGACGGAAGCCCGGCAGGCCGCAGGCAAGGCCGGCGGCCCGCTGGCGGGCGCCGATCTGCGCGATCAGGCCGGCGAGTGGACAGGCCCCGTGCCCGGCGCACCGGTCACCGCGCAGAACACCACCGGGCTGT
>DNDP01000155.1:1565-19503 GCA_003484235.1 Verrucomicrobiales bacterium
CCGCGCTGAACACGACCGGGCTGTTCGTGGACGGCTCGACCGGTGTGCCGAGCCGTTATCTGCCGCCGGACCGCGGCGAACCGATTGAATACATCGTGGACGTCGCCACACTGCCGGCGGGCATGACGCAGGGCCAGGCGATGGCGGCGCTGACCAATTCGCTGAACGCGTGGAGCGCGGTGACGAGCCTCCAGTTCAAGTTCATCGGCTTCGAGACATTCACCCAGGCTTCGCCGACGATCACGATCAAGGACGGCCGGCTGCGCATCCAGCTGCACGACAGCTTCAACTACATCAGCAACCCCTCGACGCTCGGCATAGGCGGCCGCAACTACGCGGTCTCCAGTGCGTTTCCCAACGGTGGCATGGGTGGACGCGTGAACGCGCAGGAGTTCTATCCGAACAACTTCGGTTACGTGGTGATGAACCACCGGCCGACGTCGATGCAGAACGTGAAGACCTACGAGGAGGTGCTGTGCCACGAGCTGGGACATTCGCTCGGGTTGGCGCATTCCAGCGAGAATCCGGGCGAACCCAATGCGGTGCTGAAGCAGGCGATGATGTATTTCCAGGTGCATGCCGACAACCGGGGCGCCACGCTCGGCAGCTATGATCCGCCGATCGTCCAGAAGGTTCATCCGCAGGGCAACACGCCGCCCTATGGTTATTCGCGGGTGATGGACATCGTCACCGCGTCGCCCCAGCCGAACGTGGCCGGAGTCAACTCGGTTGGCGCCACCGGCTACGATCTGCAGGGCGATTCACTGACCACGAGCCTGGTCAGTTCGTCCGCCAACAACGGCTCCTTTGCGCTGGTCGGAGGTCTGCTGAAATACACGGCCAACTTCCCCGTCGATGCTCCCAACCGGTTTGATCCGGCCGGCTCGCAGGCCTGGGAGTCGGCGTTTCTCCGCTTCAACGACGGCGTGCACGCATCGCCCTACGTGACGGTGCGGGTGCTCTCGTACCACCTGGATACCCGCCCGGCGGGCGCCTCGGACGGCATCCCGGACGGCTGGGCCCAGACCAATTTCGGCAGCATCACGCCCAGCTCCGCGGCGAAGACCCGCGCCCAGGATGACTATGACGGCGACGGTCTGACCAATCTGGAAGAGTGGCTCGCCGGCACAGGTCCAGCCACCTCAAATTCCCGCCTGCAGATCTCCACGTTTGACGGCAGCACGCTGAACTTCGCCGCCCGACCCTACGAAGTCTATGAGGTGGTCGGTTCGACGGATTTCTCAACCTGGACCCGTTCCGGCACGCCGGTGCTGCCGTTGACAACGACGGGCACGAGAGACGGACTGGGCGCCTCAACGGGTCACAAGTTCTTCCAGGTTCGACGGGTGCCGTAGGTTGCCCGACCGCGGGACCGGAACTCCCTCGAAGTTAATTCTCGCCAAGTTGCGGAACGACCGCTACTCAGCAAGCCTTCCGCGTCATGAAATACTCCTACGAAGAACTCGCCAAGATGATCGATCACTCGTTGCTGCATCCGACGATGACCGATCAGGAATTGGAAGACGGCTGCAAGCTCGCAGCGAAGTATCAGGTCGCCTCCGTCTGCATCAAACCCTACGCCGTGAAGCGTGCCGCCGAGTTGCTGAAGGGCACGGGCGTGTTCGTCGGCGCGGTGATCGGGTTTCCGCACGGCAATTCGACGACCGAATCGAAGCGCTATGAAACCGAACTCGCCTGCAGGGACGGCGCGGTCGAGATCGACATGGTCGTCAACATCGGCAAGGCGCTAAGCGGCGAATGGGAGTTCGTCGAGCAGGACATCAAGGCGGTGTGCGACGAGGCGCACTCGCACGGCGCGAAGGTGAAGGTGATCTTCGAGAACGATTATCTGAACAAAGGCGGCGCCGGCCTGGATGGCGATGAGTTCAAGAAGAAGCTGTGTGAGATCAGCGAACGCGCCGGAGCGGACTGGGTGAAGACGTCGTCCGGCTACGGCTTCGTGAAAGGCGCCGACGGCAAGTATTCGTATCAGGGCGCGACCGAGCATGACCTGGCGTTGATGCGCGCGAGCGTGTCGGAAAAAGTGCAGGTCAAGGCGGCCGGCGGTGTGCGTGACTTGGATGGCTTGATCAGGGTCCGCGATCTCGGCGGCTCGCGTTGCGGCGCGACGGCCACGGCGGCGATGATGGATGAGTATCGCCGGCGCGAAGCGGCCGAGAAGGCGGGCGCGAAGGTCGAGTCGGGCGGCGGGAAGATCGGGGCCGGGGGTTATTGATGGCCGCCAAGCCGGCGCAACTCAAATGACGCCACTGGAGCACTTCAAGTTCTGTCCTCGCTGCGGTACCGCGCAGACTTTCGATTCAGCACCACCCTTTCGCTGCACCGGCTGCGGGTTCGTGCTCTACATCAATACGACGGTTGCAGCGACGGCGATTATCGCGCGGCCCGATGGCACCGTGTTGTTCATCGAGCGGGCGAAGGAGCCGGCCAAGGGCAAGCTGGCGTTCCCCGGCGGTTTCATCGATGCGGGGGAGACGGCCGAGGCCGCGCTGCGCCGTGAAACCCGCGAAGAAGTCGGCATCGAGATCAGTGATCTCCACCTGATTTGTTCCCATCCGAACGAGTATCTGTATCAGGGCGTCACCTACCCGGTGCTCGATTTCATCTTCTCCGCAGCGGCCGAGGCCAATGCCGACGCGAAGCCCCTGGATGGCGTCGCGCGAATCGTCTGGCAACAGCCCGATGCCATTGCACTGGACGAACTGGCGTTTCCATCGCTCCGGGCCGGTCTGCGCCGCTATTTGGAATCAGCACCTTGACCATCGGCATCCGGCGTCCGCTCTGGCGCGGAACGATTTGCCGTCGGCGGGCACCACCGGCATCCTCCCCGGGATTATGGGCAAACGTCTTGGCTTGGTTTCCGAACACGGCCGGAAGGGCTGGTTGATCGTGTCAATGCTGGCTGCGGCGGCGTTCTTCTTCGTGACGGGAATCTTCCTTCCTTTCACTTCGGTCACGAAGCTCTGGCTGTTCGAGGACCAGGTGTCCGTCTATCAGGGCCTGCTGGTGCTCTGGGAAGCCGGGGAGACCTTTTTGTTCCTGATTCTTTTCGTGTTCACCGTCTGCTTCCCGTTCGTGAAGATTGGCGCGCTGTCCGCCGTTTGGCTCAGTCCCAATCTCACGCACCGGCAGGCGCAGAACTGTTTCAAGTTCGCCTCGAATCTCGGCAAGTGGTCCATGCTCGATGTGTTCGTCGTCGCCATCCTGGTGCTGACCGTGAAGTCCGGCGGAATCGCCAGCATCGAGGTCAAAGGCGGCTTCTTCTTCTTCTTCCTTTCCGTGATGCTGACCCAGTTCGCGTCCTTGTGGACGGGGAAGATCGCAGGCCGGCTCGACCAATGACCGGCCGGGCGGTCAACCTTCGCGTGCCTCCTGCAGGCACGCCATGAACTGCTCCAGCGGACCGGTCATCGTCCCGCCGATATCTTCGATTACGTCACGATAGCTGGGCGCGGCGCGCCCCCCCACCATCAACCGCACCTGTTCGGGCAGGAGCTGCTTCAAACGCCGGAGTTCCTTCGCAACGTTGGGATCATCGGGCGGATAAACGATGCTCATGCCCACCACGCGCGCCGGTTTCTGCTTCAGTGCGCTGGCGATCTCCACCGGACTGATGCTGGCACCCAAGTAGGTCGCCTGCCAGCCGAGCGCAACCGACGCCGCGGTGATCAACATCGCGCCCAGTTCGTGCAACTGGCCTGTGGGCGTCGCGGTCAGAATGTGGGGTGAAGTTTCATTTGGCGCGAAGGGCCGGCTCATGTTTCCCAAGAAGGTCCGAATGATTGCCGAGGCAAAATGTTCGTGCGCGACTCCGATGGTTCCGTTTTGCCAGAGCACGCCCACCTCTTCTGCAAGCGGCGCAACGACGTGAATCAGGACGCCCTGCTGACCCAACGCCACCGCGCCCTCCTGCAAGGCGTTCTCCAAGGCGGCATGCTTGAGATCCGCAATCGCAGTCACCGCGCGATCGACATAATGCTTTCCGATTTCGCGCCGATCGAAATGCAACTGCTCCCCGCGCGGCATCGCCGCAGGCACAGGTCGGTCAACCATCAGTGCACGGAGCGCGTCAATGTCGAGCGTGGCAATGTTGCCAATGCTGTGCCCCGACTCGGTGAGCATGCCGAGCAATTTGAGTCGCTCGATGTCCAGCTCCGAATACATCCGGCGGTGGGTGTCCGTCCGCTCCGGCGAAACCGCCCCGTAGCGTCGCTCCCACACCCTGATCAGGTGGGGACTCAGCCCAGTTTTGGCGGCGACTAGTTTGATCGGATGGAGCTGCCCGTTCTGCTTCATAAACTTCTCTTAACAAGCTGTTTTCCGAAAAGGTGCATGGTGATCAACGGTTTAGATTCCCGTGCCCGGTTCGAATGCGACAAAGTTTAGACATTTTCGGATGACGTCAAACTTTATTGAACAAAAGTTGAACAAATCGGGATATAAATTTGACAAACATTGGACAACAAGTTAGACAATGTTTAAACACCAACTATCACATGAGCACATCTCCCAAATCACTCCGCCGTCGTGCGTCCTCCGACACTTCGCCCCTTTCCGCCTCAAAATCCGACTCCCCGGGCGGCTCGGCACGGACCAAGCCCCGGTTTGACACTTCAGAGGTTTCCAACCGCAGCCGTGAGCGTCGCTCGCCGATCAGCCTCTACATGGAGGAAATTGGTGAAGTCCCGTTGCTGACCATTGAAGAGGAGGTGGCGCTGGCCGCCCGGATAAAGAAGGGCGATGCGGCGGCTCGCGAGCACATGATACGCGCAAATCTGCGTCTGGTTGTCAAAATCGCCCGCGATTACGAGAACCTGGGGTTGCCGCTGCTGGACCTCGTAAACGAAGGGAACATTGGCCTGATGAAGGCGGTCGAGCGGTTCGACCCTGCCAAGGGGGGCAAATTCTCCACCTACGGCGCCTACTGGATCAAACAGGCGATCAAGCGCGCCCTCGCCAACCAAACCAAGGTGATTCGCCTTCCTGTTCACGTGCAGGAGCGGCTCTTCAGGATGCGTCAGGCGCAGCACAAGTGGCAGGAGGAGTTTGGCCGCAACCCCGACCGGGAGGAATTGTCCCAGGAACTCGGACTGGGCGACCGCATCATCCGGCGCATGGAGCGCGCATGCATCACGATGAACTCCCTGGACGCACCGCTAGGCGAGGAGGACACCACCCGGCTGGGCGACATCGTCAAGGACGAGTCCATGCCGACGGCCTTCGACGAGATGGATCAGAAGATGATGCATGGTCTCGTCAGTGGCATGCTCTCGTCGCTCAATCAGCGCGAACTGACCATCATCACGGAGCGCTTCGGCCTGGATGGAGCTCCGGCTCGCACCTTGGAGGAAATTGCAGCCAAGTTCGGGCTGACGCGTGAGCGCATCCGCCAACTGCAGAACGTTGCTCTTGCCAAGCTGCGCGAGCAGATCGAGGACCTTGACCGCCCCAAGGACGAACTCACCAGCGGCCGTTGAGCCGGCTTTTCTATCCACTGCAACATACGACATGAGCAAGAGTGCAATCATTGTTGGTGCCGGCCCGGGGGGGCTTGCTACATCGATTCTCCTCGCCAGCGCGGGGGTCAAGACAACCATCGTGGAACGCCTCCCGATTGTGGGCGGGCGCACATCCGGCATCGAGGCGGAAGGCTACAAGTTCGATCTTGGCCCGACCTTCTTCCTCTACCCGCGCATTCTGAACGAGATTCTGGAAGCCGCCGGCACCTCGCTGCAGGCGGAGGTCGAGATGATTCGTCTGGATCCGCAGTATCGCATCCAGTTCGGAGCGGGCGGACAGATTGATGCCACTCCCGACGTCGCGAGGATGGAGCGCCAGATTGGCCGTATTGCGCCCGCCGATGCGGGAGGTTTCAAGCGGTTTCTGGATGAGAACCGGATCAAACTCGAGCGGATGCAGCCCTGCCTTGAGAGCCCGTTCATGAGCTGGCAGGACCTGATCAATCTCCGCCTCTTCAGGATGCTGCCCATGCTCCGGCCACATCAGTCCGTGGACGAGTACTTGAAGCGCTTCTTCAAGGACGACCGCGTGCGCCTGGCATTCTGTTTCCAGTCGAAATACCTCGGCATGTCACCCTTCCGGTGTCCGAGCCTGTTCTCGATCCTCTCCTTTCTGGAGTACGAGTATGGCGTCTGGCATCCGGTTGGGGGCTGTGCCGCGGTCAGCCAGGCGCTGGCGCGGGTCGCACGGCGGCTCGGCGTCGAGATCCGGCTCAATGAACCGGTAGAGGAGATTCTTTTCAGCGGCCGGCGGGCGGTTGGGGTGCGCACCGCGCAGGAAAGGTTGCACGCCGATTCGCTGGTCCTGAATGCCGACTTTGCCCGGGCGATGAAGCGGCTCGTTCCCGATCATCTTCGCCGCAACTGGACCGAGCGGAAGATCGCAAAGAAGAAGTTCAGCTGCTCCACCTTCATGATGTATCTCGGCATCGAGGGCCAGTTTGACCTGCCCCATCACTTGATTCACATCGCCAAGGACTATGAAAAGAACCTGGACGACATCGAGAACCGCCACGTGCTCTCTGACGATCCATCGTTTTACGTGCAGAACGCGTCCGTCACCGACCCCACGCTCGCGCCCAAAGGACATTCCACGCTCTATGTTCTCGCGCCCGTCACCCATCAGACGGACAACGTGAACTGGGCGGTGGAGAAGGATCGGTTTCGGGCCCTGCTATACCGGCAGATGGCGAAGGCCGGCTACACCGGGGTTGAGCAACGGGTCCGCTACGAAAAGATCATCACGCCGGCGGACTGGGATACGCGCTACGAGATCCACAAGGGGGCGACATTCAATCTGGCCCACGGGCTCGATCAGATGCTCAATCTCCGTCCACACAACCGGTTCGAGGATTTGGACGGCGTATATCTCGTGGGAGGCGGCACTCACCCGGGAAGCGGGCTTCCGGTCATCTTTGAATCCGCCCGCATTTCATCCCGGCTCCTGCTGCGGGATCTGGGCGTGGACAACCGCCTCCTTTCAAATCCTGCAAGTCCTGTTCTGAACCCCCAAACCCTTAAGGCGGCGTGATGACTGAAACGGCCACATTTCAATCAGATGTCGGCGTCGCACCGCCACATCGCGCTGGCGCTCCCGGAAGTCCCACCAGCATCGGATCCAACACTGCACAGGGTGGTCTCAGTCTGTCCCTGCTCCGGGTGCGCAGCTATCAGGCTCAGGCCGCAACCAGGCTGGAAACCTTTCTCGACCGTCGGCGCAAACTGACTCTCCTTCATCGCGTCCTCGTGGAGCGCGCCGACGAACTGGCTCAACAGGCTGCTTCCGTTCGCGGCTGCACCGTGGGTGAGGCTCTGGCAACCGAGGTGATGCCCCTGCTCGACGCAGCCCGATTTCTTGCCCGGCGGGCTCACCGGATTCTCGGTCCGCGACGGCCAGGCGCGACCGACCGCCCGGCATGGTTGACCGGAGTTGACTGCGAGATTCAACGGCAGCCGCTCGGGCTGATTTTGATCATTTCGCCCGGCAACTACCCGCTTTTCCTCGCCGGCGTGCAGCTCATCCAGGCTCTGGCGGCGGGGAACGCCGTATGGGTCAAGCCCGCTCCGGGCGGCACAAACGTGCTGGAACCTCTCCGCGACGCGGTGGTGCAGGCAGGCTATCCATGCGGCATCATCCAGCTGTTGCCAGAATCGCCCGACGCGGCCCAAGCCGCGATCGGCACGGGTGTGGACAAGGTGATCTTCACCGGCTCAGCCGCCACCGGCAGAAAAATTCTCGGCAGTCTGGCCCCCCAGCTCACCCCGGCGGTGCTGGAACTTTCCGGCAGCGACGCCGTCTTCATCCGAGGCGATGCTGACCTCCTAGTTGCCGCCCAGGCGGTCCGTTTCGGCCTCAGCCTGAATCGCGGCGCGACCTGCATCGCTCCACGTCGGATCTTTGTTGAAGGTCCCCTGCTCGGCCCCTTTTGCAGGCAACTGACCCGCGAGCTGCAGCGATCCGGTCCGATCCGCATTTCGAACGAGGCCGCCGCACGCTGGTTGCCGCTGGTCCGGGAGGCGTTGCAGGACGGGGCCTTCATCATCGCCGGAGCGCTGCACCCCGATCACGTCAAGGCCCCATTGGTGCTTGGCGGCGTTGCTCCCCGAATGCGGCTGATGCAGGACGACACGTTTGCGCCGCTCGCCGGAGTTGTGGGAGTGGCCGGCGACGACGAGGCCATCTCCGCTTCTGAACAATGTCCCTTCGCGCTCGGGGCAAGTGTCTTCGGCAAGGACATCGCCGCGGCCCGTCGTCTGGCTGCGCGGATCCGGGCTGGATCGGTGGTGCTGAACGACCTGATCGCCCCCACCGCCGACCCCCGGCTTCCTTTCGGCGGACTGGGAGCCAGCGGCTTTGGAGTAACGCGCGGACCCGAGGGTCTGCTCGAAATGACGGCGCCCAAAGTCGTCATCACCAACCGCAGCCGATGGCGTCCGCATTACCGGCCGTTTCGCGAGTCGGACACTCCCCTGTTTCAGTCGCTCCTTCAACTCGGTCACGGGCGCTCTTTGTTCCGCCGCCTCGGTGCGCTGGCTCGCGTCGTTTTCCATTTTCGCAAGCCTGACAGCTCTCCAACCACCTCCAGCAAATGAAGAAAAACTCTCCCAAAATCGGCGTCGTCGGCTCCGGCCTCGGCGGTCTCGCAGCCGCCTGCACCCTCGCCGCCCGCGGCCACCGGGTCATCCTCTTCGAACGCAACGACTGGCTCGGCGGCAAGGCCGCCCAGCTCGAAGGCGAAGGCTTCCGCTTCGACATGGGCCCGACGATCGTCACGATCCCCTCGGTTCTGCGCCGCATCTTCCGCGAGGCCGGCCGCAGGATGGAGGACTACCTCGACCTCGTCCGGCTCGATCCGCAGTGGCGGTGTTTCTTCGATGACGGTTCGGTCCTGAACCTCCACCAGCGCCCGGGCGAAATGGCAGAGGAGCTGGACAGCTTCGCACCCGGCACGAACTCCGGCCGTCGGTACCTGGACTTCATGCAGCTGAGCGAACGGCTGAACGACATCTCGCAGCGCCATTTCTTTTACAAGTCGATCGGCGGACTGCGCGACATGTTCGACGTCAAGACCAGCTTCGATCCGAAGGTTCTGGGCGATGTCCTCGCGATGCGCATGGGCCGCACGGTCGCAGGGACGGTGCGTTCGTTCACGCCCGACGCCCGCGTGGCGCAGATGATGGATCACTTCACGCAGTACGTCGGCTCGTCGCCCTACGGTTCGCCGGCGGTCTTGTGCGGCATCGCCCACATGCAGACGGACGAAGGGGTGTGGTATCCGATCGGCGGAACCCGCGCGGTTCCGCTTGCGCTGGCGAAGCTCGCCCGCGAGCTGGGTGTCGAGGTCCACACGAATACATGCATCGAGAAAATCCTCACCGCCGACGGGCGCGTCACCGGCGTCCGCACCGGCAAGGGCGGGGAAATCGCGCTGGCCGGCCTGGTCTCGAACTGCGACGCCGTCCGCACGCATCGCGAACTCATCAAGGGCAGCGTCGGCGCGAAGTTCGAGCGACGACGCGACTACGAGCCCGCCTGCTCGGGCGTCGTGCTCTACCTCGGCCTGAAGAAGCGCTACGAACACCTGGCGCACCACGATTTCGTCTTCAGCCGCGACCCGCACGAGGAGTTTGACTACATCTACCAGCGTGGCGAACCCGCCCCCGATCCGACCTGCTATCTCGCGGCGACGACGTGCAGCGAGCCGGCGACCGCGCCGGAAGGCGGCGAGGCGCTCTACGTGCTCGTGCACACGCCGTATCTGCGGCCGCATCACGACTGGAAGGAAATGCTGCCTGCCTACCGCCGCACGATCATCGAGAAGCTCAAGACCACCGGCCAGATGCCGGACATCGAGGACCGCATCATTTTCGAGAGCGCGTTGACGCCGCAGGACATTCACGAGCGATACCACGTGTTGAACGGCGCGATCTACGGGCTCGCCAGTCATGGCCGGTTCCTCGGGGCGTTCAAGCCGGGCAATCGTTCGCGCGACCTCGAAGGTCTCTATCTTGCGGGCGGCGCCGCGCACCCCGGGCCCGGCATGCCGATGGTGCTGATGAGCGGCTGGATTGCGGCAGACGCCCTCGACCAGGACACGTCCAGTTCGAACAAGGTCGTCCGCCTGCCGCAGCAACAGGAAGAGCTCCGGAGCGTTGCAAGCTGAGCCTCCCGCAACGGAGCGGAACGCCCTGCTTTCAGGCGAACATGAAATCAACGGTGACCAATCAGATTGAGCATCTCTCCGGCGGACAGGCTGGAGAGCACCCCCAAGCCCTTCCGGTCAATTCACGCTGGTTCACCCGGTTCTTCGCCCGCTACTCGGAATGGTTGGTCAGGCGCAATTTCCATGCGGTTCGACTCCTTGGCGCTGGCAACCTGGATCGCTTCAACGGGCAGCCCCTGGTTCTCTACGCAAACCATCCTTCATGGTGGGATCCGCTGGTGGCACTCGTCATCTGGCGTCGATTGCTGGCGGACCGCATTCCATATGCACCGATCGACGCGGCGATGCTGGAAAGGTATGCGTTCTTCAAGCGGCTTGGCTTCTTCGGCGTTGACAGGAACTCCCTCCCGGGCGCACGTCAGTTCCTCCGGATCGGCAGCCAACTGCTCGGACGGCCCGAGACGCTGCTGCTGATCACCCCG
Source organism: Verrucomicrobiales bacterium (assembly GCA_003484235.1). Lineage (GTDB taxonomy): Bacteria > Verrucomicrobiota > Verrucomicrobiia > Limisphaerales > RI-55 > RI-55. The sequence goes on from DNDP01000155.1 coordinate 12,252, forward strand.
CAGGGTCGCTTCGCCGACGTGCGCGACGAGTCGGCCGGATTCGAGCCGGGGCTCGCCCATCTCGCCGCCCGCAACCCCAACGCGGTCTTTCTCCCGGTCGCGATGGAGATCGCCTACTGGGAGGAGAAACGCCCCGAGGTGCTGCTGCATTTCGGCGAGCCGCTGCGCACGGCCGACGACGGTTCGCAGACGGTGGGCACAGAAGGTGAACGAGTGCGCACCCGCCGTTCGCCGCGCTCCAAAACCAATCTCAATCTCCGGCTCGAACAGGCGCTGCGCGCGGCCGCCTCGCGTCTGGCACGGGCCTCAATTCATCGCGAAGAGGACGCCTTTGGAAACCTCCTTGAAGGGCGGGCTGGAACGCAGCCGGTCTACGATGCGTGGCGCCGGTTCAAGGCGGCACTTCGCGGACGTACCTTCGCCGCCGCACACGGAACCAAATAGCCATGGACATCCCCTTAACGCTCTCGATTGTCGCGCTTGTCTTCGCGACCGTGCCATTTGTGTTCTTCCTCCTGAACCGGGCGGTCTATCGGGCGCCCCGGCGGGTGGCAGCCGATGCCCCGCTTCCGGGCGTGTCCGTCCTGATCCCGGCGCGCAACGAGGCCGCCAACATTCATGCCGCTCTCGACAGCGTCCTGAGCAGTCCGCTGGCACGGCTGGAGGTGATCGTTCTTGACGATCAATCGTCTGACAACACGGCGGAGATCGTGCGCATGGTCGCCCGAAAAGATTCGCGAGTCCGGTTGGAGCCGGCCCCTCCCCTCCCGGCCGGCTGGTGCGGCAAACAACATGCCTGCCACCATCTGGCCGGACTCGCCCAATTTCCCTACCTCATCTTCATGGACGCCGACGTGCGCCTTGCCGCCGATGCCCCCGCCCGCATGGTGCACTTCATGGAAAGCAACCAGGCGGACAGTCCACGGCTGAATGAGAACGGCTATTGCGGCCCCGTCGCCCTCGCCAGCGGGGTGCCACACCAGCAAACCGGAACTTTCCTGGAACGGTTGCTGATCCCGCTGATCCATTTCCTGCTGATGTCATACCTGCCGATGCGCGGCATGCGGAACAGCTGCAGGCTCTCCACCGCCGCCGGCTGCGGCCAGCTCTTCATCGCCCGTGCCGACGCCTACCGGAAGGCAGGCGGACACGCGGCCATCCGTGCCACGCTGCATGACGGGGTCAAACTTCCCCGCGCATTCCGCCGGGCGGGGTTCATGACCGGACTCTTCGACGCCACCGACCTGGCGACCTGCCGGATGTATCACGGAGCGGGCGAAACCTGGCGGGGGCTCGGCAAGAATGCCGTTGAAGGGCTGGCAGCTCCGCGCCTCATCGGCGTCATGACTCTGATGCTGTTCTGCGGTCAAGTGCTCCCATGGCTGATTCTCCCTTTCGCCTCCGGCCTCGCCCTCGGCTTTGCTGGAGCCTCCGGGCTGCTCTCCCTCGCACCACGTCTCGCGGGTGCGGCACAGTTCCGGCAGGCGCCCACCGGCGTGCTCCTCCATCCCGTGAGCATCGTGTTGCTGCTGGTGATCCAATGGCAGGCGTTTTTCCGCTGGCTCATGGGGCGTCCGAATTCGTGGAAGGGCCGCAGCTACACAATCGTGGAGCCGGCCTCCCCGCCAAAGATCCGTCCAACGGAGGCGCGGGCATGAGCGGAAGCCGGTTCATCCTGCCGATCGTCGTGCTGCTCTTCGTCGTTTCCATCGAAGCGATCTGGGCCGGCGATTCCACCAATCGGGTGATCTCTCTTGCGCTCAAGGATCAGTTCGACGACGAGATGATCCTGAAGCCGCCGTTCACCAGGCCCGTTCTCGTCACGGTTGCGGACCGGGACGGAGCAGGCGCACTCGATGGCTGGGTTCAGCCCCTCAAGGAGGCATTTCCCGGCCAGATAAGGTTTTTCGCGGTCGCTGATCTGCGTCCGGTACCGGCGCCGTTGCGCGGACTCGTGCGGCGCGGATTTCGCAAGGACTACCACCATCCCGTCGCGCTCGACTGGCACGGAGATGCGGTCGCGCAATTTCCAGTGGAGAAGACTCAGCCAAACCTGCTGTTGCTGGACGGCGGCGGCAGGGTCGCGGCCGCACTTCAAGGTCCCGCGACTGACCCAGGTCTGGAGAAGCTCAAGCAAAGCATCGGGACACTGCTGGGAGTCTCCGCCACCAACAACCCCGCAGACCCACCACGAAACCAGGCGGCACGGCATGCCGGGCCCCGACCTTCGGGCGCCGCCTCCGCCGGAGCCGTCCGGCAAAGCAATTGAACCTTCACACCAGCTCCCAACACCGACCATGTTTCAAAAACTCGACTACCCCTTCATCATCGCCGCTTTCGCCAGCTTTCTGGCGAGTGTCGCGCTCTGGTTCCTCGTCAACCACGACTACGGCGTTTACGTGGGTCTCTGGGTCCCCAGCATCCTGGCCTTCTGGGTGGGCGTCCGCGTCGTGCTGCTTGCGCAGACGACTGCCTCCAACGACGACGAGGACCAGTCATGATCAACTACCTGTTTCCGATCTTCATGTTCGGGCTGGTCATCACCGGCATCGTCTATCTCGGTGTGATGGAGGGCTCGCGCCAGTCGGCCCGCATATCGAGATCACGCCGCCTGCTGAGGGCGAATCAGGCCACCTCCAATCCGGCGCAGCGCTGACCATCTCGTCATGGGCAGGCCCAACCACATCCTCATAACCGGTGCCTCAGGCGGCATCGGCGGCGCGTTGGCCCGACAACTGGCGCGACAGGGAAGAAACGTGTTTCTCGGGGGGCGCGACGTTGCCAGGCTGGAATCCCTTGCGGCCGAACTGAATGCCCCGTATCTGGCCGGCGATCTCACCGGGTCGGCGGGCGCGCGGGAGCTGGTCGCCGCCGCCCGCGAGCAGCTGGGCCTGCTCGACGGCGTGGCCCACTGCGTTGGGTCGCTGCTGCTCAAACCCGGCCATCGCACCACGGACTCAGAATGGCTCGACACCCTGCACACCCACCTGTCCTCGGCATTCTTCATCATGCGCGAAAGCGTGCAGTTGATGCCCGAAACGGGCGGCTCACTGGTGTTCATCTCGTCAGCGGCGGCCCGGCACGGTTTCGCCAATCACGAAGCCATCGCGGGCGCCAAGGCGGGGATCATCGGCCTCACCCTTTCCGCCGCCGCCACCCAGGCCCGCCGGAACATCCGCGTGAACTGTGTTGCCCCGGGACTCACGCAGACCCCCCTGACCGGCGGGCTTACTTCCAACGAGGCCAGCCTGAAGGCGTCCGCGGCGATGCACGCTCTGGGGCGCATCGGACAGCCGGAGGAGATCGCCGCGGCGATCCAGTTCCTGCTCGACCACGAGTGGATCACCGGCGAGGTGTTGAGCGTGTCCGGCGGTCTCGGCTCGGTGCATGCCCGCTCAGGCTGACGGTGCAGCGGCGTCACCCACGGAAAGATGCCACCGGACAGTCCAACGGCCTGAGCGCTGCTGCTGGAAAGGGTCTGTCTGAAGTGCCTATTTCCCGCGCTTCCGGGAAGGCTGGAAGGGATTCAAAAGCACCGTTTCCGCCGCTGCGGTAAGGGCGTTTACGGCCGGATGGGTGATTCTTCTCTCGGCGGTGATGGCATAGAACTGCTCGCGTGCCCTGCCGGCCACGCCGATGACCTCAAAGCCGTAGTGGGCGTGCACTTCCTCCATGGCGGCCGTGGGCACCGCGATGAATCCCTTGCCGTCCGCCGCCAGGGCCTTCATCAGCGCCAGGTCCTCGAACTCGGCCAGCACCCGCGGCTGGACGCGGGTGTTCTCAAACCACCGGACGACGGCCCGTCCAAAGCTCGAGTTGCTGGAAGGCAGAAGGGCGGGCGCGTCGTGCAGGGACTTCGGGAAGCTCCGCCGCAGCACGCGGGCCAAGTCCGGCGCAGCGCAGAGCGTGACGGTGGATTCACCCAGACGATGGTTGAACAGACGCGACTTCAGCAGGCCGGTGGCCGGCTCGTCGGCGAGAACGACGTCGAGCCGGTGCACCACGAGCTGCGCCAGCAGATCCCCGAGCTTGCCCTCGCGGCAGATCAACTGTACGTGTGCTTTCATGGCGAACACGGGTTGCAGGATCTGGTTGGTCAACAGCTTGGGAAACGAATCCACGACGCCGACGTGCAGGCGGCCCATGCGGTCCGTGCCCCGGCCCTTGATGCTGCTCATCAGTTCCTGACCCAGCGTGAAGATCTCGTCGGCGTAGCCGAGCACGAGCCGGCCTGTCTCGGTGAGTCCGCGGCTGCGGCCCTCACGGCGGAACAGCCGTTCGCCGAGGCTCTCCTCAAGCACCTTGATCTGCGCCGAGATGGAAGGCTGGGACACATGCAGCTTTTCCGAAGCGGCTCTCAGGCTTCCTTCCCTGGCAACGGTCCAGAAATAGAGCAGATGGTGATAATTCAGCCATTCCATGCTGATCAGCATTGTTCCATTTATCCTAACATTGCAATCCAATTGTCGTAATCGCGCTCCGCCAGAACCCATGTAACGTTCGGCCCATGATGAAACTTACAGTTCAGCACCTCAATGTTCGCAGCACCGACGAAATCGACTCCCTGGTGGAGGCACGACTGCTGGCCGTCTCCCGGCGTCGGCGGATCGATGAAGCCATGGTTCGTCTCGAGGAACGTCGGCATCTTAGCCCGCCGTTCCGCGTGAGCATGCATCTGGTGACGCCCGGCCCTGACTATCGTGTGGAGGCGGTGGAGCACAGTCTGCAGGCGGCAGTCCACAAGGCCCAGGCCGCGCTTGTGCTGCAGCTTGACCGCCGCGAGCGCCAGCCGCGCAAAAGCCGTTCCGCTCCCCGCAAGTGCCGCCCACCTGGCCGTTGAAGGACACAACCAAAACCCCACTGCTCAACACTGACATGATACTGAAAAAAGGAGAAAAGGTTCACCTCATACACCGCCGCCGCTTCGAGCGCGACATCCGGCGTCACTTCGCGGGCGTCGTCGAGCAGTATGAACACGGCATGGCGAGGCTCAGCGGCTACGTCTTCGTCACCGATGACCTCAACAAGCATGTGTTTGTACGTCGCGAAGACCGGCGCACGAAGATCGCCGCGATCGGCAGCGGTGAACTGATTGTCAACCTCCTGCCGCCCGACGTGAAGATCGAGAAGATCCGCTACGAACTCGACCGGAGGCGGCTCGTGGTCACCGACGGACTCTGGCAGATGGACATCAAGGAATTCGGCTGGGGCTGATCCCCGGCCTGACCCGCAACTTCAATTCACGAACGACATGAACTGGAACCTGAAATTCGGCCGCTGGTTTGGCATCGACGTCCAGCTGCACTTCACCTTCCTGCTGCTGTTGGCACTGATCGGTCTCGCGCACTGGCTGCCGGATCGCAGCGCGACGGCCGCACTGGTCGGCATGGCATTCTTCGTCGCAGTCTTCTTCTGCGTGCTGCTCCACGAGTTCGGACACGCGCTGGTCGCGCGTCGGTTCGGCATCGGCACGCGCGACATCATTCTCCTGCCGATCGGCGGCGTGGCGCGGCTTGAGCGCATGCCGGACCGGCCGGTGCACGAGTTTTGGATCGCGCTGGCCGGTCCGGCGGTGAACGTCCTGGTGATGCTGGGGCTGGGCGCCTGGCTGCTCCTTGCCAACGCCTTCAGTTCGGTCGCCCTTTCCGGCATCGCGCAGGGTGGTTTCGTGGAACGGCTGCTTTATGTAAACGGCTTCCTGGTGCTGTTCAACCTGTTGCCGGCGTTTCCGCTCGACGGTGGCCGTGTGCTGCGCGCACTTCTCGCCCTGCGGCTCGACTACGCCCGGGCAACCCGGATTGCGGGCCGCATGGGACAGGGAATGGCGGTATTGTTCGCCCTCGTGGGGTTATGGGCGAATCCGCTGCTCCTGTTGATCGCCGTCTTTGTCTGGCTGGGCGCGGCAGCGGAGATGCGGAGCGCCGAGATTCGATCCAAACTCGCGGGCGTGCCCGTCGACCAGGCCATGGTCACCGACTTCCGGGTGCTAACGCCCGGGACTACGCTGGGATCCGCTGCCCAGCACCTGCTGTCCGGCTCGCAGGCAGAGTTCCCCGTGGTGAGGGACGGGGATCTCGTGGGCGTGCTGGATTCACAACGGCTGTTGGCAGGCCTCCGCGCCGGCGGTCCCTCACAGGCGGTTGCCGAGTTCATGGTGCCGGCGGCGGCAACCGCCGCGCCGGAGGAACCGCTGGACGACGTGCTGGCACGGCTCACCGGCGACGGCACCCGGACAGTTGTGGTGCTTTCGGGCGACCGGCTGGTCGGTTTGATCACAATGGACAACGTCTCAGAACTCATTGAAATCCGTGGCGTGTTGCAGAACTGGACGGCCGAACGCCGGCTGCCCAGCATGCCGCCACCCCTTCCCGCCCGGCTGGGCGCCGCGCGCGAACTTCCGGTTTGAATCCGCTCAACCATATGCCCCGATGAATCAATTGAAGAACATCCTCGTGGCGGTCGACTTCACCGACGGCGCCCGCTCAGCGCTGCAGCAGGCGGTGCGTCTGGCCCGCCGGAATCGGGCCCGATTGCACGTCCTCCACGTGCTTGACGAACTCGATCTCGCGGACGCGGCGTCCGCCATGCGCCAGCCCGAAGGCGTCTTTGAACAGCTCGCCCTGACCGGAGCGCAGACCGCCTTGAAGAAGTTGATGCGGAAAGTTCGAACGTCGCGGGACACCCGCGCAGAGGTGATAAAGGGGAACGGCATCGACCTGATCTTGAAAAACCTGGACGCCAAGTCTGCTGATCTGCTCGTCATGGGCGTGAATGGCGGCACCGGCGGCGGGGCCGGGGTCCTGTCCACGAGGTCTCTGCGCAAGGTCGACGGCAAAGTCCTGCTGATCGAGCCCACCCACAGCCGCCAGTTCAAGCGGATTGTCGCCGGGATCGATTTCTCCGAGACCGCGAAGGAGGTGGTTGCTCAGGCACGGCATATGGCGGAACGCGACCGGGCGGAACTTCATTTCGTCCACGTCTTCTTCGCCCCATGGCGCCGCTTCGGTTTCAGCGCGCCCTCGCTGCAACGCTCGCTCGACTACGCGCGCGATCACCGGAAGCAGAAGCTCGCGCGTCTGCGGGAGTTCGTCGGGAATGCCGGCTCTCGTCGCGAGCAATTTCACGTAATCGACGCCGACGGCGCCGGAGAGGGGCTCGTCCGCTTCGCCCGGAAACAAAATGCGGACCTGATCGTCCTTGGCCGGCACGGGCGGACGGAACTCGGCTACCTCCTGATGGGCTCGACGGTCGA
>DNDP01000155.1:19682-23899 GCA_003484235.1 Verrucomicrobiales bacterium
GAACGGCTGGCCCGTGAACTGGATTGTTCGCTCCTGGCGGTGAGGAAATTGAACGGCGGATCTGCCCGAAAAGGCGGTGAACTTTGAATGACGCCCCCGGCGTTCCTTCCCCCTCCTTCAAACAACGGGCCGCGAAGGCTCTGCGCCACGACTGATTCACGAACCCACAATGCCACTGCCAATCAGCATCCTCCTGATCTGCACCGGCGTCGCAGCGCTCTACTTCGGGGCGGCCTGGCTCGTGCAGGGCGCCTCGTCGCTGGCCCTGAGACTGGGCCTGACGCCGCTGCTGGTGGGCCTGACGGTCGTGGCATACGGTGCAAGCACGCCGGAACTGCTGGTAAGCGCGATGGCGGCGGCGGACGGCAGGAGCAACATCGCTTTGGGCAACATAATCGGCTCAAACATCCTCAATGTCGGCGTCATCCTGGGGCTGACGGCTCTCGTCTTCCCGCTTCGGGTGCGGCTGCCACTTCTCCGGTTGGATGTGCCGGTGATGGTGGGGGCCTCGCTGATGTTCCTGGCATTCCTGCTGGATGGCACCATCGCGCTCCTCGAATCTCTGGCTCTGCTCGGTCTGCTGGCGGTTTATTCTCTCGTCAACATCCGCAATGCCCGTCGGCAGAACGGTGGCGATGTGGCACCGGCGCGTCCCGATGCGGCATTCCATTCGGTCTTCACTTCAGGAATGTCATTGGCGTTCATCGTGGCGGGGCTGACCACGCTCGTCGTCGGTTCGCGTCTCTTTGTCACGGGCGCCGTCGCGATGGCGCGCGTTCTCGACATCAGTGAGATCGTGATCGGGCTGACCATCGTTGCGGTCGGGACAAGTTTGCCCGAATTGGCGGCTTCATTGATGGCGGCCTGGCGCCGGCAGCCGGACCTGGCCGTCGGGAACATCGTCGGATCCAGCATTTACAACATCCTCGCAATAGGAGGTCTGAGTGGCACACTGTTCGGGCCGCTGGCGATGCCGAGCACGAGCCTGAAGGATGTGGTGATCATGATCGGCTTTTCCCTGCTGCTCGTTCCCATCGCCAGGACGGGCTTCAAACTCCAACGCTGGGAGGGGGGGCTCCTGCTCGCTTTGTACGGCGGTTATCTCTGGCACCTCTGGCCGGACCATTGAACGCACAATGAACAACCACCCGACCATGCCAACGCCCGTGAATGCCAGCGCCGCACGGCCGGCCTCACCCGGCCTCACGCCGCGTTTGCTGTGGTGCGCGCTCGTGTGGTTCGCCCTGAACGGCACCGACTGGAAATCGTGGCTGATCGGCGGCCCGGTGGTCGTCCTCGCCGCACTGCTCAGCCGGTCGCTGCCGGCGACCCGTGTGCCGTTGCGATTGCGCTGGGCGGGCGTGCCGTCGTTCGTGTGGTTCTTCGTGATCGAATCGGTGCGGGGCGCGTGGGACGTGTCGCGCCGCGTGATCGATCCAAGACTCCCCATCCGCCCGGGCTTCGTCGAATATACGCCGTCCATCCCGGCCGGTCCGGCCCGCCGGTTGTTTGCCAATCTGGTGAGCCTGCTCCCGGGCACGCTCTCCTCGAGGCTCGACGAAAAGCGGTTGATCGTTCATGCGCTGGACCGTGATGCGGATGTTGAAGCCGGCCTCCGTTCACTTGAAAGGCGCGTGCTCAGACTGATCCGCGACGCCAGGGAGGGACGGGCATGACCACCTTTCTCTGGATCGCCGCCGGCGGGCTGTTGCTGAACATCCTCTGCGGGCTGGTCTTCATCACCCGGCGTCGGGGCGGCATGGAGTCCGTGCTCGCGGTCCTGCTGCTGGGCACCACCGGGGTGGCGATTACCCTGGTGCTGGGCGCGGCGGTGAACCTCGACCGCGCGGTGGACGTGGCGCTCGTCTTCGCCCTGCTGGCGGCGGTGCTGGGCATCACCTCGACACGGCGATTCCTCGGCACGCGGGACAACCGGGAGGACGCGAACCCATGAACCTGCTCGATGTCCTTTCCGCCATCGCGCTCGTCGCCGCGCTTTTCTTCTTCACCGCCGGCACGGTCGGCCTGCTGCGCCTGCCGGATCTGCACAGCCGCCTGCACGCGTTGACCAAGGCGGATAACGTCGGGCTCGGCTTTGCCGTGCTGGCCTTCCTCCTGCAGGCGGAGGACTGGACCACGGTGTTCAAGCTCGTGCTCATCTGGCTGCTGGTGCTGGCGGCAGGCGCGACCGTCAGCTACCTCATCGCGCAGCGTGCGCTGCGGGAGAACGCAGACTTCGAAATGGAGGAACGCGGGTGATTGTCCAGGTCTTCGACGTCATCCTCGTGCTGATGCTGGTCTGGCTCGGCTGGCGGGCGGTCACCGATGCCGACCTGCGGCGCGCAACGATTCAGTTCATCGTGCTCGGTCTGGTGCTGGCGTTGACGTGGCTGCGACTGGGCGCGCCGGACGTGGCCCTGGCCGAGGCCGCGGTGGGCAGCGGTCTGACCGGCGCACTGCTCTGGATGGCGTTGCGTCGTCAGCAGGACGATGACGGCAAACCGGAATCCGCCTCGCGGGAGGAGCAACGATGATGGCGCGCGTTGGCGGTTGGTTCTTCATGGTGCTCGTCTTCGGCGGCCTGGCGTGGGGGCTTTTGTCCCTGCCCGAAGAGCCGCCGGGACTGGCACCAGCGGCGCACGAGGCGTTGCCCCGCAGCGGCGTTTCCAATCCCGTGACGGCGGTGCTGCTGAATTATCGCGCCTACGACACGTTGCTCGAGGTGGCGGTGCTGGTGCTGGCGATCGTGGCCGTCTGGTCGCTCCGCGCACGGCCGGCAACGGCGTTCGCCGCGCCGGCCAGTCCGATGCTGGGCGCGTTGTTGCGGCTGCTGCTGCCACTGGTCGTGCTGGCGGGCGGGTATCTGCTCTGGATCGGAGCGTTCGCGCCGGGCGGGGCGTTTCAGGGCGGCGCGCTGCTGGGCGGGGCCATCGTGCTGCTGTTGCTGGGCGGAATGCTGAATCATCGCGTCCTGCTGCGCACTGCGTGGTTGAAAGCCGGCCTGGTCGTCGGACTCACGGTGTTCATCGCCGTGGGCCTGGGCACCATGCTGGCCGGCCGCAGCCTGCTCGAGTATCCGGAGACGCTCGCCGGCACGCTGATTCTCGTCATCGAGGCCGCGGCGCTGGTGTCCATCGGTCTGACGCTGGGCGCGCTGTTCTTTGGCGGGCGGCCGGAACCTGATCCGGACACTCCGAAAGGAAGCTCCCGCGCATGAACCCCGACGCCCACACCCTCTTTCTGCTCGCCGGCGCCGCGCTGTTCGCCTTGGGCCTGCGCGGTGTGTTCTCCCGCGCCCCGCTGCTCCAGCGGATCATTGCCATCAACGTCATGGGCAATGGCGTGTTCCTCGTCTTCATCACGCTGGCCGCGCGCGTCGCAGGGGGGAAAACCGATCCCGTGCCGCACGCGATGGTGCTGACCGGCATCGTGGTGGCCGTGTGCGCCACGGCCCTGGCCTTGACCCTCGCCGAGCGCCTTCGGGCGCTGGAGGAGGAGAAGGAAAAGGAGGAACAACGGTGAGCGCCGGGCTCCTCATGGCGATGCTGGTGATGTTGCCGCTGCTCGCGGCGGTGGGCGCATTCGCCTGGCCGCGGGCCGGACGATGGATCGGGCTGGCCGCGATGGCGGGAGGGCTGGTTCTGGCGGGCTTGCTTGCGCTGCTGCTGCTGGAGTCCGGCGCGCACCGTCATTCGGTCGGCGGCTGGGCTGCGCCCCTCGGCATCGAACTCCGCGCAGATGGTCTCGCGGCATTTTTCCTCGCGGTGACCGCGCTGGTCGGCGTGATGGTTTCCGTTTACGCGAACGACTATTTCGGATCGCCGGTGACGGGACCAGCCGGACACGGCTCGCGCTTCTTCTGGCCGCTGTGGCTCCTGCTTTTCGCGGGCTTGAACGCGCTCTTTCTGTCAGGCGATGCCTTCAACCTCTACGTCACGCTGGAGATCGTCGGCCTGTCGGCGGTGGCGTTGGTTGGACTCGCCGGCAATCGACCGGCCACCGGCGCCGCCCTGCGTTATCTGTTCGTCGGCCTGAGTGGATCGCTGCTCTACCTCATGGGCGTGGCGCTGCTTTATGGAGCCCATGGCACGGTGGACCTCGCGTTGTTGGGCGAGCGGATGACCTCCGCGCCGCACGCGCTCCTCGCGCTGGGACTCATGGCCGGCGGGTTGCTGATGAAGGCGGCCCTGTTCCCGATGCATTTCTGGCTGCCGTCC
>DNDP01000155.1:24133-24342 GCA_003484235.1 Verrucomicrobiales bacterium
GCGCCGGCACCGGTCAGCGCCGTGTTGTCCGCGCTGGTGGTGAAAGGCGGTTTCTCCATTTTGCTGCGGCTGTGGTACGAGGTGTTCGATCCGGTCACCACCGTCGGCACCGCGCAATTGCTGGGGGCTCTCGGTGCGGCGGCCGTGCTCTGGGGTTCGGTGCAGGCGCTGTTGCAGAGCCGGCTCAAGCTGCTGATCGCCTACTCGAC
>DNDP01000155.1:24598-25025 GCA_003484235.1 Verrucomicrobiales bacterium
GCGATGATCTTCCTGCTGTCGCACGCGACGGCGAAGGCGGCGATGTTCCTCGCGGCCGGCAATCTTCTGCGCGCGGCGGGCCATGATCGGCTGGAGGCGCTGGCCGGGGTCATGCGCGCATTGCCGGTTTCGCTGTTTGCCATTGGACTGGCGGGAATCAGCCTGATCGGCCTGCCGCCCAGCGCCGGATTCGTCGGCAAGTGGCTGCTGCTCGGCGCCGGGCTGGAACAAGGCCAGTGGTGGTGGGTGGCGACGTTGCTCGCGGGAAGTTTGCTCGCCGCGGGCTACGTGATACGCGTCGTGCTGCCGGCGTTCAGCGACCAGGCCAGCACGCAGACGCTCCGGCCGGTTCCGCGGGGCATGGAATGGTCGGCGTTGGCGCTGGCGTTGATCTCGGTGGCGGCGGGATTTGCGGGCAGTGCAGTCG
>DNDP01000155.1:25211-28163 GCA_003484235.1 Verrucomicrobiales bacterium
GTAGATCTCGGTGGCCGCCGGATTTGCGGGCAGTGCAGTCGGGGGATTGTTGAACCTGGGAGGGACGGGGTCATGAACATTCACGACCTCGTCCTGTTGGGCATCCTGTTCAGCTCGTTCGTCACGGGGCTGGTGATCTTTTTCCTGCGCGAGGAGAGCCATCGGCTGCGCACGTGGCTCAACCTGCTGGGCGCCGGCCTGAAGCTCGTGCTGGTGCTGGCGTTGCTCTGGGGAGTGCGGCGGGGCGAGACCTACGCGTGGTCGTTCACCATGGCGCCGGGGATCGAGTTCGCGCTGGGCGCCGACGCGAACTCCGTGTTCTTCGTCACGCTGTCCACGCTGCTGTGGTTCTGGACGACGCTCTACGCGGTCGGCTACCTTGAGCATTCGCCGCAGCGCAGCCGGTTCTTCGGCTTCTTCAGCCTGTGCGTGACGGCCACGACGGGCCTGGCGCTGTCGGCCAACCTCGTCACGTTTCTGACGTTCTACGAACTGCTCACCGTCTCCACGCTCCCGCTCGTCGTGCATCGCGGCACGGCGGACTCGCTGCGGGCAGGGAAGATTTATCTGGCCTACACGATGGGCGGCGGCGCGGTGCTGTTGCTGGCGGTGGCGTGGCTGCAGAGCATCGCGGGACCGGTGGCGTTCACCGAACGCGGCGCGCTGGCGGCGGTGGTCGCGGAGCACACGGATGAACTGCGGATTCTCTTTTTTCTGTTCGTGGCGGGACTCGGCGTGAAGGCGGCCCTGGTGCCGTTGCACGGCTGGCTGCCCAAGGCGATGGTCGCGCCCGCGCCCGTGAGTTCGCTGCTGCACGCGGTGGCGGTGGTGAAGGCCGGCGCCTTCGGCATCGTGCGGCTGGTTTACGACGTCTACGGGGTGGAGACCGCGCGCGACCTCGGCGTGCTCGATCCACTGCTGTGGCTGGCGGCGTTCACCATCGTCTACGGCTCGGTGCGGGCGCTGTTTCAGGACGAGCTCAAGAAGCGGCTGGCCTATTCCACCGTGAGCCAGGTGTCCTACATCGTGATGGGCACGGCGATCTTCGGCCCGCTGGCCACCATCGGCGGCATCGTGCATCTGGTCCACCAGGGCATCATGAAGATCACGTTGTTCTTCGCCGCCGGGAACTACGCCGAGACACTCGGCATCCATCGCGTCAGCCAGATGAACGGCGTGGGTCGACGCATGCCGTGGACGACCGCTGCCTTCACCGTGGGCGCATTCGGCATGATCGGCGTGCCACCGCTGGCCGGCTACGTGAGCAAGACCTACCTGCAGCAAGGCGCAGAGAACGCCGGCGTCGAGTGGGTGGCGCTGGTGCTGGGCGCCAGCAGTCTGCTCAACGCCGCTTACTTTCTGCCGATCGTTTTCCGCGCGTGGTTTCTGCGGCCACCGGAGAAGTGGCCGGAGGAACAATCGTTCGGCCGCTGGGAAACGCACTGGATGCTCCTGGCACCGCCGCTCGTTACCGCGCTTCTGGTGATCGCGGCGGGCGTCTTCGCCGAGGCACCCTTCAGCCCGTTGAACTGGGCACGGGTCATCACCGCCAGGGAGTATCCCGAATAAACAGACCCGCGCCTTGCGAACCGCTCCTGCTCGTCGACGTGATCGCGCTGCCAATGGTGCCGGCCGTGGCCGTCGTTCGGTAACCGCTTGATCCGCGCAAGTTGACTGACACGGACGCAGCCAAACTCTGAAGCGGCCGGGCGCGAATCTGGTACGACCGATGAGGGTTTGCGGAAACACGGTTTCGCCGCCAGCTTGTCGCATGGCTCCGAAACGAAGCCGTGCCAATGGCAAGACAGCCATCCGTAACCTCATCCTCGTGCTCGGTGACCAGCTGGACGCCGAGTCGGCGGCCTTCGACGGCTTCGACGGGCAACATGACGCCGTGTGGATGGCGGAGGTGGCCGGCGAAGCGACGCGTGTCTGGTCGCACCGGGCGCGCATCGCGTTGTTCCTGTCGGCGATGCGCCATTTCCGCGGGACGCAGCGCGCGCAGGGCCGTCGGATACTTTACCAGGAATTGACGGCGAAAGGCGGCGAGCCGGAAACGTTCGCCAAGGCGCTGGCGACGACGCTGCGCGAACACCGACCCAAGCGTTTGATCGTGGCTGAGCCGGGCGAATGGGGTGTGAAACAGACGTTGCACGAGCTGGCGCAGGCGCACGACGTCCCGCTCGAGGTGCGGACCGACCGGCATTTCCTTTGCACGAAGGAGGACTTCGCCGCGCATGCAGAAGGACGCAAGCAGCTGCGCATGGAGTTCTTCTACCGCGAGATGCGCCGCCGTAACGCCGTGCTCATGGACGAGGACAAGCCGGTCGGCGGCACATGGAACTTCGATGCGGAGAACCGTGCGAGCTTTGGCAAGTCCGGCCCCGGTAACATCGCCGAACCGGTGGCATTTCCGCCGGACAGGACCACGCGCGATGTGCTCAAGCTGGTGGAGGAGCGCTTTGCAAAGCACCCGGGGTCGCTGGCGCACTTCGACTGGCCGGTGACACGTGACCAGGCGCTCGCGGCGCTGAAAGATTTCGTCGCGCACCGTTTGCCGCAGTTCGGGCAATATCAGGACGCGATGTGGGCCTCGTCCAACGTCGGTTCAGACCGCCGTGACGCCTATCTTTGCCATTCGCGGCTCAGCGTGGCGCTCAATCTCAAACTCCTGAATCCGCGGGAAGTCATCGCCGCGGCCGAACAGGCCCACCGTGAAGGCCACGCGCCGTTGCCGGCGGTCGAGGGTTTCATCCGGCAGATCCTCGGCTGGCGCGAGTACGTGCGCGGCGTCTACTGGTGGCGCATGCCCGAGTACGCGGAGCTGAACGCGCTCGAGGCGGACCTCCCGATGCCCGCGTTCATGTGGGACGCCGACACCGAGATGAACTGCGTGCGCCAGTCCGTCCGACAGCTCGTCGACCACGCCTACGCGCACCACATCCAGCGCCT
>DNDP01000155.1:28190-28316 GCA_003484235.1 Verrucomicrobiales bacterium
AGATCCTCGGCTGGCGCGAGTATGTGCGCGGCGTCTATTGGCGGTTCATGCCGGACTACCTCGATCGCAACGCGCTCGAGGCCGACGAACCGCTCCCGGCGTTCTACTGGACCGGCGACACCGACA
>DNDP01000497.1:0-2761 GCA_003484235.1 Verrucomicrobiales bacterium
GGACAGGCATCCTGCCTGTCTTCGGGCGAAATCACGATGACACTTCGAGCACACAAACGTCCTACGGAACTGAACGCCGCAATGCACACCGCGTCAGCGTCTTGGAGGGCGCCGGTGCTCCGGCGCTTTGTGGTGCTATCGCAGGTCGCAACCTGCACAAAGCGGCGCAGCAGCGCCGCACTCCATGACCTGGCGGACTGCGGTCGCTCCTTTAACCAGCTACGATCTACGACTCATGAAAACCACAGGCTTCGATGATGACAGGCAGGATGCCTGTCCTACGATTACGCGCCGTTCCCTGCTCAAGACCCTCGGGCTCGGCACCGGGCTCGCCGCGCTGGGGTTCGTTGATCGAGGTGCGCAGGCCGCCGACGCCTCGACCGCGAAGGCGAATCGCGGTTCCAAGCCGGTCACCATCACCAAGGTCCGCGCCATCACCTGCGCGACGCAGGGCACGATCCGTTTCGTCGTGGTGCGGGTGGACACCTCGGAGCCGGGTCTATACGGGCTCGGTTGCGGAACTTACAACCAGCGTCCGCTCACGGTCGTCACCGCCGTGAACGAATACCTCGATCTCTTCGCGCGCGGCCGCAATGTCGATGACATCGAGGACCTCTGGCAGAATGCCTACACCAGTTCCTACTGGCGCAACGGCCCGGTGATGAACAACGCCCTCAGCGGCCTCGACATGGCGCTCTGGGACATCAAGGGCAAGCGCGCCGGGCTGCCGGTGTATCAGCTGATCGGCGGCCGCTCGCGCTTCGCGGTGGACACCTACACGCACACGAGCAGCGGCGATCTCCAGCGGCTGGAGGAACAGGTGAAGGCGAAGATGGAACAGGGCTTCCGCCACGTGCGCATCCAGTTCGGCAGCTACGGCTCGCAGCACTTGAACAAGGAAGCGCACTGGCGCGCGGCGGGGTTCGGCCTGCCCGAGGATTCGCACATGGACTCCCTGCCCTACTTGAAGGCGGTGCCGAAGATGTTCGAGCACATCCGCTCGACCTGCGGTGAGGACGTCGAGCTGTTGCACGACATCCACGAACGCATCCAGCCGATCGAGGCGATCAACCTCTGCAAGCAACTCGAACCCTACCGGCCATTCTTCATCGAGGACCCGCTGGCGCCGGAACAGAACGGCTGGTTCGAGCAATTGCGGGCCCAGACGACGGTGCCGATCGCGATGGGCGAGCTTTTCAACAGCCCGCACGAGTGGGTGGACCTGATCACCAGGCGGCAGATCGATTTCCTGCGCGTCCACCTGACGCAGGCCGGCGGGTTCACGCCCACCCGCAAGCTCGCCGCGCTCGCCGAGTGGTTCGGCGTGCGGAGCGCGTGGCACGGGCCCGGCGATCTCTGTCCGCTGGGTCACGCCGCGAACATTCATCTCGACCTGAACATCCACAACTTCGGCATTCAGGAGTCGGTGAACTTCAACGATGCGACGCGCGAAGTGTTTCCCGGCACGCACACGCTGGAGAACGGATACGCCATCCTGAACGACGCCCCCGGCTGGGGAGTGGACTTTGACGAGGAAAAGGCGAAGAAACATCCGCTGCCCGAACACCCCGGCTATTGGGAGCCCGTCCGCCGCCGCGATGGAACGGCCGTAAGACCATGATCAACATCTGTAGCAGTCGACGTAAGGAGGCTCTGATTTAAGAACTAGAAGCAGCCATGAACCGAGAAACTCCAAGTTCAAAATTCCAAGATCCGGCAAAGCTCAAAACGACAGCGGACCGCTCACGCCGATTGGCTCTGAGCCTCCTCACGTCGGCGACTGCGCTTGTGCTGGCGGGCTGCGGCCCGCAACCGCCGGCGTCGGACAGCGCGTCCACCGATGCTGCTGACTTTCCCTCGAAGACCATTTCCGTCATCTGCCCGTGGTCGCCCGGTGGCGGCACGGACCGCATGGCGCGGTTCATGGCCGATCAACTGCAGTCGCGGCTCGGCAAACCGGTCGTGGTGGTGAACAAGACCGGCGGCAGCGGCGCGATCGGCCACAGCGAGGGCGCGCGAGCAACGCCGGACGGGCACACCATCACGATGGCGACCTTCGAGCTGTCCACGATGCATTGGATGGGCATCAGCGAACTGACCTGGGAGGATTTCCAGCCGCTCTACCTGCTGAATGGCGATGCGGCCGCGTTCTTCGTCCGCAAGGATTCGGAGATCAAGTCGTTGGAGGACCTCCTGGCGCGGATCAAGGCCAGTCCCGGCCAGATCACGATGTCGGGCACGGCGTCCGGCGGAGCGTGGGACCTGGCCCGAGCCGGCTTCTTTCTGAAAGCCGGGCTGCCGGTGGACAGCGTCATCTGGTCGCCCACCCAGGGCAGTGCGCC
This sequence comes from Verrucomicrobiales bacterium, assembly GCA_003484235.1. Classification (GTDB taxonomy): domain Bacteria; phylum Verrucomicrobiota; class Verrucomicrobiia; order Limisphaerales; family RI-55; genus RI-55. The sequence continues at coordinate 2,343 of DNDP01000497.1, forward strand.
CGCGATCGTCGAGTTGCTGGGCGGACACATTGATGTCGTCTGCTGCAGTCTTCCCGAGGCTGCGACCCAGCTTGAGTCGGGTCAGCTCCGGGCATTGGCGGTGATGGCGCCGGAGCGGGTCGCCGGATTTGCCGATGTGCCGACGGTCAAGGAATTGGGCATCGACTGGGAAGCGGTCGGCTGGCGCGGGCTTTGCCTGCCGAAGGGCACGCCGGAGCCGATCGTCGGGAAGCTGGCGGCGGAATGCCGTGCGATCGTCGAGGGCGAGGACTATCGCACGTTCATGGAGAAAAACCGGTTCGCCATCCAGGCGGGCAGCCCGGCGGACTTTGGCGAATTCATGCGCCGGCAGGACGCGCAGTGGAAAACGGTGATCGAGGCCGCCGGTTTCGCCCGCAACCAGCCATAGGTGCCATGCC
>DNDP01000497.1:2921-8159 GCA_003484235.1 Verrucomicrobiales bacterium
CGGTTTCCCCCCCCACCCAGCCATAGGTGCCATGCCCGACTCCGGGAACAAGCCGCATCGACCGTGGCCGCTGGCGCTCTGCCTGTTGCTGCCGGGGGCTGCGGCCCTCATGATCGGCCTGATCTCAGACCGTGGCGCCCGCACCAACCCAAATGACCCGGGCCCGTGGTTTCTGCCGCTGATCCTGGGAACGCTGCTGTGCCTCGGCGCGCTGGTTCTGCTTTCGGCCAAACGCCTGGCGAACAACGGCGCGCCTCCCCCCGTCGACGCGGAGGCGCCCGGACCGCTCACATGGCAGTTCCTTGGCGGTCTGGTCGCCTACCTCTGGGCCATACCCTGGCTGGGCTTCCTGCTGGCAACGCCGGTCTTCGTCTGGCTGCTGCTGCTCCGACTGCGGGTGCCGTGGTGGCAGGGCGCTCTGGCGGCGGCGGGGCTCACCCTCGCGGCACAGGGAATGTTCTCGGGCATTTTCAAGGTGCCGCTGCCGGCAGGAATCTGGAACTGAGGCATGAACTGGGACACCCTTTCGCCGTTGCTCACGTTGCCGGTGCTGCTGCCGTGGATCCTTGGCATGGTGTTTGGCATTTTTGTGGGCGCCATGCCGGGCCTCACGGCGACGATGGCGGTGGCACTGATCGTTCCCTTCAGCTTCCACCTGCCTTCCAGCGCCGGCCTGGCGATGATCATCGGCGTCAGCTTCACCGCGATCTTCGCCGGGGACATTCCCGCCACCCTGCTGCGGATCCCCGGCACTCCCGCCTCGGCCGCCGCCACGCTGGACGGCCACGAGCTGGCCAGACAGGGGCGGGCGGGCTTCGCCCTGCGCCTGGACCTGCTCTGCTCCGCGCTGGGTGGGTTCGTCAGCATTCTGCTGCTCATGACGGTGGCCCCGCAGCTGGCGCGGTTCGCCCTCAAGTTCAGCAACTACGAATACTTCTGGCTGGGCGTATGCGGCCTGGCCATCAGCGCCGTCGTGAGCATCGGGAACACCTTCAAGGGGCTGCTCGCCGCCGTGCTGGGCATGGTGCTCGCCACCGTGGGCTACGACATCGTGAGCGGCACCCCGCGCTTTTCCTTCGGTGTCCAGAACCTCGAGTCGGGCATCGAGTTCATCCCGGCGATGATCGGATTGTTCGGCTTGTCCGAAGTCCTCCGCAGCCTTTCGGCCGGTCCCGCCGCCGGAGATGCAACACGTCCGGCCGACGTGCCCCGGTGGAGTGAGACCATCCTGACCGTCTGGCGGCACAAATGGACCGCGTTCAAGTCCTCCCTCGCGGGCGTCTTCATCGGCGCGCTGCCCGGTGCCGGAGCCGACATCGCTGCCTGGGCCGCCTATGGCCTCGCGCAGAAGACCTCCCGTCAGCCGGAAAAGTTTGGCACCGGCAGCGAGGAGGGGATCATCGCGCCCACCTCCGCCAACAACGCCGCCGTCGGTGGCGCGTGGATTCCGGCGCTGGTCTTCGGCATTCCCGGCGACGCCGTCACGGCCATTGTCCTGGGCGCCCTGATTGTCTACGACATCAAGCCGGGTCCGATGATCTTTCAGCACAACGCGGCGGAGATGAACTCGCTGTTCGCGATCGGGCTGATCACCCAGCTCCTGCTGATTCCGGCGGGACTGCTGGGCATCCGCCTGTTCAGCCGCCTGCTCACGGTGCCCCGCCCGTTCGTCAATGCCGGTGTCGTGGTCTTCTCGGTCGTCGGCGCCTACGCGCTGCGGAACAACTTCTTTGATGTCTGGGTCATGGCGGCGTTCGGCGTGTTCGGCTGGTTTCTCGAACGTCACCGCGTGCCGCTTGCCCCGCTGATCCTCGGGATGATCCTCTGTCCGATGATCGAGCAGAACCTCCGCACCGGCCTGATCAAGTCGCAGGGCAGCCTGCTTCCTTTCTTCAACCGGCCGATCTGTCTCGGAATTCTGCTGGCGCTGCTGGCCGCAGCGCTGCTCCCCGTAATCATGCGCGCAGTGGGTGGCAAGCGGCTGCCCAAACAACCGGAAGCCTAGACTCCGCCCGCACCCCGTTTCAAATCCTCCTCCAGGAACCGGGCGACGTCCTTGAATCGCGCGACGTTTTCGGGATTCGCCTCCATGAGCTTGCGATGCGCCTCCAGGCAGATGCGCTGGACCTCGTCACGGCTTCGGTCGCCGGACTCCGCTGCCTGCTCGTTGCGGTTTTCAGGCAGGGAGCCGTCCTCCGGGCAGGGAATGAACAGATGACCGACTCCCAGATTGGCGAACAGTGGTCCCACGCGATCATTTGCGTTGTGCAGGGAGACACCCTGCTGGCCTTTGGCGGGCAGCTGCATGCCGTAGCCGGCCAGAAGCCCGATGAACGTGCTGTCCATCAGGACGCACTCCTTCAAATCCACGGCGAACCGCATGACTCCCTTTGCGATCAGCCCGTCCACCACGTTCTTAAAATCGGCACCCGTGACAAAGTTGGCCCGTCCTACCACGCGCAGGTAGGCAATCCCGTCTTCCAGGGCGACAAACAAGCTGGCAGGTGCAGAACTCATGATTGCGTCTGTGTCCGTGGGAAAAAAGTAACGTCGATTGACGATGCCTGCAAAATCATTCCTGTCCGGAGTCAGGCCGACGGCGTGTGCCCGACTGGTCGGCTCAGGATCTCGACCAGAGTCTGCTGGAGGACCATCCGTTCCTCCTGACCGGAGGCCACCAGCCGGCGATTGCTCTCGAGCAGCAGCTCCATCGCCCGCACCAGTTCGCCCATGCCGTAGTTGCGGGCCTGGGGCATCGCCTTGAACAGGACGAAGGGATTCACGCCGAGCGGACTGAACCGGCGATCCCTTGGAAAATCCTCCGGGTTCAACCGCTCGACCTGGGCTTTGAACGATGGATACGAGTGAACCACCTTGAGCCGGCCCGAACGGATGAGCTCCTGTGCCATCAGCAGCATGCGCACCTTGGTGATCAGCCCGTAGAGCAGGCCGATCTCCGACTTCTTCCGGTCGAACTGCATCGACCACAGTTCCTCGTCGAGTATCTTCAAAGCCGCCGGCAGATCCCGGTCGCCGAGCGCCTCGGCCAGCGCAAAGGCCTGTGCCTGCTTGTTGCGGATGCAGACCGCGGCCACATCCTGGGCGGACACCACCGGCTGCCCGCCGACGTAGAGGCTGATCTTCTCGACCTCCATCTGCAGCTGCCGCGGCAGCGGACCCACGGATTGAACCAACTGGGCCAGTGCATCGTCCGTCGGGCTCTTGCCCAGATCCTTGAACGCCTGCCGGGCAAGCATCTCACCCCGCTCCACCCAGTCCTTGTCACTCGAGGACCAGCCGGAGAACTCCTCCACCCCGCCCGTCTTCTGCAGCGTCTTGAAGAACGTCTTTCGCTTGTCCGTCTTGCCCGCCGTGATCACGAGCCGGACCTCACCCCACTTGAAATCCTTCAGCAGCGCCGCAAGATCGGCCAGGCCTTCGGTGACCGCCGCGCTGGCCGACGTCCGATCATCGCCGAGGAAGGAACAACCCTTGAACCAGATCGCCTTGCCGCCGCCGAAGAAGGGCAGCGTGTTCAGCGCCTCGCGCAGCCGCGAAAGCGCATTCAGGGCTTCGCCGCTGTTGGCGGCGCCGGCGTCGATGGTTTCGTGGTCCATGCCGCCGAGCTCCTGTTCCCACTCACGGAAGATTTCCCGGCCACGCTGCAGCACGCCGAAGTCATCCTCACCGAAGATGAGCATCAGCGGCGCAAGCCGGGGGGCGGCGGCTTTGGCGGGCATGAGCGGGGCTATTCGCTGTCGTCCGTCTTGTCGTTGATCCGTTCGAGCACCTCGCTCATGTCCTCGACCTCGGAGAAGAGCGAGTGCGCGACAAAGATCGGCCGCTTTTGGGCGGTGGCGATCGCCAGGCAGTCGCTCGGCCGGGCATCGATCTCGACGATCTTCCGGCCCAGCTCGTTCTGCATCTGAAGGATGAGGCGGGCGAAATACGTGGAGTTCTTCAGTTCCGTTATGACCACCCGCTCGACGGAGATGTTGAAACCCTTGAAGACGCTGGTGATGAGATCGTGGGTCAGCGGCCGCTCCTTGGGGGTGTCCCGCATGAACATGCTGATGATCGTGCCCATGTTGTGCTCCACCTGGATGACAAACACCTTTTCATCATTTCCGACAAAAATGGCGCAGCCGCTGTTGGCTGGAAGGATCCCGCGGATCTGAACGGGCACGACATCGTTCTTCATGGGCGAAGTTTATGACGCGCCTTCAAAAACACAAGTCGCCCGTTCTCCGCGCGCCGCCGGAATTTTTTGTTCTCACCCTCAAGTTGAGCGGGCAAACTCCACCCCGATTCATGACACGAACCTCAGCCGGCGCCGAATTGCGACCACCCCGCCCCCTGTTTCCGTCCCTCATTTCTGCTGCTCGCTCGCGCCGGACCGCGATTCAACCAACTCTCCATGCCTCGCCCACCAATGTGATCTGCCAGAACGGGAAGTCTGCAGTCCAATGGGTGTCACCGTGTGCCGGCCTGCCCGGACACAGACTTGAGTTTTGAATACTGTGGAATCAATTCCATGAAACTGGACTCCGCCGACAAGACTGAAACTGCCTCACCTGACGCGTCTCGGGTTCCAGCCATGCTGGCACTCGTCGCCGGTTTCCTCTTCGCCGTGCTGCCGCTGTTGCTCGCCCGCTGGATCACCCCATGGTTCAGCGGCTCGGCGACGGTTTGGGTTCAGACGCTTGCGGTGGCAGTGGGATCGGGAGGCATCGGGCTCATCTTTGGCCGCTGGATACAGGAGAAAATGGCCGGCAACGCGGCGCGCTGGCTGCCCATCCTCGGGCTCCTGGGCGCAATATTCTCGCTGCCGGCAAACCCCGGACCCGAGTGGATGATCCCGGCGCCCAGCGACGCCACGATTGCCCTGCTGGAGCTGCTGCTGGCCAAATGCCTGCCGGTGACGATGGCGCTCGGCGTGGTCGTCGGCACCCAATTGGCGCCCACGGATGCCGCGATCGTGGGCCGCTCGACCGCGGTTGGGGCCATTGCCGGCGCTTTCCTTTTCCTGCTCCTCGACAACCTCTTCACCAACGCCCGGCTCGCCGTCGGATTTTCCTGGGGCATGCTGATCTTCGCCCTGCTGTTCGCGGTGCTGCGACTCCGGGTCCCCCTGTCAAAGCCCGGCCGACGTGGATCCGGTGATGAATTTGAAACGGGAGCCCGGCTCCTCGTTCTGCAGCTGGCGTTGACCGGCATTGCGACCGCGATGTTGTTCGT
>DNDP01000497.1:8433-10230 GCA_003484235.1 Verrucomicrobiales bacterium
CGTGATCTCCGCCTGTGGCGCGATTGGAACGGTGCTGATGGTGCTGATCGTCTACCTGGGGATCAGCCTGGGTCCTCGGATGTCCGCCATCGTGCTGTATCTGGCGCTGGGAACGTTCACCGTCGCGTCATTCGGAACGTTGGTGCGACTGGCCGCTGGCCAACCCATGGGCTCATTCCAAAGCCGGCTCGCGTTCGGCACGGTGCTGGGCGCAATCGTCATCGCCTACGTCCCGCCCAGAATCGCCACCGACTACACGGAGTTCCACGTGGTCACGGCGGTTGCCGCGTTGATACTCTTGATCGCCCTGAGTCGCGGCGCCCGGCGCAGGTGGCTGGTCGTCCTGGGGCTCGTTGGTGTGCTGCTGGCGACAGCCGCCTTGGGCATGAACGTCTATGGCCGCACGCTGGGCGTGCTGGGCCGCGTGCGGTCATTTTACGGTGTGACCAGCGCGATGACCCTGGGCGCCGATCAGAACCGCTTCGTCATCATGCTGAACGGCGACGCCCTGCAGGCGGCGGAATACATGGCACCCGAAGTCCGGCTGGAACCCGCCTTCCAGCACGGCCGCGCCACGGGGATCGGCTATCTTTTCCGCGCCCTTCCCAAAGGCAACTTCCGCCGCGTGGGGATCATCGGCGCAGGCATCGGCAATCTCGTCGCCTACGCCCATCCCACCGATGTGTTTCGACTCTACGACTATGACACCGGAGTCGCGCTGGCCGCCAACACGCAGTTCGGATATCTGCCGCAGGCCGACTTCGACTGGGATTTTGTCCTTGGCGATCCCCGGCTCGTTCTCAATGCCGCGGCACCGGAAAAGTTCGATGTGCTCATACTGGACACGTTCAACCGGGAGCCGCTTCCGTATCATTTGCTGACCCGGGAAGCCTTTGGTGTCTGGATGAAACATCTCGCGCCTGACGGCGTGATCGCGGTCAACACCACGCACCAGCGCTTCGATCTGCTGCCCGTGGTCTGGCGGCAGGCGCTTGAGCTCGGCCTGCAGACCATGCCGGTCGTCAATCCCGATGATCCGGAGAATCTCTCCACCGCCGCCGAATGGGTGCTGCTGACCAACAACGCGGAGCTGCTCAAAAAGGGGAACTTCCAGCAGCCGACGCCCACCATGGTGGAGACCGCCCGCACCTTCCCGCTGTGGAGCGATGAAACGGCGCGCCCCATCTCGGTGCTGCGTTGAACGCCGTAGCTGATCCCGGATGACGGGTGAACGGTCTAACCTCTTTGAATCCAGCCACCGCCGAGGACGAGGTCGTCCTGGTAGAAGACGCTGGCCTGGCCGGGTGTGATGGCCCGCTGGGGAGCGTGAAACTTGACCCGGGCGCGGTCGTCGCCCAGCGGCGTCACCGTGGCCGGGCTGCCGGGGTGGTTGTGCCGGATCTTCGCGGTTGCCTCGAAGGTCGCGGGCGGCTGTTCCCACGGAATCCAGTTGCAGCGTTCGACGATGAACTCGTCCTTCTCCAGCAGCGAATCGTCGCCCACGATGACCCGGTTGGTTTCGGCGTCGAGTTCGATGACGTAGAGAGGCTTGCCGGTGGCGATCCCCAGGCCCTTGCGCTGGCCGATGGTGTAAAACTCGATCCCGTCGTGCCTGCCGAGGACGTTGCCGTGGACGTCCACGATGTCGCCGGCGTGCTTCTCGACCAGCTTGGCGTCCTGGAGGAACTTCCCGTAATCGCGGTCGGGCACGAAGCAGATCTCCTGCGAGTCCGGCTTGTCGAACACCGGAAGGTCCAGTTCCTCCGCCACGGCGCGCACCGCGGGCTTCGTCATCCC
>DNDP01000016.1:0-291 GCA_003484235.1 Verrucomicrobiales bacterium
CGGGTGTGGCGGCTTTCGAGGCTGACTTCCTCTCCCGCGATCCACATCCGTTTCACCTGCGAGCGGATGTCCAGGATGTCGCCAGTCACGGCAATCAGCGTGGCTTCCTTGCCGGGGGTGATCGATCCGAGCCGGTCGGCGACGCCGAGCAGCTCCGCCGGGTGCAGCGTGATGGATTTCAGCGCGGCGTCCGCGGGCAGGCCGTAGGCCATGGCCTGGGCGGCCTCGTAGGGGAGGTTGCGGGCGTGGCCCTCCTCCATCTTCGAGCGGCCGCGGTCGCGCGCGAGCAGG
>DNDP01000016.1:490-2965 GCA_003484235.1 Verrucomicrobiales bacterium
TAGGGATCGTGGTCGCGGGCCGGCAGGGCGAACACGGCATCGTAAACCACCGGCACGTTGGCGGCCGCCAGGTCGGCGGCGAGCAGCCAGGCATCGCGTCCGCCGATCACCACGGCCCGAAGCGAACGCCGCTTCACCCAGTCGAGGGCCGAGCGGATCTCGCGCAGCTCGTCGGCGTGGATGAAGAGGGGCTTTTCACCGCGGATGTAGGGAAGCATCGCCTCCCAGGCGGGCACAAGCGCCGCGGTGCCGGCGGCGCGTCCCCGGGCGTAGGCGTCCGCCTCGTCGAAGAAGGCGTCCAGCGCGCGGACCGCCTCGCGGCGCTCGCGGTCCTGATCCTTGAGGGATTTCTTGTTGCCGGGCGAAGTGTTCAAGGCCTGCGAAGGCCAGAAGACCTCGAGGCCGGCCCGGGGTTCGACGGCGAGGTCCTCAATCGTCCAGCCGGCGAGCCGGATGACGCTCCCCTGGCCGGACACGACCCCGCCGGAGGGGACGACGTGGACATGGGTGATGCCGTTGGCGCGGGCGACGGGGATCAGCTCGGAGTCGGGATTCACGGAGACCCATGACTCGACTTCGGGCGTGAAGTCACCGACCTCGCGGTTGTCAACGGTGGCGCGGACGGCCTGGATTTCGTTCAGGCCGAGAATCGTGGCGGCGTCGACGAGGCCCGGAAAGAGATGCAGGCCGTTGAGGTCGATGGCGCGGCCGGCACCGGCCGGCGCCGTGGCGGTCACGGAAACGATCTTCCCGTCGCGCACAAGGACGTGTCCCGGGCGGAATGTTTCACCGGATACGGTGTGGACCGTGGCGTTCGAAAGGAGCACCGACTCGGCGGCGGGAGCGATGCCGGCGAGCAGGAGGCCGAGCGCGGCGAGGATGCCAGCGGGCCGAAAGGCCGGGCGCGGCGCGAAAGGGATGAAAAGGCTCATGGTTGCAGCAAAAGGGCTTCGTGTTGTTCGCAGCAGGAGTAGGCGTGCTGGCGCATGTGTTCGAGCGCCCGTTGGAAGAACCGGGCGCGGGCGGCTTCGGCCTTTTTCTCGTCGCCGGGCTCGTCCTTTTTGCCGCCGGCTGATTTCTTCGCGGCGGCAAGGAGAGTCTCACGCTCGGTCCGCAGCCGGCCGGCGCGCTCCTCCTCCACCGTGCGGTCAAAGTACTTGCGGCCGTCGATCCAGGTCTGCAGGCAGGCGGTGGCCGGCGCAAACGGATGCCCGGACCAGACCACGAAATCGGCGTCCTTGCCCGGTTCGAGCGAGCCGACGCGGTCGCCGATGCCGAGCTGTTTCGCCGGGTTGAGGGTGACGAACTTGAGCGCCTCGGCCTCGCCGACGCCGCCGTATTTCACCGCCTTGGCCGCCTCGAGGTTGAGCCGGCGGGCCTGGTCGCTCGAATCGGAGTTGAACGACACCACCACGCCGCGGTCGTGCATGATGGTCCCGGCGTAGGGGATGGCGTCCACGACCTCGTACTTGTAGGCCCACCAGTCGGAGAAGGCCGAGGCACCGGCCCCGTGCGCGGCGATCTCGTCGGCCACCTTGTAACCCTCAAGGATGTGCTGGAGCGTGGCGACTTTGACACCGAAGGATTCCATCGTGCGAAGGAAGATGAGAATCTCGTCCTGACGGTAGGAATGGCAGTGGACCAGCCGTTCGCCGCGGAGGATCTCACCGATCGCCTCCAGCTCGAGGTCGCGGCGCGGTTTCGGTCCCTGACCCGCCTCAAAGCGGCGCCAGGCTTCGAGGTACTGCTGCGCGGCGGTGAAGCGGTTGGCCATGAACACCGGCACGCCCATGCGGGACTGCGGAAACCGGGTATTGGCACCCGTGCGGTTGGACTGCTTCACGTTCTCGCCGAGGGCGAACTTGATGCCGCCCGGCGCGCCGGCGAACAGCATCTCCTCCGGACCGGCGCCCCAGCGGAGCTTTACCACGGCGTTCTGGCCGCCGATCGGGTTGGCCGAACCGTGCAGCAGATTGGCGGTGGTCAATCCGCCGGCGAGCTGTTCATAGATCTGGAGGGACTCGGAATTCACCACGTCGGCGACGCGCACCATCGCGGTGGAGGGAAGAGTCGCCTCGTTCACCGAACCGAGGATGTAGCTGTGGTTGTGCGCGTCGATCAGTCCGGCGGTGATGTGCAAGCCGGTGGCATCGATCTCGACCGGCTCGCGCGGCACCGATACCCGGCTGAAAACATCGTGGCCAACGGCGAGAATCTTTCCCTCGGCACTGACCAACAGGTCCGCGTTGGTCAGCACGCCCCCGGGACCGGAGGTCCAAATGGTGGCGTTGGCGAGCCGCGTAATCGCCGGTTCGGTCAACGGGCCGCGACCGTGCATGGGCGCCGAGGCGATCCGCGGGGCGACCGGCACCGTCACCTTCTTCTCCGCCTTGTCGTCCTTCGTGGTCGATGCCGGGTCGGCGAGCGGAAAGTGGCGTCCTTCGATCCAGACGGAGTCCAGTTCGGCATTCGGCT
>DNDP01000016.1:3123-3778 GCA_003484235.1 Verrucomicrobiales bacterium
GACGGAGTCCAGTTCGGCGTCGGGTTCGAAGTAACTGCCCTTGACGATCGTGAGGTTGGCAAGTTTGCCGGGAGCGATCGTTCCCAGCTGTCCGGACAGCCCGGACCACGCGGCCGGCAGGGTGGTAAGCGCGGCCAGGGCGTCCGCCTCGGACAGCCCGCGGTCGATCGCCTTGCGGAGGTTCTTCCGGAACGAGCCACGGTCCTCCAGCCCGAACGACGTCAGGGCGATGTTCAGCCGGTTGGAGCGCAGCACCGCGGGGTTCTCCGGCGCCCAGTCCCACGCCCGCATTTGATCGAGCGAAACCTGATCCCAGTCTTCGTCCGACGGCATCTTGGGCAGCTCGGGAAAGTTGACCGGCACAATGAGCCGCGCGCCGGTTGCCGCCACGAGATCGGGCCGTCGCCATTCCTGGCCGGAGGCGACCATCAGCGGATCGAGCTGAAGTTCGTTCGCCAGCTGCGCCGCGCGGTCGACCATCAACACGCTGCCCGGCTCGAAAACGACCGGCTGCTTCTTCAGCGCGGACGGGATCAACGCCTCGAGCGAGTTGTTGAAGCCCAGCAACGGATCACGTCGGGGCGGGTCCGCGGATGCCAGCTCGTGGTAATGCCGCGCGTCCAAATAGACCTGACGCACTGCGGAGATAACGCCC
>DNDP01000299.1:0-11706 GCA_003484235.1 Verrucomicrobiales bacterium
GGAGACGGCGGCAAGGCATGGAAGCCGCCCATCTGCGCGAGGAGGTGGAACGGCTCCGGGCAGACTTGAGCCGGTCAAAACAGGCGGCCACCGGCGTGACAAAGAAAATGGCTTTGCCCACCGGTCCTTCGGCAGTTTCGCAGCCCTCCGTTGCCGACGAGCCGAAGAAGGAACAGGTGATCGCCGAACCGCTGCCTGCCGTCCGCGAAGGTGAGATCGTCGACGTCACCGACATCCTGAAGCACTACCAGCGGAATGCCGCGGAGGCCATCGGACGCTATGAATCGCAGACCATCCGACTTCAGGGCGTCATTGCCGGTTTTGAGAAGCCCGCGTTTCGCCGGGACTATGAAATCGTGTTTCGCTCCGCGGACGGCCAGCTGGTCTGCCGGGTGCAACCACCGCCATCCTACGCGGCGGTGTTCACGACCCAGTCGGGATCCACGCTTTCGGCGCGGAATGAACGGGGCGGACAATGGGACCTGATGAAAATCGGGGACGTCGTGACCATTGAAGGCCGCGGAGCGGGATTGAGGGACGGCTCGATCCAGTTCACCCGGTGCCAGGTGTTGTCAGTTCGCTGAATCCGTTCAGTCCCAAAGAAACGACTGCTGCCGCGCAACCATCTCGTCACCCCGCCAGAGGGTCACGCGCCAGGCAACCACCTGGCCAAACTTTTTGTATTCCTCGCCACTAAATTCGATGGCGCTCCAACGGGAGGAGCGCCTCGTCGAGCCAACCTTCTCCTCGATCGTCTGCCGCAGGGGCCGCCCCTGCACCACGCGTCCCAGCAATTCGAGCTTGAGCACATACTCTCCCGGAGTGGCGGCCCGCCCCTGGACGTCGTAGCGGACACCCGATTGCTCGTCGGGATTGTCGCGGAGCCAGACCTGGTAGGCGTCGCGATCGAACAGGCTCGGTGACCTGGCATGGCGCCCCTCCTTGTCCAGGAGATGGGGGAGCACCTTGATGACCCGCTGGTCGGCCGCCTGGGCAACCGCACCGGCGAGCAGCAGCCCGAGCAGGATCTGGAATGCGCGTCGCATCGCGGACGATCCTTACGCCCCGGGGCAACCAATGCAAAGCGGTTTTCCTACTGGCCGAAATCGATCACCTCGCGCACCTGGCCGAAATAGCCGGTCCAGAAGGAGATCACGTGGTACGCGATCGCAAGCACGATGGCGAGGTAGATGATCTTGGGAATCCAGGTGGCCAGCAGCTTCAGCTGCCGGGAGCCGGATTCCCGGTAGTAAACGCGAATGCGCCCAAGCTGTTCATCGAGCCGGCCGCTCATTTCGCCCGTGGCATAGAGGTTGGCGAAGACATCCGGAAACACGCGGTTGTGCTTCAGAAGTTCGGATGGGCGCACGCCCTCCTCGATCTGCGGCCGCCAGGTGGCAACTTCGTTGTCAATGGCCACGGATCCGCTGGAACTGGCGGCCAGTTCCCAGGAGGTGATGACGTTGACCCCGGCATTCAAAAGCGCCTCCAAAGCCATTGCCAGCCGCGCCAGTGACAGCTCACGTCGTGCCCTGCCGATGATGGGCAGCAGGTGGACCCCCCCTTCGAGCGCCCGCCGCATCCATCGGCTGCGCGAGCTCTGAAAAAGGAAGATGCCGATGAAGACCAGCAGATATACCGGAACCAGCACCCCCACCGTGCGCAGCAAAAAGGCGTTCAGATTGAAGGTCAGGACCAGCGCAGGAATCGCCGGAATGAAGATGAGCGCGTGCAGCAGCAGAACCGGGTAGGCGAGATCGTTGATCACCGACCGGGACAACTGGGCCCGCTCCCGGTAGTGTTCGGACAGGAGATTCAGACAGACGTCGAGCCGGCCGCTTTTCTCACCGGCCTCCAGCAGGTATACGTCGAAATCGGGCATCCAGCTGCGCTGCTCCCGCAGCGCTTCGGCGAAAGTGGTGCCCTCCCGCAGGTGAACGAGCACGGCCGCCAACGGACGGCGGTAGGTACGGGCCGGCGGATTCCGGCGAAGATGGTCCAGCGCGTGGGGAAGCCCGTAGCCCGCGGTGATCAGGGCGGCGACCTGCTGATAAAAATCAGCCCGGTCACTGAACTGACCGGGCATGAAATTCAGGGCCATACGCCGCCGGCGAGGCTATGAAGCGGATTCTAGGCGGCCTTGGTGAGACTTTCCTTCAGTTCACGCTTGCTGCGGAGACCGACGATCTGCTCGGCCACCTGCCCGCCCCGGAAGACCAGCAGGGTCGGGATCGCGCGGATGCCATACTGGGAGGCGAGCGAATGATGTTCGTCGATGTTGACCTTGCCGATCTTGGCGGCAGCGCCGATTTCGGTGGCAAGCTCGTCCAGCACCGGTGCGATCATCTTGCACGGGCCGCACCATTCGGCCCAGAAATCGACCAGCACCGGCACCGAGGATTCCAGGACCTCGGTCTTGAAGTTGTCGGTGGTCAGCGTTGTGATATTGGCTCCTGCCATGGAAGTTTCCTTTTTGCTGGAAGCACCGTGCGTCAACCCAGTGGCGGCGGATTGTCCACGAATATTTTGTAAAGCCACGCGAGGCTGCCCACGGCAGCCAAGCTCACAATCATCGCGACTATGGCGAGGACCTTGTCCAGTACCGAGGCCGATTGACCTCCCGAAGACGGACGCGGCGCGGGAGCGGGGCGCGGCTGGGATGCAGAGGGCTTGGGAGCCGCCACACGCGCACTTGGGGCACCACTTTTCGGCGGCGTCGGAGGCGCGGGCGCCTTGGAAGCGGGAGCAGCCGGCGCCGCCGGAGCGGAAGCGGCTGCGGGTGCGGCGGGAGCCGCTTTCGCGGCTGCAGGCGCGCCGGCAGGCATGGCGGGCAATTTGATCGTCGGCGAGGCCGTCGGCTTCGGCGGCAGGGAAATGCGGACAGTTTCCTTCTTGGGCGCAACCTTGGGCGCCTCGGAGGGCCGCGGCGGTACGTTGGAGTTCTCGTCGGACATATTCTTGTGAAACTTGTGTCTGCAAACGCTAGGTTTCGGCCTCCCGGGTGTCAAACCCTTATTCCCGTGAGGAACCGCGCCGTGGCGGCAATTCCGTCCTTCGAACAGCCCGCGTCGCCGATCATTTGACAGACCGCCAATCTCCTTCATTGGTGAAGCCGTCGTCGGTTCGGCCGGAACTGGTCGGAGGTGGCGAGACAACGCAACTGCAAATTCAACCACACGAAAAATGAAACTGTTCAACACCCTGCTCACTGGAGCACTCGCCTGCACCCTGCTCACCTTCACTTCCAGCGCTGACCATCACGGATCCAAGAAGAAGGACATTGTCGACACCGCCGTCTCGGCCGGTTCCTTCAACACCCTAGTGGCCGCCGTCAAAGCGGCCGGCCTGGTGGAAACGCTCAAGGGACCAGGACCTTTCACCGTTTTCGCCCCGACCGACGAAGCGTTCGCCAAGCTTCCCGAGGGCACTCTTGAAAATCTGCTCAAGCCGGAAAACAAGGCCAAGCTTGCCGCCATCCTCACCTATCACGTCGTGCCCGGCAAGGTCATGGCCGCCGACGTGAAGACCATGAAGGCCAAATCCGTGAACGGCAAGGAACTCTCCTTGAAGGTTTCCGAAGCGGGCGTGACCGTGGACGGCGCAAAGGTGGTGAAGACCGACATCATCACCAGCAACGGCGTCATTCACGTAATCGACACCGTCGTGCTTCCCTGAAAGCAGGTTTAGTCCCTGGCGCCCGCGACGGACAGCTTCGTCGCGGGTTTTTTTGTTCCTCAAGAAGTCTTGCCCTCTGTCGATAAGAGGACTACTTAACTTACGTGCGATTTGATCGCACCCCGCTTCACGTGGAAGCTGCGGATCTAACAGTGATGGCTGTGGCACGGCTGATTATGACCTGCAGGGGAATCGTGGAGGTGATGACGCAACACACGGTCAGGAACAATAGCGTGACTTTTCCCCAGCGTTTGAGAGTAAACGCTGGAACTTTTTTGTACGGTGCCCGCCCCGAGAACCTCCGCTGAAGCGCCGGACAATCTCAACCACGGGGCTGCCAATCGACACTTTCGGCCCACCCGGCGGATTTGCTGATTACATTTTCCCCGGTTCCCGTTACAAACCCCGCGCATGCCACGCTCCCTCACATCATCTCCACAACCCACGTTCCTGGGCGTCGAATGCGGCGGAACACGCACGGTCGCGTTGCTGGTGGATGCAGCCGGCCGGCTTCTGGAGCGGGTTGAAGCCGGCCCTGCCAACTGGCGCCTGCTGGGGGGGAGCGGACTCAGGCGGCACCTTCGCGCGCTTGCCCGGAAGTTTTCCAACCCGGCTGCCATTGCCATCGGCATGGCCGGCGTACGGGGAGAAGATGACCGGGAGAAAGTCCGACAGGTGGCCACGTCCGTCTGGCGAAGGACCCCCATTCACACCTGCCACGATCTGGAAACTGCCCTGTGGGCGGCCGGTGGCTCGCCCGATGTCACGCCGCGGGTGATCGTGCTCAGCGGCACCGGCTCGTGCTGCTACGGGCGCAACCCCGGCGGCAAGACCGTCAAAATGGGTGGCTGGGGCCACCTGCTCGGGGACAAGGGCAGCGGATTCGAGATCGGCCTCCGCGCATTGAAGGCCGTGGTCTACTTCCTGGACCGGGACAACCAATGGACACGCCTCGGCGAGCGCATTCTTGGCAGCCTGCAGCTGAACGATCCCGAACAGCTCATCGGTTGGGTCCAGACTGCCGGCAAGGAACAGGTGGCGGCGCTGGCGGTCCAGGTGTTCTCCGCCGCCGACGAGCGCGACCCGATTGCCCGCGACATTCTGAGGGGCGCTGCAGCAATCCTGGCGAAAGACGCTGCCGCCTGTGCCGGGCGGCTGACTCCGCATGGTGGACCCGTGGAGTTTGTCTTCGCTGGCAGCGTGCTCCAGAAGCAGACGAAATTTGCCGCTCAAGTCCGTCGACTGATCCAGGAACGTTTCCCCGGAGCGCGCTTTACGAAACTCAACCGCGAAACCGCCTGGGGAGCCGTCGAACTTGCGAGACAAAGCAGGACAGGCTTCCTGCTTGCCGCTGGGGCGAGTCACGCAACGCCGGCTGTTGGCCAAAATTCAACAGCAATGGCGACGGCGCAGAGCCGGACCACCACGACACTGGCCGATGCTGGTGGAGACTGGCTGGAAGCCCGTCCCACATCACCAACGGAACAGCGCAATTCCCGCTCGCTGAACCTCGACCGGATGAGCGTCGACGAAGTGATCGGTCTGATGCTCAGCGAGGACGCCAAACTGCCGGCGGCGATTCGCCGGGAGCGGGCCGTGATCGGCAGGCTGATCGGCTGGGTCGTCCGCAGCTTCAAACAGGGCGGACGCCTTTTCTACGTCGGTGCCGGCACCAGCGGGCGGCTCGGCATCCTGGACGCCAGCGAATGCCCGCCCACATTTCGTACTCCGCCCGAAATGGTCCAAGGCATCATCGCCGGCGGCCAGCAGGCCATCTGGTCCGCGGTGGAAGGGGCCGAAGACGATGGCGAAGCCGGGGGCCGGGCAATCACCTTTCGCGGCATCACCCGGAAGGACGTGGTGGTCGGCATCGCGGCAAGCGGAAGAACACCATTTGTATGGGGGGCACTGCGCGAAGCGAAGCGTCGCAAGGCCAAGACCGCCCTGCTCTGCTTCAATCCGCACCTGCAGATTGCCGCGAAGGACAGGCTTTCCGCCGTCATCTGCCCACGCATTGGACCCGAGGTCCTGACCGGTTCCACGCGCCTGAAATCCGGCACGGCGACGAAGCTGATCCTGAACATGATCACGACCATCGCCATGGTCCGCATCGGCAAGGTCGTGGGCAATCTGATGGTCGATCTGAACCCGTCCAACGTGAAGCTTCGCGATCGCGCTGTCCGGATAGTTGCCACCCTGACTCAATGTTCGGTCGAGGAGTGCCGGACGGCGTTGATCAAGTCCGGCTGGGACGTGAAGCGCGCCATTCAGCGGCTGGGGGGACGCGCGAACAACGCGCGCTGACCCGGCTCAAGCCAGCAGCGGAGTCACCACCTTGCCCCCTTCGGCGCCTGTCAACGTTTCCTCGCGGCCCTCGAATTCGAAGGTGACCTGCCGGTCCTGCAGGCCGAGCAGGTGGAGGATGGTGGCGTGCAGGTCATGCACGCTGACCGGGTTCTCCACCGCGGCGTAGCCGAACTCATCGGTCGCCCCGTAAGCCATGCCCCCACGGACTCCGCCACCGGCCAGCCAGAAGCTGAAGCCAAACGGATTGTGGTCACGACCGCTGCCGCCCTGCACCACCGGCAACCGGCCGAACTCGCCGGTCCAGATCACGAGGGTGTCATCGAGCAGGCCACGCTGCCTGAGGTCGGTCAGCAGCGCCGCGATCGGCTGGTCCGTCTCGGCGCAGGAACGGGTGAGATTCTTGGGAATGTCGGCGTGATGATCCCAGTCGTTGCGCACCAGATGCACAAACCGGACGCCCGATTCGAGAAGCCGCCGGGCGGTCAGGCATTGCGTTCCGAAGGCCCGGGTCACATCGCGGTCCAGCCCGTACATCGTGCGCGTCGCCTCCGATTCCATCGCCAGATCCACGTGCTTGAACGCCTCGATCTGCATCCGGGCTGCCAGCTCGAAGTTCTGGATGCGGGCATCCAGTTCGCTGAGCCGGGCGCGTTCGGCGAAGTGGCGGCGGTTCAACGCCTCCGTCAGCCGCAGCATCAGCTTCTGGTCCGCCTCGCTCACCGACTCCGGGCGGGCGAGGTTGAAGATCGGGCTGCCGCCGGCCGTGTTGAAGGGAGTGCCCTGGTAAAGCGCGGGCAGAAAACCGGCGGTGGTCGCATTGCGGGCGCGCTCGGGATCCGCGGCACACATCGCCACGTAGGCGGGCATGTCCTGGTTCTCCGTGCCCAGCGCATAGGTGATCCAGCAGCCGAGGGACGGGAACCCCGCCTGTCCGCGGCCGGTATGCATCGCCAGCAGCGCCTCGCCGTGATCGATGTGGTCCGTCACACCCGAGCGCACGACGGCAATGTCGTCCACGACCTGCGCCAGGTGCGGCAGCAGTTCGGACACGGGAAGGCCTGACTGGCCGTGCCGGGCGAATTGAAAGGGGCTGGCCATGAGCTTCGTTGGCCCGCCGATCGCCCGCTGCACGATGGAGCTTGGAATGGGCTGGCCGTCGTTCTTCTGCAGCACCGGCTTGGGATCGAGCAGGTCCATCTGGCTCGGACCGCCGCCCATGTAAAGCATGATCACCCGGCGGGCGCGCGGCGCAAACTGGGCCGCGCGGGACTGGACATCGAACCGGCCCGGGTTGGCCGCCAGTCTTGCGGGGAGGAGCGAGCTCAGCGCGAGCAGCCCGGCGCCGCCGGCAAACCGGCGCAGCGCCTCACGCCGGTTGAGCGCGGGCGGCGCGTATCGGCCGCAGGAACAGGAGGGCAGGTGCGCATTCATGGCCGTTCAGGAGGATCAACGGGGGAGGGTAGCCTCCCCCGACGGAAAAAAACAAGGCCTCGATCGGGCTTGGTGCCGGTCCGTTTCCACAACGACGGCCACGGCCTCAATCGACATACAGGAATTCGCTCGAACTGAGCAGCGCCTGACAGATGACCGGCCACGGTTCCTCAACCCCGGCGGCGGCGTCCGCGAAAAGAGTCCGCTCTTCAGCCAAGGGCGCCCGCTGATAGGCGAGCCGGAACGCACGGTCGAGACGTCCTTCAAATTCAGTCCCACCCTCGGACTTCACCCGCTCGGCCATTGCGGTGGCGCACCCGATCACGAACGGCTCGTTCATCAGCGCCAGCGCCTGCTGGGCGATGGCGGAGTTCGAGCGGACCGGCCAGTTGGTGTCCATTTGCGGTTCATCGAAGAGGGTCAGAAAGGTCGGCACATACGTCCGGCGCGTGTGAATGTAGACCGAGCGGCGATGGCGGTCCGGGTGATTGGCCCGGACGGCGAAAGCCCCGTCCTTGCGTCGCTCCGTCGGCACCGATTCACCGAAGAGCCGGTCGTCCAGCAGGCCGCTGGCGGCAAGCATCGCATCCCGGATCTCGCCCGCCCCCAACCGACGCGGGCCGGGATTGAAGGCGGCCAAGGGTGCCGGGGAACCATCCTCGTTCTCGTCTTCGTCCTCGTTCTCAAGCCGTCGCAACGCCGTGGACACCGTATCGGATCGATCCGCTACGGTCTCCTGCCGGTAGACGTCCGAGTTCATGATCAACCGGTGAAGGTGCTTCACGCTCCAGCCGCCCTCGACAAACTCCGCCGCCAGCCAGTCGAGCAGTTCCTGGCTGACCGGGTGCGCTCCGCGGGCGCCAAAATCGTCCGGGGTCGAAACCAGGCCGGTGCCGAAGTGATACTGCCAGATGCGGTTGACCATCACCCGCGCAACCAACGGATGTTCCGGATGGGTGAGCCACCGTGCCAGCGCCAGGCGCCGCCCGGAGGTCCAGGCGCCGGGCGGCTGATCAAACCCGGGAGATCGGTCAGGTGCATCCAGGGCGGCGATCACGCCGGGCCTGACCTCGTGGCCGGGCGTCTCGTAGTTGCCCCGTTTGAGGAACGGCGTTGGCCGGGGTTCCTCGGAAGCATCGAAGGCAGCCCAGATGACGTTTCGGAAGACGGCCTTGTTCTGTTCGCCGATCTCCTTCAACCGCGCCTTGACGGCCGATTTTCTCTCTTCGATCTCGGGGAACAGCTCCTTGACCTTCTCCTCCGTCCAGCCGAGCCGCTGTGCTTCCGCTGCACAGAACTCCTCATCCGCCTCGGTTCGCCCGTCCGCCGGAGTGGCGAGCACCGCGGTCAGCCGCTGCCGAACGGCCTCGTCATCGATCTCTTCCAGCCGCCCGGCAAGCCACCGGTCACGGAACGGCCGCTCGATGCCAATCTTGAGCTGCTGGGCAAGCTCGAGCCGTTCATCGAACCAGCCGGGGGACTCGTTCATGATCCGGCGCCGCTGGTCGCCCGGCAGCAGGGGAATGGCGCGCAACGGGCCCGCATTCGCTTCGCTCCAGATGCCCGGGAGCCACTGATCGGGATCGTAGACCGGCTGGAAGACGGCGATCAGCTGGTAGTATTCCTCCTGCCGGATCGGGTCGAACTTGTGGTCATGGCAGCGCACACAGTTGATCGTGAGCCCCATCAACGCCTTCATCGACACCTCGACGGCCGCCTGCTGCGCGATGTAGCGCTTGTCCATCTGGGTGATCGCCTGGTTGTCGGTGGCGTCGGGGGTGCACCGCAGAAAACCCGTGGCGGCCAGCAGCTCGATCTGCTCGTCGCTGAAGTGCTCGGCGGCGCGCCAGTCGAACAGCTCGTCGCCCGCCAGCTGCTCGGTGATGAACTCGTCGAAGGGCTTGTCCTGATTGAAGGCGCGGATCACGTAGTCGCGGTACCGCCAGAAGCCCTGACGCGGAATGTCGCCGATGAACATGCTCGATTCGGCGAAGCCCGCGACATCCAGCCAGTGCCGGCCCCAGCGCTCGCCGTAGTGGGGTGAGTCGAGCAGCCGGCTGATCAGCCGCCCGTAGGCTTCGGGGTGTGCCTCCCCGGCAAAGGACTCGACCTCCTCCGGCGACGGCGGCAAACCCAGAAGATCGAAGTAAGCGCGGCGGACCAGGGTCCGACGATCGGCCGCCGGCCGGAGTGCAGCCGAGTGTTCGGCCAGCTTGGCGGCAACGAAGGCGTCGATCACGGCCGAGCCCGATCGTCCGTCCCCGGCGGACTTCCCGTCCGCCCTGCCCGGCACGGGAGGCCTGGTCACCGGCTGGAACGACCAGTGCCCCGGGCTCTTTTCAGTCGCATCCGCGGCTGCAGAACCGCGGCTCGCCGGGCTGGGTGCGCCGAGTTGAATCCACTGCCGCAGGGTTTCAATCTCCTCCTCGTCGAAGGCGAAAAGATCCGCCCGATTGTGCTTCGTGTGCAGGCCGGCGACCACCTGGAACAGGGCGCTCTGTTCCGGCGCGCCTTTTGTGATGATCGGGCCCGAGTCGCCACCGGCTTTTCTGGCCGCGGCTGAATCAAGCATCAACCCGCCCTTGGCAACGCCGGCCGCGTGGCTGTGACAGGCATGGCAATGCTGCTGCAGGAGCGGCTCAACCCGATCCGCAAAGAGCCTGAGTCCTTGAGCATCCTCCGCGCGGCCGGGAGCAGCGGCGAGGCCGATCAACAGGGCCGACATCACGCCGTCCCGGATCCGCCGCCGGCGTCGCGTGCCCACCCGCCACCTCTGCCCCGTCGGCCCGGCGGCAGGCTGGCAGGTTTGCCCGGGATTGCCGGAGGTTCCGTTCATGGCCGGCGGATACGGTGTCGTGGTTCAGACCTTCAAGGGATCAGGATGCGTCCACGGCGCGCGATAAGGCCGGGCCAGAAGCCGGTTGGCCTCCTCGTCGTCCTTGATGCGATGCGTGACGGGGTCGAAGGCGACGGCGCGTCCGAGCTGCTGCGAAATGTTCGCCAGGAAACAGCACGAACTGGAAATGTGCGCCTGCTCGATGTCCGCCACGGGGAGGACCTGGCCGCGATTCTCGCGGGCGTGCAGGTAATTCTTCCAGTGCGCACGCATCGCCGACGCCACGTGGCGTTCCAGATCCTTCTCGGTTTCGTCCTCGGGAAACTTGTCAAACTCGAGCAGCGCCTTGCGGGTGCGCTCCACCTTGCCGCTGCTGTGCGGGATCCAGTCATAGCGGAACACGCTGCACTTCAGTATGCCCTTCTCGCCGTGGATCGTGCCGAACCATTGAAAGTCCGGATCGGGCTCGGGCGACTTGCCCCACGCCCGGTGGTTCCACGTTGCCACGAAACCGTCGTGCTCAAACAGCGCCGTCTGGGTGTCCGTGGTGGTGGCGCGGGCGTCCCGGTCGACGAAGATGCCGCCCCACGAACTGATGCGGTTCGGCCATTTTAGGTCGAGGAGCCAGCGCACCATGTCGTACATGTGCACGCACATGTCGCCGACGATGCCGTTGCAGTACTGCTGGTAGGCGCGCCAACCACGCGGGTGGATGATGTCGTTGAAAGGCTGCATCGGTGCCGGGCCGGTCCACATTTCATAGTCCAGATTCGCCGGCGGCGCCTTGTCAGGCGCGTTTGAGCGCGTCTGCCGGTTGCGCATGTGCCACCAGACACCCATCTCGACCTTCTCGATCTTGCCCAGCAGCCCGGCATCGACGATCTCTCGCTTGGCCTCGACCAAGTGCGGCGTGCTGCGCCGCTGGGTGTTCACCTGCACCACGCGGTTGTACTTGCGGGCCGCGGCGACCATTGCCTGGCTTTCGACGACGTCCACGCCGGTGGGCTTTTCGCAATAGACGTCCATGCCCGCCTGCATGGCGGTGATCGCCGGCACCGCGTGCCAGTGGTCGGGCGTGGAAACCATCATGATGTCCACGTCCTTCTCGGCGATCATCTTCCGGAAATCCGAGTAAAGCCGGGGTTTCCGCCCGGACTTCTGGCGGGTCGCCACCAACTCGGCCGCCTCGTTCAGCATCTGGCTGTCGACGTCACACAGTGATACCACGTCGATCGGCGCGACCTGCAGCGCGCGAAGGAGGCTGCTCTTGCCATACCAGCCCGGGCCGATCAGACCGACCCGGAGCGTCCGCTCGGCGGCGAAGGTGGTGGGCACGTAGGAAGCGGCGGCGGCGGCGGCAAGTACGGTGGAGCTCTGCTTGAGAAATCGGCGGCGGTTCATGGGATGGTTTTAGGT
Organism: Verrucomicrobiales bacterium; assembly: GCA_003484235.1. Lineage (GTDB taxonomy): Bacteria > Verrucomicrobiota > Verrucomicrobiia > Limisphaerales > RI-55 > RI-55. The sequence continues at coordinate 11,666 of DNDP01000299.1, forward strand.
CGCGGCTCACCGAAACACAAGCGCGCAGGCAACCGGCCGCT
>DNDP01000299.1:11906-12150 GCA_003484235.1 Verrucomicrobiales bacterium
AGCGCGCAGGCAACCGGCCGCTCGCAAGGTGCTGCATCCCATGAGACGTTGGGCCGGGCCGATAACAGCTTGCGCGGCCTTCCGACCGTGGTGAGACTCCGGCCGGTTTGGAAGCGCCTGCCAACAACCCACCACCCCCGATTGCCCGCGTCACCACGGACAACGCCACCGCGCAGGTGGAATTGTCGGGCACGTGGACCGTGCAGGTCGCCGAACAGCCGGCCCCCGCGAAGATTCAGGATTC
>DNDP01000299.1:12394-12852 GCA_003484235.1 Verrucomicrobiales bacterium
CTTCCGGCCAACACGGCGGTCCGCTTCCAGACCGAGAATCTGGGCGAGTGGGACTCGTCGCTGCTCGCCTGGCTGGCGGAATTTCTGGACCGGTGCCGGGCGCGCCAGATCCGCTGCGACACCGGAACGCTGCCCGAGGGCGTCCGCAAAACGCTGGAGCTGGCGGCGGCCGTGCCGGAAAAAACGGACACCAAGGGCGACCAGCCCGCCGGCGGGCTGGCCACCCGTATTGGATTGCGGGTGAACGAGCTCCGGACAACCTGCCGGCAGGTTGCCGAGTTCATCGGAGAATGCACGCTGGCCGCGGGACGCCTGATGCGGGGCAGGGCACAGTTCCGTCCGCGCGACCTGTTTCTTTTCATGCAAGAGGCGGGAGCCGAGGCGCTGGGAATCAACCTGCTGATCGCGTTTCTCGTCGGGCTAATCCTGGCCTTCGTCGGAGCCGTGCAGCTGCAGCA
>DNDP01000299.1:13103-13251 GCA_003484235.1 Verrucomicrobiales bacterium
TTCGGGGCGGCCATTTACGTGGCAAACCTCGTGGCCATTGCCATGGTCAGAGAGATGGGCTGCATCATGTCCGCCATCATCATGTGCGGCCGGACCGGCGCGGCCTACGCGGCGCAGCTGGGAACCATGAAGGTGAACCAGGAGATCG
>DNDP01000299.1:13496-17354 GCA_003484235.1 Verrucomicrobiales bacterium
CCCGAGTTGCCGGGGTTGATCGGCGTCGTGATCTGGAAGTGGCAGCGCCCTTCGAACGTGCGGTTGGTGACGCTGATGATGCCGCTGCTGACGGTCTTCGCGAACCTCGCCGGCATCGTCGGCGGGCTGCTGATCGGCGTGGGCATGCTGGACCTGACGCTGCAGGAGTACTGGAACCAGACCATCGAGGCGCTGAACTTCCGGCACTGCGCCGCCGGTTTCATGAAGAGCTTCGTGTTCGGCATCATCGTGGCCGTGGCCGGCTGCTACAACGGCATCCGCTGCGCGAACAACGCCGCGGGCGTGGGCCAGGCGGCGACCACCGCCGTGGTCTCCGGCATCACGGCAATCGTGATCGCCGACGCCGTGTTCGCCGTCATGTTCAACATTTTCAACTTCTGAACATGCCCGACACGCCCCACATCGAGCTGCAGGACGTCGAGCTGGCCTACGGCTCGTTTGTCGTCATGCGCGGCATCAGCGCCCGTGTGGAGCGGGGCCAGGTGTTCGTGATCATGGGCGGGAGCGGCTGCGGCAAGAGCACGCTGCTCTGGAACATGATCGGCCTGCGCACCCCGCCCAAAGGGGACATCCTCTACGACGGCCGGAGCTTCCTGTCTGCGACCGACGCAGAACGGGAGGCAATGGAGCGGAGGTTCGGCGTCCTCTTTCAGGGCGGCGGCCTGTGGAGCTCGATGACACTCGCTGAAAACGTATCCCTGCCTCTGGAGGAGCACACGGGGCTCCGCGCGCCCGAGATCGAGCGGATCGTGCGGCTCAAGCTTGCCCTCGTGGGTCTCAAAGGCTTCGAGCATCACTATCCGTCCGAGATTTCCGGCGGCATGATGAAGCGCGCGGGTCTGGCCCGGGCGATGGCCTTGGACCCCGAGATCCTCTTCTTCGACGAACCCTCGGCCGGGCTCGATCCAATCACCTCGCAGCGGCTCGACGAGCTGATCCTCAGCCTCCGTGACAACCTTGGCACCACCATCGTCATGGTCACCCACGAGCTCGACAGCATTTTTGCCGTCGCCGACCACGCCATTTTTCTCGATAACCAGAGCCGCACGGTCACGGCGGCGGGAAATCCCCGCGAGCTGGCCCGGTCCTCGGACGATCCCGCGGTGCGGGCGTTCCTGACCCGGGGCGGCCGCAAGCAACCAACGCACTGACATGAGCAAACAAGCCAATCCGGCCAAGGTCGGCGCCTTCGTCCTGGTGGGCATCGCGATTCTGGTGATCACCATCGGCCTGCTTGGCTCCGCGCGCCTGTTCGCCAAGCCGGTCCCGATCATCATGTACTTCTCCGATTCGGTGAACGGGCTGGCCGAGGGCTCGGCGGTGAAGTTCAAGGGCGTGACCATCGGCTACGTCAAGAGCATCTCGCTGGCGATGGCACCCAACGGCGGGGAGCTGAAGATCCCGGTGGTTGTCGAGCTCGACGAGAACAGTCTGAAGTACAGCGGCGACGAGATGTCGCTCCTGACCAACCCCGCCAAGCTGGAAAGCCTCATCGAGAAGGGCCTGCGCGCCACCCTCGAGACCGAGAGCCTGATCACCGGCCGGCTTTACGTGAGCCTGAATTTGTTTCCGGGTGCGGGCACGCCGAGGTTTTTTGGTGACGAGTCGCTGCCCGAAATCCCAACGCAGCCGACCGGGCTCGTGGAATTCATCAAGTCCCTCAGCACCGTCGACCTCGGCGGCATGGCCAACCAGCTCAACCAGATTCTGGACCGGCTGAACACCTCGCTCGGCGAGCTCCAGGTCAAGCAGCTCAACGACCAGCTCGCCGGCGTGCTCGCCTCCATGAAGGACCTTGTCGACTCCCCGAAATGGATCGCCACGGTGGATTCCTTCCGTGAGACATCCGACAAGGCGCGCGACGTCCTCGGCACGCTCCAGGCGGAGGTGAAACCGCTCGGCGCCAACTTCACCCGCATGGCGGAGGATGCCTCCCGCACGTTCGGCGAGCTCCAGCGGCTGGCCGCCGATCTCCAGGGCGTCGTCGCCGACGAGTCGCCGCTGATGACGGACCTTCAGAAGACGCTGGCAGAGACCGCGCTGGCCGCGCGTTCGCTCCGCGAGCTGACCGATGAACTCTCGCGCAACCCCGCCCTGCTCATCAAGGGACGCTACCAGGGAGAACCATGACCACGCATTTTGGAAAAGCATGCATCGCCGTCGCCGCGCTCGGGGCGCTCTCGCTCACCGGCTGCATCAACCTCGATCCCGCGCCGGACCCCACCCGGTTCTACACGATCGATGCACCGTCTTCCCCGGCCGCACCGGAACCGGAACGCCGCGACCTCCTGCTGATCGGCAGCATCTCGCTCGCCGGCTATGCCGATCAATCCAGCCTCGTGGAGCGGCGCGGCGGACACGAGATCGTTCCCCTGACGCTGCACCGCTGGGCGGAACCTCTGTCGCAGGCGCTGCCCCGCTCCATCAGCGCCCGGCTCGAGACCGCCCTGCCCGGCTCCGTGGTGACCCGCAGCCCGCGCTCAAGTTCGGACGGCGAGGCCGTCTACCTGCAGCTCTCGGTCGATCGGTTCGAACTGACGGGCAACAATGAAGCGGTCGTCGCAATCTCGTGGAGGCTGACAACCTCCGCAGCCGCCGGAGAGGCGGGTCGTGCTGCATCGACCGTCGCGAAGAAGACTTTCGAGTCGGGACCCGACCGCGCCGCCAACGGCGTAAAAGCACTTTCCCGGGCACTCGACGAGGCTGTGGGGACGCTGGCTGCGGCGATCGCGGAGCGCTGAACCGGTTTGCCGTTCAGCCGGTGATCACCGGCCACTTGAAGGTGGACGAAAGTGGGATCCGCCGGCCCGTGGCGGACGACTCGCGCGCGGCGGTGATGATTTCAAGCACGTGCAACGCGTGTTCCGGTGTGGCGAGCAGTTCCTTCCCCGTCGCAATGGTCTCCGCCGCCAGCGCCGCTCCCTGCTGCCAGATGTAGCCTTCGGCATCGGTCACGTGCCGCTCGAGCTTGGGCGAGCCGTGCGTGGCGAGATCCACCCCCAGGGGCGCCCAGTCGTAGCCGACCAGACCCATGAACCCCTCGGAGCCGACCACGTCGATCGTGTAGCGGGTCTCCTTGCGGCCGTCGTGTCCGTGCGGATTGAAGTAGTTGAAGCCCGACTGGACGTGCGAGATCACGCCGTTGCCGTGGTCCATCAACACCATCGCGTTGTCCTCTTCGTCCACCTTGATCCGTCCCTTGTCATCGACCGTCCGTTCGGGAGTCACGATGCTCAGCATTGCCGTGACGTGCTTTGCCGGGCCGAGCAGGCCGGTCAGCGAAGTGAGATTGTAAACCGCGAGATCGGGCATCGAACCGCCGAGTTTCTCGTAGAAGAATGCCGACCAACCGGGGCCTTCATGACCGTAATGAGCATGGGCGGCGGCAAGCCGACCCAGCCTGCCGGCGTTGACCTGTTTTGCCATGAACGCGAACTGCGGGCTGTGCACGGTGATCGGCGCGCCCCAGAGCCGCAGGCCACCGCTCCGGGCAAGCGCCAACAGCTGCTGTCCGGCTGCCAGTGAGTTGGCGATGGGTTTTTCGCTCCAGACATGTTTCCCGGCCTCGAGCGCCTGGCGGTTCAGGCGTTCGTGTTCCTGCATGTCGGTGAGGTTCACGAGAAAGTCGAACGGCACGCCCGCCAGCATCGCATCGATGTGTGGATAGGTGTTAGCGACCTTGTAGGCGGCCCCCTGCTTCCGCGCGCGCTCGGGACGTATGTCGCAGAGGCTGACCACCTCGACGAAGGGTGACTGCGTGAGCACGGGCAGGTAGGCGTTGGAGACGCTGCCGCAGCCGATGACCCCGGTGCGGATGCGGCGGGGCGCTTCGGCGGC
>DNDP01000441.1:0-887 GCA_003484235.1 Verrucomicrobiales bacterium
CTGACGTTTGTCGAGGTGCTGTCGGCTGAACTTGATCTCCTTGCCGGAGACCTTGCCCCGGTAACTGATCCGCAGGTCGCTGCCCTGGAAGTTGAGCAGTTCAACGAACGAAACGGTGTCGCCGTCGATCTTGCCTTCCGCCAGCGACGACTCGTTCTTGCCGTCGCCAATGATCGAATTCGCCTTGCCGGTGACGGTTTTGCCGTCCTGTTTCAAGGTGAAGGTGTATTTCTGAACGCCGATCTGGGTGTCGAATTCGGCTTTCCAGGTGCCGGTGACATCGGCCGCCAGCGCCGCCAACTGCCACCCCGCCAATGTAAGGAGTGCCAAGAGAGCTTTCATAAACTGAGCAGGTTTTCAGGCCAATAGAGGGAAATTGCCGGGATCCGGTTTCAATTTTTGAACAACAAGGGTGCCATTTCGCGCAAACTCCGCCGCCAGCTCTGCCATTCGTGCGCCGTATTGGGAGAGACGTAGAAATGGCTGTTGATGCCTGCCTCCTTGAGCGCGGCAATGGCCTCCTTGGGATCGCCTCCGCGACGGTTGCCCCCCAGCTCGCGGCTGCCGTAGCTGACGAACACCAGCTTGTTGCTCTTCTTGAAGGCTTCCATGTCGCCGACGTCCTCCGGACGGATGCTTCCGCCGCTGTATAGTCCGATGTGCGAGAACACATCGGGGTTCCTCAACGTGATCGTCTTGGTCTCCATGGCACCCATGGAAAGGCCGGCCATGGCGCGGTTGGGCTGATCGGAAAGCGTGCGGAAGTTGGCGTCGATGAAAGGGATCAGTTCCTTGACGAGCACCGTCTCGAACGGCTCGATTTTGAACTCCCGCAGGCCGCCCATCCGGGTTTCGTTTGTCATGCCGTAGATCATCACGATGATGAA
>DNDP01000441.1:1056-4753 GCA_003484235.1 Verrucomicrobiales bacterium
TGGGCGCCCCAGCCATACTCGTTCTCACCCCAGCCGTGCTGTAGATAAAGTACCGGGTAGCGTTGATCCGGATTCTGATCGTAGCCGGGCGGCGTGTACACAAACGCGCGGCGCTCGGAGTCCGTGCTTGGCGAATGGAAGTAAAGCTCGCGCAACTGGCCATGCGGCACCTTCTTGAGCGCATAGAAATCCTGGTCCTTGGCCGAAATCTCGACGGCACTCCCCCAGCGCATGGCGCCGAAGAACATCATGCTGTTCGGGTCCGGCACTTCCGCGCCATTGATCTTGAGGAGGTAGTAATGAAAACCCTCGTCCAGCGGCCGCGTGTAGCCATACCAGGCGCCGTCCCCGCCCTTCGTGAACTCGCTGCTGTCGCGAAAGGTGCACCCCACGCTCGTCGCGTCGGGGGCCACGATGCGGAACTTCACGCGGCCCTCTGAGTTTACCTTTGGGTACTCTCTTCCCGGCTGGTTCGACGAAGCGGGTTTCCAGTCGTCGACGGGCGGGTTGTCCTGGGCGAAACAGGGGCCGGCAACGAAGAGGAGGGCCAGTGCGTATTGGTTGATGCAAGTTTTCATGTTGGTCGAGGAAAAGGTTTCAATCAGAAGGAACCGGATTCGGTGGCGAATCCGGGACCGATGACGACGATATCAAGCGGCTTGCTCACGGGCGAGCCTTCACCCTGCCCGTTTGTCGAGGGCTGGTCTTGTGTCGAACAGCCATTATTTGTGAGAAATCGGCCATTGATTCACTCAGCCGACGAATCGCTTCAGCCGGCCCCTTCCGCGGCCAACTTACTGATTCGCCGCCATTTCCAAACGATAGGAGAGTTCATTCGAGACGCCGCGAAGCAATTCATCAACATTCCTGGCTGTTCGATACAGGCCTCACGATTTCACGATGGACGCGTCTTGGCTGAAACCTCGACTCGATGGGTCCGTCTTGCATGGCATTGAGCACTTCACGACCTGTTTGACCCAATGGCAAGACATCCCAAGCAGCAGCAGTTCTTTGAAGCGATCGGACCATCCGGATCGTTATGCACCCTCTTTGAACATCTTCCGGGTGTCTCCTTCTTTGCCAAGAACGCCCAGTTTGAAATCGTCTGCGCCAACTCCGCATTCCTCGAACACGTCGGCGTCGCCCGCGAAGGAGCGCTGATCGGCAGGACGGATTACGAACTGTTTCCTAAATCATTGGCCGACCATTTCCGGGCCGACGACGCGTGGGTGATGCAGCACCGGAAGCCACGTCTGCACATCGTCGAACTGTTCATCAACCCGGACGGACTCCCGGATTGGTATCTCACCAACAAGTTGCCCGTATTCAGCGGAGGCGGCGGAGTGGTGGGCGTCATGGGCACAACGCAAAGCTACGAATCGGACAAGCGCAGCATTCAGCCCTACCTGAGGATCGAGCCGGCAATCCAGTTCATTCGCCAGCATTTCCGGGAAAAGATCCTCATCATGGACGTCGCCGCGAAGGCTCACCTGTCGGTTCGGCAGCTGGACCGGCGGTTTCAGGAGATCCTGAAGATGAGCCCCCAGGAATTCATCACCCGCCTGCGCATCAAGACCGCCTGCGAGGAGTTGAGTCAGGGCCGCGATTCGATTCTGGACATCGCGGTCTCGTTGGGGTTCTACGATCAAAGCTCCTTCTCGCTTCAATTTCGCCGCCGCATGGGCATCACCCCGCTGCAATACCGCAAACAACACCAGTCAGGTGAAGTGCCGGTTGCTCCCTTGGAGCCGCGGAATTCCCAGTAGCACGGTCAGGCAACTCCAGGCGGTGGACCACTCCGCTGTCCTCCGGGCGATGTGCCTTGTACAAAGGTCCGCCAGCTGTTCGCTACGGTCTTGCCGCAAGCGGCTTCCATTCGACCACGGATTGGGCAGAGACGGCTGTCACGCAGATGACCAGCGCAGACAACCGCCAGATCAAACCATATTCCGGCCCTGCCGGCGTCCGAACGGAGTGGTGGGATATTGGCATGACAAGGGGGCCTGCGCCGGGTCAACGGCCATCGCTCCGACACTGAAACATCGAAAGGCGGCTGCCCGCGTCCCCGTGATCGGGCTGCGGTCAGCAGCTCGTGCAGTTCACGACCTCTCGAGCCAACGCGGAGTCTTCCGGCAGCACTTCAGCCTTTGGCCAACCGTCCTCCGTCCAGACCATCCGCCCCGGTGCTAGCTGGAAACGTTCATTCGACGGGCGTCGTTGTGATGATTGCTGAACCGGGTCGCTTCTCCCTGGTCGTAGACGAGAGCATCTGACACGCCGCCCATCCGGATGGTGACACCGTCACAACCAATTGCTCGGCTGTTGGATTTTGCACAGCCCGGGCAATTCCAATGCTGTAAGGCAGGCACGGCACACGTCCGCGTCCGACGTGCAACAGTCGGCTTTCGCGATGGGCGACACCTCGAAACCTGCCGTTGATGGCGGGTTCCACGACAGCATGAAGGGCGTTCATCATCGGTGACCGAACAATTCAATTCGCAGTCGCCCCTGCCGGGACTGCCCGGCACCTCCGGTGCTGAAACCCACGCGGACGGGCTTTGCCCGCAGGCCGGGCACCGACCGGTCGCCGATCGAATCATGGCATCCATTCCATTCATACCCGGCAGTGCACCGTTCACACCCGAGCAGCGGGCCTGGTTGAACGGCTTTTTTGCCGGCCTGTTTTCCGACGCCAACCTGGATGAACCGGGCGAGGCACCCGCGCCGTTGGCATCCAGGGAACCGTTGCTGGTCATGTATGGCAGCCAGTCGGGCACGGCGGAGGGCTTGGCCAAACGTCTGGCGAAGGAGGCCCATCAGAGAGGTTTCGCGCCCCGAGTCATGGAGCTGAACGACTACGAAAAAGTCGACCTCACGAAGGAGAGCCGGCTGGTGGTGATTACCAGCACCTGGGGCGAAGGCGATCCGCCGGACAACGCGGTGAACTTCTGGAACTACATCAAGGCCGACTCTACACCCAGGCTGGAGAATCTCAGCTATGCGCTGCTGGCGCTTGGAGACACGAACTACTCCGAATTCTGCGGTGCCGGCAAAAAGTTCGATCAACGCCTTGCCGCGTTGGGCGCGCGTCGCATCCACGATCGCGTCGACTGCGATGTCGATTACGAGGCAGCCGCCGGCCAGTGGATGAGCGCACTGTGGGACAAGCTCAAGGCGGGACAGGCTGCCAGCCTGTCCCGGAACGGAGACGGGGCAGCGACCACCGGGGAGCCGATATCGGTCGAGGAGACCGCGGACGCGCCACTCACAGGCAGGATGCCTGTCCTGCAACCGTGGTCCCGCAAGAACCCCTTCCCCGCCCGGCTCGTAACAAACCGCAGGCTCAATCTGGCCGGCTCCGCCAAGGACACCCGGCACTTCGAGATTTCGCTCGCCGGTTCCGGACTCGATTACGAGGCCGGCGATGCGCTCGGGGTCTTCGGCATGAACTGTCCCGAACTGGTCGACGAAATCATCCGGACTCTCGGCTGCGACGGCGAGGAGGCGGTGAAGGACCCCGACGGAGAGGAGACCCCGCTGCGTCAGGCTCTGACCAAGAACTACGCGATCACCAAGCCGTCACAATCCCTGATCCTAAGAATCGCCGAAACCGCCGGCGACGCCGATCTGAAGTTGTTGCTCCAGCCGGAGAATAAGAACCGGTTGGCGGACTGGCTGTGGGGCCGCGAGATCATCG
>DNDP01000441.1:4976-5922 GCA_003484235.1 Verrucomicrobiales bacterium
ACTGGCTGCGGGGCCGCGAGATCATCGACCTCCTGCTGGCCCATCCCGGGGTCAGGTTTTCGCCGGCCGAGTTCGTCGGCTTCCTCGCGAAGCTTCAGCCCCGTCTCTACTCGATCTCCTCCAGCCCGAAGGCGCATCCGGGCGAGGTTCACCTGACGGTGGCAGCGGTGCGCTACCAATCACATGGGCGATCCCGCAGAGGAGTCTGTTCGACATTCCTGGCCGATCGCGTGGCGCAGAACGACACTCCGTTGCCGGTCTTTGTCCAGAAGTCCCATGGTTTCCGCCTGCCGGAGAATGGTGACCTCCCCATCATCATGGTCGGTCCCGGCACCGGCATCGCCCCGTTCCGCGCGTTTCTGGAGGAACGCTGCGCCACGGGCGCGAAGGGCAGGAACTGGCTGTTCTTCGGCGATCAGAAGTCCGCGTCTGACTTCCTCTACCGCGAGGAGCTGCAGGCCATGCAGGCCGAGGGGGTGCTGACCCGGCTGGACCTGGCGTTCAGCCGCGATCAATCGGAGAAGATCTACGTGCAGAACCGCATGCTGCAGGCGGCGGCCGAGCTGTGGAACTGGCTCGAGGCGGGTGCCCACTTCTATGTCTGTGGCGACGCCAAGCGCATGGCGAAGGACGTCGATGCCGCGCTCCACCAGATCGTCCAGACGGAGGGCGGCAGATCGGCCGATCAGGCCGTCGACTACGTCGCCCAACTCAAGAAGGACAAGCGCTATCTACGGGACGTTTACTGAACGACCATGACCACCACCCTACCCTTCAAGGAAATCGCTGGCCAGCCGCTGAACGGCGAACAGACCGCCTACCTCGAGGGGCTGTTCACCGGCCTTTCCAACCGCGGACTCAGATTTGGCGACGTGGTGCCGATGCCGGCCACAACGCCAGACCCCAACCTGGGGGAACTCATCGCCGAGGAGCGGATCAAACGTGA
>DNDP01000089.1:0-838 GCA_003484235.1 Verrucomicrobiales bacterium
GCGACGATGCGCCCGTCGGCCGTGCACAGGTCGCCGTGCACGTCGAGCCCGGCGCCCGGATCGACGATGCGCGCCCCGCAGACGAGCACTCTCACCCGGGCTCCCCGCCGCTCCGGGCGTGGCTGCCGAGCGCGAGCGACATGACCGCCATGCGCACGGCGATGCCGTTGGTCACCTGCTGGAGGATGACGCTGCGATCGGAATCGGCGAGGTCGCTGTCGATCTCGACGCCGCGGTTGATCGGTCCCGGATGCATGATGAGCGCGTCCGGCTTGATCTGCTTGAAGCGCGACTTGTTCAGGCCGAACAGCGCCGCGTACTCACCGATGCTGGGGAACATGATCCGGCGCTGCCGTTCGTGCTGGATGCGCAGCAGGTTGATGATGTCCGCCCCCTCGATCGCCTCGTCGATGCTGTGCGTGACCCGGCAGCCCATTTCCTCGAACACCTCCGGCACGAGCGTGCGCGGCCCGCAGAGCGTGACCATCGCCCCGAGCTTGGTGAGGGCCCAGATGTTGGAGCGCGCCACCCGGCTGTAGAGGATGTCGCCCATGATGGTGACGTTCAGCCCCTTCAATTCGCCCTTCTTCTCGCGGATCGTGTAAACGTCCAGCAGCGCCTGGGTGGGGTGCTCGTGGGCGCCGTCGCCGGCATTGACCACGCTGGCGTTGAGGACGCGGGAGAGAAAATGCGGTGCTCCGGCAGCGCCGTGCCGGAGGATGATGATGTCCGCGTTGAGCGCCTGCAGGTTGAGTGCCGTGTCCTTGAGGGTTTCGCCCTTCCGAAAACTCGAGGCTTCGGCGGAGAAGTTAATCACGTCCGCGGTCAGCCGCTGCGC
>DNDP01000089.1:1172-1310 GCA_003484235.1 Verrucomicrobiales bacterium
GTTCGCCCACCGCCTTGAAGGCACGGGCGGTGTCGAGGATGGTGACGAGTTCCTCGACGCTGAGGGACTCGATGTCGAGCAGGTGCTTGCGTTTCCAAGTCATTTGCGCAGGAGGTAAACGACGTCCTTGCCGCCCGT
>DNDP01000089.1:1630-11605 GCA_003484235.1 Verrucomicrobiales bacterium
AAATCCGCCTTGATGGGCAGCTCACGATGTCCGCGGTCAACGAGCACGGCCAGCTGGACGCGGTGCGGGCGGCCATAGTGGTGCAGGGCGTCCAACGCCGCGCGCACGGTCCGGCCGCTGAACAGCACGTCGTCCACCAGCACCACGGTTTTCCCTTCGAGCTGGTCGGGCAACGAGGTGGGCATGACATGCGGAACCGGCGTCTGCCCCAGGTCGTCCCGATGCATGCTCACATCCAGCGTGCCGCAGGGAACGTCGTGGTTCCAGATGCCCTTCAGCAGGTCAGCCAGGCGGTTGGCAAGAAAGACTCCGTCCTTTTGGATGCCCACCAGCACGACATCCCTGGTGGCCTCGTTGTGCTCGGAGATTTCGTGGGCGATCCGGACCAGCGCCTTGTTCAGCGCGTTGGTGGTGAGGAGCACGTTCGTTTCAGCCATGCCGCCGGAAAGCCTGCCCGCCCTGCCCGAGCCGGGTAAAGTAAGAAGTCGGGCCGGCTAGCCGCCGGTTGTCTGCCGGGTCCGCCGCCACTTCGCACGGTGATTGACGATCCAGTCGGTCAGCGCCTGCTCGAAGCCGATGTCATATCCGGCCTTCTCCGATTCGATCCACTTGTGCTTCAGGATCTCCTCACGCTCCGCCTGGAACTCCCGGTACAGCGAGGAATTACGCACCAGATCACCGGCATTCTGGGTATCTGCTGAATCGCCACTCATTCGAATGAGCCGTGAAGATACCAGTGGTCTCGCCGCTGACAACTCAATTTCTCCCGCCCAACATGCCTAAACCATTATCACCAGCCAAGAAATGCGCGGAGTTCGGGGAGCGTTCCGACGGGCTGCCTGCCCAGTCCGCAGAATCTGTTGCGATTGTCGACCGGCCTTTCCTTCGGCCACCGGCGGCCTACACTGCGCCACAATGCACGCCGCAACGACCATTCCCCTGCCTGGCTTCGTTCATCGCGACCCGGACGAGATGCTGCTGAGAGCGACCACCTTTCGCGACGAAGTCCGCCACCGGAGAACCGTGCGGCATTTCTCGAAGAAACCGGTCGCCCGGTCGGTGATTGAAGTGTGCATCGCAGCCGCCGGAAGCGCGCCAAGCGGCGCCAACCTGCAGCCGTGGCGATTCATCGCCATCTCCAGCGCCGCCGTGAAAAGGGAGATTCGCACGGCGGCGGAGGCCGAAGAACGCGAGTTCTATGAGCATCGGGCACCTGACGGCTGGCTGGATTTGCTGGCGCCGCTGGGAACGGATGCCAGCAAAGCGTTCCTGGAAGATGCGTCCTGGCTGATCGCCATATTCGCACTCCGGAAAGTGCAACTTGCGGATGGCCGGGTGACCAGGACCTACTATCCGCTGGAGTCGGTGGGAATCGCGACCGGCATCCTGATCACCGCACTGCACCACACCGGTCTCGCCACTTTGACGCACACCCCCAGTCCAATGAAGTTCCTGAACGGCATCCTTGACCGGCCGTCGAATGAGAAGCCGTTCCTGCTGCTGGTGGTTGGCCATCCGGCCGAGGGAGTCCGCGTGCCGGACATCCACCGCAGGCCGCTGGAGGAGATTGCCTGCTTCCTCTAGCAGGACGAATCGCGATTCCGATTACCGTTTGCCATTTGCCGGCTCCTGTTGAAACCTCCGCCCCCGGCATGAGCAAGATTGTGGGCATCGACCTGGGCACGACCAACTCCGCCGTCGCGGTGGTGGATTCGGGCATTCCGTACGTGATCGCCGACGCCGAGGGGCGACGGCTTACGCCCTCGGTCGTGCATGTGCCGGCCGCCGGAGCGGAACCACTGGTGGGCCAGGCCGCACGCCGGGTGCGGGCGATGAAGCCGGCGCAGACGGTCTACTCGGTCAAGCGCTTCATGGGCCGCCGCGGCACGGACATACCGCGCGAGGAAATGCTGTTGACCTACCCCGTGCAGGGCGATGGCGGCGGAGCGGTGCGCATTCCGCTGCACGGAGTCGATTGGACGCCCGAGCAGATTTCGGCGGAGGTTTTGAAACGGTTGAAGGCCGTTGCCGAAGCCGATCTGGGCGGCGAAGTGAACCGCGCCGTAATCACGGTGCCCGCCTATTTCAACGACGCCCAGCGCAACGCCACCAAGGCCGCCGGTGAACTGGCCGGTTTCACCGTCGAGCGGATCGTCAACGAACCGACCGCCGCCGCGCTCGCCTACGGTCTCGACAAGCTCAAGGAGCACGCGCGCGTGGCCGTGTTCGATCTCGGTGGCGGGACGTTCGACCTCTCAATTCTCGAGCTGCGCGAAGGAGTTTTCCAGGTGCTGGCCACCAACGGCAACACCCGTCTCGGCGGCGACGACATCGACACGGCGTTGGTCAATCACCTGATGGCCAGGATCAGGGAGACCGGCGGACCGGCGGCCGCGGAAGCCGAACTGCTACCCGCCCGCCTCGGGGAGGCCGCCGAGCTTGCGAAGATCAGGCTCAGTGCGGAAACGGTTGCCAACATCAGTCTCCCGTTCATCACCCCGGATTTCAGCTTTGAATACCGGATTGCCCGCGATGAACTGGAACGCCTCGCCCGCCCGATCGTCGAGCGCACGCGCGCCCATTGCCTGCGCGCACTTGCCGACGCCAAGCTGGAAGCCCGCGAGTTGGATCAGGTCATCCTTGTCGGCGGTCAGACCCGGATGCCGCTCGTGCGCCAGCTCGTCAGCGAATGGTTTGGCTGCGCCGATTTCGAGGAGGAACGCGGCGGGCTCCGTCTCGGCACCGGGCATCACGAACGCAGCGGGCCGTCGTTGAACACCTCCCAGAACCCGGACGAAGCGGTCGCGCTCGGCGCCGCCATCCAGGGTGCGATTCTTTCCGGCGAGTTCCAGAACCTGCTGCTGCTCGACGTGACGCCGCTGTCGCTCGGGCTCGAGACGTTCGGCGGGTTGATGAACGTCATCATTCCGCGCAACACGACCATCCCGTGCAAGGCCGGCGAGAAGTTCACCAACGCCGTGGACAACCAGCAGAGCATGCTCATCCGCGTCCTCCAGGGCGAACGCGAAAAGGCGAAGGACAACTGGAGCCTCGGCCAGTTCGAGCTGGAGTTTGCGCCCGCGCCGCGCGGGACCGCGCGCGTCGGCGTGCAGTTCGAGATCGACGCCAACGGCATCCTCCACGTGCTGGCCCGCGACTTGAAGACGAACCGCGAGACCGTGGTCGAGCTGAAGTCGGCGGTGGACGTCGATGACGCCGATGTTCAACAGATGGTTGAGGAATCGGTCGAGCACGCGTTCGCGGACATGGCCGCCCGACGCTGGATCGAGGCGACGCTTCGCGCCCGGGAAACTCTCGGCGCCACGCGCAAGGGGATGGCGCAATATGCCGACGAACTGGACGCGGACTATCGCCAGGACCTGGAACAAGCGATCACGGCTGTCGAACAGGTGCTTGCCACCGAGGATCCTTCGACGGGCGCCGGCGATCCGAACGAGCTGAAGCGCGTCCTGGCCGGACTCGACGAGACCACCAAGCCGCTCGCCGATCACATGATGAACCAGGTGATGGAGGAGATGCTGAAGCGGCAGGGCGTGACGACCCGGCAGTGAACCCGGTAGTGGCGGCGTCCGCTAGGGCCGTCGCAAGGTCACGTCTTTCAAGGTGATCTTCGCCTGCTCCGGGCTGCTGCCGAAGGTGATCCCGAACTGCTTCTTGCCCGAGCGCAGCAGATTGTCGCGCAAGCCTTCCGCATCGATCACTTCACTGCCGTTCAGAACGACGCTGCCGCCCACGGGAGTCAGAACGATTGTAAATCGATTCTCTTCTTCGAATTCGGTCTTGCCGGTGTGGGTGGGCTGCAACAGGCCACGGCTCAGCCCGATCATCGGCTCATCCCGGTAGCGGCGGAAGCGCACGGTGCGCCAGGCGCTCTGGAACTGGTAGAAGTTGCCATATTTGAGGTGCAGCTCGAAGTCCGCCTCCGGGGGCTCAATGCTGAAGGAGCCTTCAATCACCACCTCGCTGCCGAGGTCGAAGCGGGAAAGGAGATCCTGATAGTCGGAGTGCGCTGAAAGTTCGATGTGGTTCGCGGACACCATCCTGGCGTCCGCGGGAAACTGCTCCCAAGCAACGTCCAATTCGCCGTCCGTGATCGCGATCGGGCTGCCGTCGGCGAGTTGCTGTTGGACACCCACCTGATGCGCGAGGATTTCCAGCCAGCGACGGAACACCGGGCGGTTCGGAGCTGTGAGCAGTTGCGCCTCCCTGAGCGCTGCGGATGCCTCGGCGAAGCGCTGATTGCCCAGATGAAGGACCGCTTGAAAAGCGGGATGATTCACCGAGTCGCCCCGTCCGATCGCCGCCAGCGCAAGGTCCTGCGGATTCAGCTCAAACTGGCGACAGACCTCCATCGACGGGACGGCGCCGACCTCCTCAAGAAACCGTTCGGCGTCGTCCCAGTGTGCGCCAAACACAGCGGTCGCCAGTTTCCAGGAAAGGTGTCTCCGCCTCCGCTCAGGCTCATCAGCGGCGATGTCGGCGTATCCTGAGTAAACACCGATCAAGTCCTGGTATACATCCTGCCTCCGGAGCAGGGCCGCGTGCTGCTTGGTCTCCGAGATGACGTCGTGGACGGCTTCATGCATCCGCCAGGGCACCGCCGTATCGAAGCGCTTCGTGGCGGCGCACACGCGGCCGAATTCGAGCATCGATTGATGGGAACCGTGCCAGCGCGGGCGCAATCCCCAGAGCAGGCGTCCGTAGGCACCGCCGTAATCGAAGTCTGCTGCGATCGTCCGGTCAAACCAAAGACGCATCTCCTCGTAGCCGCCGATGCCGAGCTGCACGTAAACCATCTCCTGGGCGGCAAACGGCAGCGAAGGTTCGAGCTCCCACGATCGCTGGAGATGTACTTCCGCCCTGGCGCTGTGTTCCAGAAACAGATCCCAGCCACGGTCGGAGACGCTGTTGGCAAAGCCGCCGCCGCGGGCCTTCCACGCCTGCTTGATCTCCCAGGCGCCTTTCCAACGCTCGGTCAGCCATTCCGGCACGGACGGGTTTTCCCCGAGAGCCTTGATCAGGTCGGGGCCGCGGCGTTCGAGCAGTCCGTCGGCGCCAATTGAGGCAATGTGAAAGCTCAGGGCGATCCACTCATCCGGCCCGTAGGCGCCGGCTTCGATCGCCAGTCGCAACTGTTCCAGTGTCTCGTCATCCGCCTCATCCACGCTGCCGTGACCGGGACCCGCCTTCGCCCGCGATTCCCCAAGAAGCTTGGCACAGAGGAACCGCAGGGCGTGGTTGCCTGCCTGCCGGTCGAAGAGCTCGTCCGCGGCCGACAACAGCTCCGCCCGCGTGGTCCACGGCAGATCGAGGTCCATGCAGGCGAGGATCGCGTGGGCATCGAGTTTCTCCACGCTGACGTAGTCGCGGTAGAGCAGGTTGAACCGGTCCCATTCATCGACGCTCAGGCTGGACTCGGCCCTACGGACGGACAGCTCAATCACCTCGCGATGGCGGGCGTAGCCGGGGGCGTTCGTCGGGGTGCGCTCAAGCCAGGCCGTCAGCATGTGCCGCCGATACCAGGCATCCTGGATGGCCTCCCGTTCCGGACCGGTCGCCCTGCCGTCGGAATCGAGCGGGTCGATCTCGACGAAATCGCCTTGGCTGATGCTGGCAATCACATCGGACTTGAACTCCGAGGCCCGGTTCATCGCCACGGTCACGAACAGCAGCCCCAGCGAGCCGAGATTCAACATCAGACAGAGGATGGCCGGAACGGCCGGCAGCTTTCGGCGGGCCATTAACGCCACCACGACAGTCAGTCCGGCGGCGCTGGTGAGCCCCCACGGCAGCAATTCACGCAAGAGATCGCGTTCGACGTGGTCCGAGGAGGCCGTCAGGAAGACAAAACCGTCGACCAACGCGAACGCGATCGGAAGAGCTGCGCCGAGCCCGACCAGCACCAGCAGCCAACCGGTCAAGCCGGCCACGCGGGAAAACACCCTTGGTCTGGACCTTGGCAGCGGCGGTGGACTTCCCCCCTGGGGAAACGCGGCCGAATAGATGCGCCAGTTGGTCCAGCCGGTCCGCCAGATCGGACTCTCGTGACCGATGACACCTTCCTGTCTCAGCCGATGAATCTCCGACTCCTGCACCGGCCCCTGCTGCCGTCCCTCACGGTCAACGTAGTGGAATTCGTTCATAACCCCGGATTCAGGCTGCTATGAAGAAGCCGGCAACCTTGGGAGGCAAGGTGAAACTGCGCACCCCCGGCCGGGTTGGGTCGCATGGACAACCGGCCGGATGGAAATGTTTCGCCCGCGATTCCCAAAGTGGCTAAACCGAACGCGCACTTGCCGATGAACGAAGGTGTCTCCAGACGCGTAATCTTCAACGCCGACGACTTCGGTCGCTCGCACGCGATCAACGAGGCGGTCGTCCGTGCGCATCGCGAGGGCGTGCTCACAACCGCCAGCCTGATGGTCAACGGCGATGCCTTCGACGAGGCGGTAACGCTTGCGCACCAGCATCCGGCGCTCGGCGTGGGGTTGCACCTCACGCTGGTGATGGGCCGGGCGACGTTGCCGCCGGCGCAGATACCCGGGCTGGTCAACGCAGACGGCGCGTTCACCGACAATCCCGTCGCCGCCGGCATGGGCGCCTTCTTCAAGCGGTCGCTCCGCCCGCAACTCGAAGCCGAGATCGCGGCACAGATCGCGAAGTTCCGCTCGACGGGTCTGCTCATGGACCACCTGAACGGCCACCTGAACTTCCATCTGCACCCGACTATCTTTGGCATCCTCACCCGTCTCCTCAGCCCAACAGGTGTAGCAGCCGACGTGAGGAGGCTCCATTCAACTGAATCATCAGGCGCCGCCGTTGGAACCGAAGAAGGTCAGAGCCTCCTTACGTCGGCGACTACGGTGTCAGGCTTTGGAGTTCCGCCCATTCGCCTGACCCGCGATTTCTTCTGGCTCAACGCCGGGATCGCGCGCGGCCAATGGCTCTACCGCGTCTCGCACGCGATCATCTTCCATCTGCTGTCCTGGCGGGCGCGACCGGTGTTGCGGCGGCTGGGCAGCCGGCACACCGACGCCGTGTTCGGCCTGCTGCAGAACGCCCGCGTCACCGAGGACTATCTGCTGAAGCTCCTGCCCCGGCTGCCGGCCGGCGATTCGGAGATCTATTCACATCCGTGCCTGGAAACGTTTCCGGAGGAGTTCGCCGCGCTGACCAGCCCGTTCGTGAAGGGTCTCGCGAAAAAGCTCGGCATCCAATTGTGCCGCCATCAGGATTTGTGACGCATGTTCAAGTACGTGGTCATTTTGCTGATCGGTTTGATCTTTGAAGCCGTGGGCGTGGTGTATCTCAGCCGCGGTTTGAAACAGATCGGCGAACCGGCGGTGATGAACGCCGCCGCCGTCTGGGGCCTGATCAGGAACGGCGCGATTAACCCGAACGTCCTGTTTGGTGTGCTGTGCGAGGCGATCTTCTTCGGCACCCTGCTCTTCCTCCTGTCCCGCGGCGACGTGAGCTTCATCTGGCCATTGACGTCGCTCGGCCTCGTACTGACGACCATCGCGGCCCGGTTCATCCTCAAGGAGGAGGTCAGCTACGTCCGCTGGATGGGCGTGTTCCTGATCGTGGTCGGGTCCGGCCTGATCACCTGGAGTGAAAAGACGAAGGAGCGGAAGCAGCGGGAAGGCGGCGAAGTGGCGGTCGCCGATGGCGGCGAAGCGACGCAACGGTAGTGGCGGAAGGAAATTGCCGCAAAGAGCGCAGAGATTGCAGAAGTGCGGTCCTGCGGGTTCGGCTGCCCCTTTGTTTCCAAGCTGCCTGCTCGAAGAGCCACGCAACCGAATCCAAGCTGCGTCGGCCCGACTCGGCGGGACCATCTGAACGCATTATTACTGTGGATTTTTGCGTTCTTTGCGATCTCTGCGGTTGCCAAGTGGGGTTGCGGCGGAAGCCTTGCGAGGTGGGCTTGTGTCCTTTCGAGGTGAACTCAATCAGCGGTCCAGCGGCTGGAGCCGGCCTTCCTTTAGAATGCGATAGCGGCGGCCGCGCCAGACGATGCGGTTGCCGAGGAAGGCGAAGAGCCACCAAAGAAAGCCCAGCCCGTCCCGCAGATCCAGCACCTGCGCGATCTTCCAGAGTGATAGCCGGCCTTGCGTGAGCTTGGCGCCGTTGTTCCACGCAGTCGCCAGGCGCACGGCGGCGTAGGCGACCAGGCCTCCGGTCGCCGTCATGAGTTGCCAGCCGATGCCGAAGGGAATTGCAACCAGCACCCAGAGCACTGACCACACGAGCGCGTTCGTCAGCACACTGAAAAAGAACGGCACCGGTTCGCACACGCGGATGGTGCGCGCCCAACGCAGTTGATGATCCCACACCTGCCGCAGGGTCATCGGACCGGAGAAGCAGTCCACCACCGCGTTCGTCAGTTCCACGCGCAGGCCGGCGCGATGGACGAGCAGGCCGAGGCGATTGTCATCGGCGAGGTAGTCGGCCAAGGCTGCGAAACCGCCGACCTGACGCAACGTTTCCGCGCGCAGCCCCATCGCCGCGCCGAGGGCGAACTTCATCGGCCGCAGCGAATTCGACTGGCAGACCTGGCTCCAGAAATCGCAGTTCACGGCCACCGCCTCGATCCACATCGCGCGGTTCACGGGATTGGCCAGGCGGTAGAAACTGTTCACCAGACCCACCCCCTCGCGTTGCAGGATGGTCATTGCTCCGGCGAGGTAACCGGGAGGCACCTGCACATCCGCGTCGCTGATGACGACGGCACGCTCCGGGAGGGCGGATTCAACCGCCCGTTCGGAGTTGTCCTGATCGACTGAAGTCGCCCTTCCGATCAGCGGTTCCAACTGGATCAGCGTCGAGACCTTCGGATTCAACGCCGGCGCCGCCGGACAGATCACGAGGCGAATGTCGTGTTGCGGGAACTCTTTGATCAATCGGCGGACTACTTCGCACACCGGATCGTCCGCGTCCTTCACGCCGAACAGCGCCTGGATGGGAGCGGGATACTCCTGCGCCAGCCAGCTTCGCAGGCACGCTTCGGTGTGTTCATCGCAACCTTTGAGCGGCTTGAGCAACGTGACCGGCGGGAGCCCATCCGCAGCCGGCACCGGTTGATGCAGCGGGAAGCGCCGCGCCGCCAGCCATTGCCAAAGGTTCAGACCAAGGCTGATCAACGCCAGCGCGCTGAGAATGTAGAAAAGGGCCATGGGATGTTGCAACCGACGGGCGAGACCAAATCACAACCCCGAGAATAATGACATTCGGAATGTCTCCGGCCCCCTGCCACGTTTTCGGTTTTTCCAACGCCCCGGGAAAGCTAAGATGCGCGTCCGAATTTCACATGAAAGTCCTGATCATCGATGACGAGACCAGCATCCGCAAAACCATGCGGATGGCGCTCTCCGCGGACGGTCATGACATTCGGGAGGCGGCGGATGGGGCGGCAGGGCTGGCGGCGGCGCGCCAAGACAGGCTCGAAGCGGTCTTCCTGGACTTGAAACTGGCCGGTGAGGATGGCCTCAAGCTGCTGCCACAGCTGCTCGAGATTGCGCCGGATCTGGACGTGATCATCCTGACAGCCCACGGATCCATCGAGACGGCGGTCGAAGCTCTGAAGCTGGGCGCCAGCGAATTTGTGACCAAACCGGTCACCCCGGAACAGCTGCGTCAGGTGCTCAAACACGTGGAACGCACCCGCCGGCTGACCGGCCGGGTGCAGTCTCTTCAGGACCGCCTGTCATCGGAAACACCGGAGGTCGATCTGACCACCGAGGAGCCGGCCCTGGCGAAGGTGTACGAGCAGGCCCTGAAGGCGGCAGATTCGCCGGCCACGCTGCTGCTGCTGGGCGAAAGCGGCACGGGGAAGTCGGTCCTCGCGCGGGCAATCCACGAACACAGCCCTTTCTGCGAACGCGAGTTTGTCACGGTGAGCTGTCCGAGCCTTTCGCGGGAACTGCTGGAGAGCGAGCTGTTCGGTCACGAGAAGGG
>DNDP01000089.1:11698-16531 GCA_003484235.1 Verrucomicrobiales bacterium
GAGAGCGAGCTGTTCGGTCACGTGAAGGGAAGCTTCACCGGCGCCCTGAAGGACACCTGGGGCAAGGTCGCGATGGCCGAGGGCGGCACGCTGTTCCTGGACGAGATCGGCGAACTGCCGTCGGAGATTCAGCCCAAGCTTCTGCGGCTTCTCCAGGAGCAGGAGTACGAACGGCTCGGCGAACACAAGACGCGGCGCGCCAATGTCCGCGTCATCGCCGCGACCAACCGGGACCTGGCCGCCGCGGTGAAGGAAGGCCGTTTTCGCGAGGATCTTTTCTACCGTCTGAACGTGATCACGCTCGAGCTGCCGCCGCTCCGCCGGCGGACGCGCGATCTGCAGCGCCTGGCGGACAACTACCTCAAGTTCTTCAACCGCCAGTGCGGCCGGAACAAGCGGGGCTTCTCGGAAGAAGCCCGCCAGGCCCTGGCCCGGAGCGAATGGAAGGGCAACCTCCGGGAACTGCGCAACGCGGTCGAGCGCGCCGTCGTGCTCGGCGCCGGAGAATGGATCGGACCGGAAGATCTTCCGGCCGCCATCACGGGTTCGGGGGCGGCGGCGGATCACGGCGAGTTGGAGCCCGGAATGAACGTGTCACTCAAGGCGTTGGAACGGGAACACATCCGGCGCATCATTGACCGGACGGATACGCTGGAGGAGGCGGCGGCGGTCCTCGAGATCGATCCGGCCACGCTGTACCGGAAGCGCAAGCGCCTGTTTGGCCGGGAGGGCAACGGCCGCTGATGGCAACGCCGCCGGAGATCCCGCCCGCTGAAGCACTGGCCGGGCACCGTCGCACGCCCTTGATGGCGGCGATGCTCTCGCTGGTTCTTCTGCTGACCGCCTTCGTCACCCACCATCAGCTGCAGGTGGAACGCTTCAACCGCGAGGTAGTCCGGGTCGGGAACCTCGCTGGCCAGTCCACGAAGGGCGGATTGCAGGGGTCGAGACAAGCCGATGATCCGGGTTTGACCGAGCTGCAACAGGCATTCTCGCGGCGCGTCTGGCTGGGCGTGGCGTTTCTGCTGATCGGAATCGGGCTCTGGATGTGGCTGGTCATGCGATCGATTCTGCGTCCGATCGGGAATCTGACCGCCGCCGCCGGCACCTTTGCGGAAGGCCGGCTGGACTACCGCGTGCCGGAGATGCGGCGTGGGCGCATGGGCCGGCTGGCGGCCTCGCTGAACCGGATGGCCGCCCAACTGCAGGCATATCGTCGGCTGCAGGACGAAAAGATCGTGCGTCTGCACCAGTTCATGGAGAGCACGCTGGGGGCGTTTCCGGATCCCGTCTTCATCTTCAACGAACAGGGCGCGGTGGAGATGCAGAATCCGGCCGCCCGCCGATGGCTGCGCGAGACCGGTCAGAACGGGCGGCTGCCCGAATCAATCGAGTCCCTGTGGCGCCGGGCATTGCACGAGGGAGAAGATGTCCTGCCTCAGGGCTTCGCCGAGGTGCTCACCTGCAGGGTGGGCGGCCGCCGCCAGGTCTATCTGCCGCGTGCACTGCGGATCGAGCACGAGCACGTGGTGTCCGGGGTCGCCTTGGTGCTGCACGACATCACCCGCTTTCAGCTGCTGGACGAACTGAAGACCAATCTGATCGGGACGGTCAGCCACGAGATCAAGACGCCGCTCACCAGCGTGAGCATGGTGCTGCACCTGTTGGAGGAGGAAACGCCCGGGAAGCTGTCCGACCAGCAGCGCGAGCTGGTGACGACCGCGATCCAGGATACCGGGCGGCTGCTGGCCGTGACCCAGGATTTGCTGGACCTCAGCCGCCTCGAGGCGGGCCGCGCCGCGCTCGATCTCGAGGAGACCGGCATCGGGCCGCTGTTCGCACAGGCATCCGAACCGCTGGCCCCCTTGATCGAGGAGCGCGAACAGCAACTGCGGCTCACCGTTGCAGATGGTCTTCCTCCGCTGCAGGTGGACTTCGCCCGCATGAGCCACGTGATCCGCAACCTGCTGGAGAACGCCGTCAAATACTCGCCGCCCGGCACCACGATCGAACTGGAGGCCGGCATGGGACCAGACGGAGCCGTGCGGTTGAGTGTCCGCGACGAGGGACCCGGCGTGCCCGAGGAGTTTCGCGACCGGATATTCGAAAAGTTCTTCCGCCTCCGGGAATCCGAGGCACCAGGCACCGGGCTGGGGTTGTCCATCTGCCGCGAGATTGTGGCGGCACACGGCGGACGGCTCGAAACCTGCAACCGTGAAGGTGGCGGTGCCGAATTCACGGTGCTGCTGCCGATGCGAAAACATGAGCAGCCGGAAGAACATGCCCGGACGGATTCTGGTGGTGGATGACGAAGCATCTCTCCGCCACCTCTTCCGCTACACCCTGCAGGCTGAAGGATCGACGGTCATCGAATGCGCTAGCGGCCGGGAAGCGCTGGAGCGACTGTCAAACGATCGCTTCGACCTGATCATCCTGGATCAGCAGCTGCCGGATCTTGCCGGGACACAGGTGCTTCGAAGCCTGCGCAGCAGGGGTCTGACGACGCCGGTCGTCTTCGTGACGGCCTACGGCAACCGCGAGCTCATGGAGGAGGCGAACCGGCTCGACTGCGCCGCGTTCCTCCACAAACCGGTGACTCCCCGGGAGCTGCGCCAGGTGGCAGCCAGCGCCCTCGCCCGCACCTCGCAGGCGTAGAGGCCCCCTCCTCATGCGCCGATCCACCATCCCGCACTTTGCACGATCGATTGGCTCCATTCGCTGCATCCTGCAATCCCCGACTGCATTCGGAAACGGTCGTGGTCGCGTATCCGGCCAAAAAAACGGCCGTTTCACCCTGCTCCGGACATCCGGCATGGGCACTGCACTGTTAGGGCGCAGTTGGGTGGCAATTGGGTCACCGCAATCTGAACCGACCAAAAACATGAAACGATTACGAACCACCATCACGAATCTGAAACCAAACTGGATCTCGCGGGCACAACGCGCTTCGGTAGCCGGCACCTGCAGCCTGTTGCTGTGCGCGGCACCCCTGCTGGCACAGCAAACGGATGAGAACGTCGTCAGCGACACCGGCATCACCTACTCGATCGAAGCCGACCTGCGCGGTTATGACGGCATTGCCGCCCATCTGATCGATGTGGCGACCAGCGACGGAATTGTCACGCTGAGCGGGCACGTGGACAACCTGCTCGCACGCGAGCAGGCGGTCACGCTCGCCAAGTCCATCAAGGGAGTCCGGAGCGTGATCAATCAGATCAACGTCCGCCCGGTCGCCCGACCCGATGATCTGATCCACCAGGACGTGATCACCTCCCTCGCGGACGATCCGGCGACCGATTCGTTTGAGATCCGCGTCGAGGTGGCAGGGGGCGATGTCACCCTGAAGGGCATTCTGGACAGCTGGCAGGAAAAACGCCTCGCCGGTCAGATCGCCAAGGGTGTGCGCGGCGTCCGCAGCGTGAAGAACGAACTGGTGTTCGTTCCGACCGCAAACCGGCCCGATGACGAGATCCGCAACGACGTGACGCAGCGGCTGCACATGGACGTGCGCATCAACGACGCCGGCATCGACGTCATCGTCGACGAAGGAAAAGTAGTTCTCAAGGGGCTCGTCGCCAGCAACGCCGAGAAGACGCTCGCCGAGGAACTTTCGTGGGTCAGCGGTGCAAGGGACGTAGACTCCGGCGCGCTGGAGGTGGACTTCGACCGCATGGCAGTGCTTCCGAAGCTGCGCACCGACACCCCGGATCTTTCCGATGAGACCATCGCCGCCGCGCTGCGGGAAACCTTCAAGCTGGACCCGCGCGTCAAGGCCTTTGCCGTCGAACCGATGGTGCGCGACGGCATCGTGACCCTGATGGGCAAGGTGGACAACTACGTGGCGAAGCTGGCGGCCGGCCGTGATGCCAAGAATACCGTCGGTGTCACCCACGTCATCAACCTGCTGAAGGTGCGGCCGGATTCCTTGATCGAGGACCAGCAGCTCGAAGAGACCGTGGCCGCCGCGCTGCAGCGCAACCCCTATCTTGAGCTGAGCGACCTGGACGTGTCCGTCCGCAACAGCCGCGTCATGCTCTCGGGTGAGGTGGACAACACGTTTGAGATCGCCGAGGCCTACCGGACCGTGGCACGCGTCAACGGGGTGGCGGACATCAGCAACGATCTGACCGCCACCACCGCGCGGATACCCGCCCATGGACTCGACCATGCGTGGAACGACTACGTGCCGGATGCCTACTGGCCGTTCCAGGAGATCCCGAAATCGCTCGACGCGAAGATCAGGCGGGAGGTCGAGAGCCAGCTCTTCTGGTCGCCTTTCCTCGACAGTGACGAGATCGAAGTCGAGGTGGACTCGGGCACCGTGAAGCTCACCGGTTACGTGGATGACTACGCCGAGCGGCGTATCGCCACCAAGAACGCCTGGGAGGGCGGCGCACGAGGGGTCCTGAACCACCTCGAAGTGCGCTAAACGAAGCGCAGATGCCGGGACACCGACCGCGCCCATTCCGGGCCGGTCGGTGTTCTGTTGCCCTCGCTGACTGGAAAAAAGGGCTTGCCCCTTCCCGGAACAACTGCACGTTGCGCTGTATCACCCCGATGAAAATTGTTTCCGACTGGTTCGTCCGCTGCCTTGAGGCGGAAGGTGTGCCCCAGGTCTTTGGCGTCCCCGGCGAGGAGACGGAGGATCTGCTCTTCTCGATGGAACGCTCCGCCGTGCGGTTCATCCCCACGCGGCACGAGCAGGGCGCGGCGTTCATGGCCGATGCCTATGGCCGGCTCACCGGCAAGGCCGGCGTGTGCCTGTCCACCCTCGGGCCGGGCGCCACCAACCTCATCACCGGGGTGGCCGACGCCAACATGGACCGCGCGCCG
>DNDP01000231.1:0-16354 GCA_003484235.1 Verrucomicrobiales bacterium
CCGCACAGGCAGGCCACCGGCATGCCGTGGATGTTGCCGCTCGGCGTCAGCACCGCGGTGTTGTAGTCGGCGTGCGCGTCGAGCCAGAGCACGCGCAGCTTCTTGCCGACGTCGCGGCAGTGGCGCGCGACCGCGCTGATCGAGCCGATGCCCAGGCAGTGGTCGCCGCCGAGCAGGATCGGCAGCCGGCCGGTGCGCAGCTCGGCGTACATCGCCTCGTGCACGGTGCGGTTCCAGGCCACAACCTCGTCGAGGTGACGGTAGCCGTCGATCGGCGGCAGCCAGGGGTTCGGCGGGCCGGACAGGTTGCCGCGGTCGAGCACCTCGACGCCGTGGCCCTCCAGGGCGCGCTGCAATCCGGCGACGCGCATCGCCTCCGGGCCCATGCTGGCGCCGCGCATGCCCGCGCCGATGTCGGTGGGGGCGCCGATCAGGCTGACGGTCTTGTTCGTGGTCATGGACGCCATTGTCGTGCAGCCGCCGGCCGGCGCGTCGAGCGCCGACGACGGTGTCGGAGAGATTGACACCTGCGTCGCCCGCTCGCCGCAAGAGCCGCCAAGTCGTTGATGTATTGGGACAAATGTAAACGGTCCGAATCTTGCATGTCTCTGTCCGACCGGCGGCGTGCCGGCTTGGCTGCAGCGCATGCTGGATGCCGTTCCGCAAGGTGCCCGCTGGATTCGTGGACCGACTTCCAGGAGGACCCTTGCCATGAAAAAGAAACTGGCGATCGCCGCAGCGACCTTGGCCCTGTGCGGCGCGCCCGCCGCCCACGCCGCCCCGGTGGACATTGCCTTCGTCGTCGACCAGTCGATCAGCATGGGTCCGGAGTTCGCATGGATTCCGACTGTCATCGGTCAGATCGACACGGCCCTGGCAGCCGAAACGGTCGTCGACTCGGTCCGCTACGGCTTGGCGGGCTACATGGAAGGCGCCGGCAACGAGTTCACCTCGTCGCCGCCGGCCCCGAACGTCGGCGAGTACGTCGGCTTGGCGTACGTGGACTTCACTTCGGTGCTGACCGACGTCACCAACGCGGCCACCGCCGCGGGCGCCGACCTGCGTTTCTCCACCGAGCGCGGCTACCACGCCGCCGACTGGTCGCGTTCCGGCTTCAGCTGGGATCCGGCCGCGGTCAAGGTCATGATCCTGCTGACCGACGGCAAGCAGACCGCCGGCCAGCGGGATCAGCAACATCGCCCCCGCCACGACCACCAGACTGGCCCACACCAGGCGTGGTTCACCGAAGAGGTTCACCAGCCGGCCGATCAGCCCGCCCTGCACGAAGGCCGCCACCAGGCCGCAGAAGGCGAAGAGATATCCGATCGCCGATTCTCCGAAGAAATACCGTTGCGGGACGATGCTGTCCGGGAAGGCCGCCTCAAGCACGAGACGGTTGTAGCGCGGTGAAATGCCGTTCTGCCCGGCTTCGCGAAGCAGCTGCCGGACTTCGTCCCGTGATTCGTCCAGTTGGGCGGCCGGCTCACGGTGCAGGGGGGCCTTCTGGATGAAGTGGTTCAGTCCATCCAGCCACTCGGTGGCGGTGGGCTGTCGCTCGTGGAAGTCAACCTCCGGTTGCAGGGCCGCAAACTCCTCGACAACGACCCTCTGCCGGGCGCTCTCCGGCTGGCGAAACTTGGCGGTCAGGCCGTCCACCTGAACCAGCTCGTCCGCCTTGACCGAGGGCGAACCCAGCAGCAGCGGCAGTGTGACCTCGAAGCTGATGAAGCAGAAGTTCGCGAGGAAGAAGATGATCATCAGCAGCCGCAGCTGAGGACGGGCGAAGGCCCGTTTCCACTGCTCCCAGCGCGGACGATGGACCTTGGTGACCCCATCCGCGGGCCGGCTTTCCGCCAGGCGGACGGTGGCAAGGAGGAAGTTGGCGGCGCAGATGGCGGCGGCCACGTATCCTGGACCCGCCAGGCCGACCAGCTTGTAGCTGAAAGCGCCAATCGCCGGCCCCAGAATGAAGCCCAGCCCAAAAGCCATGCCGATCAGGCCCATGCCCTTCGACCGGTTCTCCGCGCTGGTGATGTCCGCGATGTAAGCCGAGGCCACCGAGATGTTGGCTCCGCAGAATCCCGCAAATAGCCGGGAGCCAAGCAGGATCCCGAGTCCCACCGGCCCGGTGTAGTTGGCGGAAAGGCCGAACAGCAGGTAGGCGATCGCCGAACCCGCAGTGCTAAGAAGGATCACCGGCCGCCGTCCGATCCGGTCCGACAACCGGCCCCAGAACGGCGCGAAGAAGAACTGCATCAGCGAGTACGAGCCGACGATCACGCCGATCATCAGACCCTCCGCGCCGTAGCGCTCCGCGTATTTCGGGAGCAGGGGCAGGACGATGCCAAAACCGATCAGGTCGATGAAGACCGTCAGGAAAATGATCAGGAGCGACGGCTTCTTCATGAACAAAGTCCGGCGACGCCGGCGGCCGGGTGGCGAAAGGCAGTCCGATGGTCAGAAATCACCGCGGGAGTGTAGGAGGGGAACCGGTCGAGTCAAGCGAGGTGCCCGGACAGTGGCAGCGCATTTGGGAGGGGCGGATTCATCCGCCCGGAATTGGGGATCGGCTCCGGCAGGTCGTGGCGGATGAATCCGCCGTTCCGGCTTCGACCATACCACGGTCGCCTGTGAGGGCCTTGCCGCGAGCCGGCGGCCTCCTTCGTTCGGCTCCGGCGCCGGCCTGAATCCTGTCAAAATCGGTCGCGACAGCGGGCTTGACGGGCCGGGGGAACAAAAATAACGTCCGCCCCCGGTTGGTTGGTGACCGTAGTTCAATGGTAGAGCCCCAGATTGTGGTTCTGGTTGTTGCGGGTTCGAGTCCCGTCGGTCACCCCACCTCCTTTCCGCCGGATCCCGGTCATTCTCCGACAGCTTCCCGCGCCTGACATTTGCAACTTGGTTACCACGCGGCTTCGGGCATACTCTGTGTTCGTCTGAAGTCACCATGCTGAATCGAATCCTCACCCCGGTCACGACCGCCCTGCTCGCGGTCTGGGCAGGTCCGGTCACGGGCGCGCCCGTGAATTTTGCCCAGGAAGTGCGGCCGATCTTCAACCGCCACTGCACCGGCTGCCACGGTGGCGTGAAGCAGGCCGGCGGGGTCTCATTCGTTTATCGGGACCAGGTTCTCGGCAAAGCCAAGTCCGGCTACCCGGTGGTGGTGCCCGGCGATCTCGAGGATTCCGAACTCATCCGGCGCATCACCACGACCGACGAAGATGACCGGATGCCGCCCGTGGATGAACATCCCGAAGGGCTCAGCCCGGAGGAGATCGCGATCCTGAAACGCTGGGTGAAGGAAGGTGCACCGTGGGGCGAACATTGGGCGTTCGTCGCACCCAAGCCGCAGCCGCTCCCCGAAACCCGTGAGCCCGGCTGGGCGCGCAATGGAATCGACCACTTCGTCAAGGCCCGGCTCGAAGCGGAGCAAATCGCCCCGGCCCCCGATGCCGCGCCTGAACGGTGGCTGCGCCGGGTGACGCTGGACCTGACCGGGCTGCCGCCGTCGCCGGCCGAGCGCGAGGCGTTCTTCAAGGATCTGGAAAAGCGCGGCGACGAGCGCGCCTGCGCGGCCGTCGTGGATCGCCTGCTCATGTCGCCGCATTTCGGCGAGCGCTGGGCCAGCGTGTGGCTCGACCAGGTGCGCTATGCCGACTCCAAGGGACTGGGCCTGGACGGCCGGCGGAACATCTGGAAGTACCGCGACTGGGTGATCAACGCCTTCAACCGCGACCTGCCCTACGATCAGTTCACGATCAGGCAGATGGCCGGTGATCTTTTGCCGGATGCCACCATCGAGGACCGCGTGGCCACGGCCATCCACCGGCTCACGCAGAGCAACGAGGAAGGCGGCACGGACGACGAGGAGTTCCGCGTGGCGGCCGTCGTCGATCGCGTGGGCACCACCTGGCAGACCTGGCAGGGCCTCACCTTCGGCTGCGTCCAGTGCCACAGCCATCCTTACGACCCCATCAAACACGACGAGTTCTACCAGTACATGGCCTTCTTCAACAACACCGCCGACAGCGACCTCGACGAGGAATGGCCGGTCGTGCGCGTGCCGGAGAACCCGGCCGAGTACGAGCAGGCACGCCTGCTCGACGAACGGATCACCGCCTTGAAGCACGGCATCTGGAACGAGGAGTTCACGTTGCTCGCCGATCCTGACAACTGGCGACCGTTGAAGAACATCACCGCCAGCGCCACCAAGACCACGCAGGTTGCCGTCGAGGAGAAGGGGACGCATGCCGAGTATCACACGGTGGGCACGGTGGCGAAAGATACTGACCTCACGCTCGAGAGCGGACTGCCGGAGGAGCTGAAACGATTGACGGCCATCCGGTTCACGGGCCTGCCGCTCGACCCCGTCAAGGCGGTGCCGGATTCCGAATGGGGGTTCGTGCTGTCGCATGTGGAGGCCATGCTGGTGGTGCCCGGCGAGGAGAAGCCCCGGCCGATCGAGCTGTCCCACGTGATCGCCGACGAGCCGGAGCCGTTTCACGATCCGCTGGAAAGCCTGAACGGAAAATCCCGCGAGGGGTTCAGCGCCTACAGCCGCGTCCACCATCCGCGGCAGGTGGCGTTCGTGCTGAAGGAACCGCTGGAGGTGCCCGCCGGCGCCCGGCTGAGGTTCACGGCGAAGCACCGGGTGATCCTGCTCGGCGCCTTTCCGCTGATCACCAAGCGCGGGCACCTGGCCGTGTCCGACAGCGCGGCCTTTGTGCAGCTTTCGCGGGATCCGAAACTGAACGATGACCGTGACCGGCTCGCCGCGCTCACCGAGCAGCGGCGGCAGATCAGGTCCACGCCAATCCCCGTGCTGGCGGAGCGGCGTCCGGAGTTTGCCCGGCCCCAGCACGTCTTCATCCGCGGCCTCTTCCTGACCAAGGACAAACAGGTCACGCCCGGGGTGCCGGAGTCGTTTCCGCCGCTGCCGGCCAACCGTCCGGCCGACCGGCTGGCCTTGGCGCAGTGGATGGTGGACCCGGCCAACCCGCTCACCGCGCGCGTGGCCGTGAACCGGTTCTGGGCGCGGCTGTTCGGCACCGGCCTTGTCTCCACGGAGGAAGACTTTGGCTCCTCCGGCGAAGCGCCGTCGCATCCCGGACTGCTCGACTACCTTTCGCTGCGGTTTCAGAACGAACTCGGCTGGAGCATGAAGGGGCTGCTCCGCGAGATGGTGCTGTCGCGGACTTACCGCCAGAGCAGCCAGTTCCGTCCGGAGCTGGCGGAGCGCGATCCGGAGAACCGGTTGCTGGCCCGCGGACCGCGGTTCCGTCTGCCTGCGGAGACCGTGCGGGACCAGGCGTTGGAGATTGCCGGACTGCTGAACCGGAAACAGTTTGGACCGCCGGTGCATCCGCCGCTGCCCGAGGGTGTCTGGCAGCCGTTCCAGGCGGGCGACAAGTGGAACACGCCCGCGCCGGGTGAGCCTGACCGCTACCGGCGCTCGATCTACACCTACACCAAGCGGAGCATTCCGTTTCCGATGTTCGCCTCGTTCGATGCGCCCACCCGCGAGTTCTGCAACCCGCGGCGGCTCCGCTCGAACACGCCGCTGCAGGCGTTGATGCTGCTGAATGACGAGACGCTGGCGGAATGCGCCCGCGCGCTGGGCCAACGCATCCGGCAGGCCGAAGGCGCGCTCGATGACAAGCTCCGCCACGGCTACCTGCTGGCCACCTGCCGCGAACCCGACGACGCGCGGCTGGGCGAACTGCGGTCCCTGTTCGAGCGGATGCAGTCCGTCTACTGGGCGCGGCCCGCGGAAGCAGCCGAACTCGGTCTCGAGCCGGACGACGCGGCGTTCACCATGGTGGCGACCGTGCTGCTGAACCTCGACGAGGTCGTGATGAAGTGAAGGAGAGCCGAACCATGAATCTGCACACCCTTTTCAACGAACAGTCCCGTGCGGACCTCGAACTGACGACGCGCCGCCAGTTCCTCCGCCAGTGCACCACCGGCTTGGGCGGCATCTGGCTGGCCACCCAGGCAGGTCTCGCTGCCGGCACAAAGCACGGCACCGAGTCCGCCCTCGACCAGCTTTTGGCGCACCACGCGCCGAAGGCGAAGCGCGTGATCTACCTGCACATGGTCGGCGCGCCGAGCCAGCTTGAACTGTTCGACTTCCGGCCGGAGCTCGCGCGGCTCGACGGCCAGGACTGTCCGCAGGAGTTTCTCGAGGGCAAACGGTTCGCCTTCATCCAGGGGACGCCGAAGATGCTGGGGCACCAGTATCCCTTCAAGCAGTACGGCCAGAGCGGCACGTGGGTGTCCGACCGGCTGCCGCATTTTTCCCAGCTCGTGGACGAGGTCTGCTTCATCAAGACGATGCAGACCGACCAGTTCAACCACGGTCCGGCCCAGCTCATGGTCCACACCGGCAACGCCCGCATGGGCTCGCCATCGATCGGTTCGTGGGTGACCTGGGGGCTCGGCACCGAGAACCAGGACCTGCCGGGGTTCATTGTGCTGCTCAGCGGCGGGCGCCAGCCGCGCGCCGGCAATGCGCTGTGGAACTCGGGCTTCCTGCCGTCCGTTTATCAGGGCGTGCAGTGCCGCTCGAAGGGCGAGCCGGTGCTGAACGTGACCAATCCCAAGGGGGTCGGCCGCGACATCCGCCGCGAGCTGCTCGACAGCCTGAACCGGTTGAACCGGCGCGCGTACGATGAGTTCGGCGATCCCGAGACGCTGACCCGGATCGCGCAGTATGAGATGGCCTTCCGCATGCAGACCGCCGTGCCCGAGGTGATGAACATCGAGGACGAGCCGGAACACATCCGGGAGCTCTACGGCGTGGAACCCGGCAAGGAGTCGTTTGCCAACAACTGCCTGCTCGCGCGGCGCCTCGCCGAAAAGGGCGTCCGTTACATCCAGCTGTTCGACTGGGGCTGGGACTCGCACGGGGCCGAGGCAAGCGAGGCGTTGAACGACGGCTTCAAGCGCAAGTGCAGGCAGGTGGACCAGCCGATGTCCGCGCTGCTCATCGACCTCAAACAGCGCGGCATGCTCGACGACACGCTGCTGGTGTGGAGCGGCGAGTTCGGGCGCACGCCGATGCGCGAGAACCGCGGCGGCGAGGAGATGAAGCTGGTGGGCCGCGATCACAACCCGGAGGCGTTCACGCTCTGGATGGCCGGCGCCGGAGTAAAGGCCGGCCACACTCACGGAGAGACCGATCCCATGGGCTACGGCCCGGTCAAGGACCCGGTGCCGCTGCGCGATTTCCACGCCACGCTGCTGCACCTGCTCGGGTTCAACCACAACCGGATGATCGTCCCGTTCCAGGGCCTGAACCAGAAGCTCACCGGCGTGAAGCCCGCGGAGGTGGTGAAGGGCGTGCTGGCGTAGAGGTGACGGCGGAAGAGCCGTCCTACCCGAGCAGCTCGATGGCCCGGTCTATCTCGGCGTCGGTGTTGTAGAAGTGCGGCGAAAAGCGGAGGTAGTGCCTGCCCTGGCGATCGGTCCGGAGCGACAGCACCACGTTCTGCTCCGCCAGCCTCGCGTGAAGGGCCGCGAGATCCGCTTCGTCCCGGCGGATGGCGACGATGCCGCTGCGGTTGACCTCCGGCGCGTTGGCGCCGACGACCTCCCAGCCACGGGATTGCAGGACCGGCACCATGCGGTCGCGTTTCCTGACCAGCTCGGCGCCGATGTTGTCCACGCCGATCTCCAGCAACAGCTCCATCGCGGCCTTGAGGCCGACGTAGCCGTGCAGGTTGAAGCTCCCGGCTTCGTAGCGTCGCGCGTCGGGCGGATGGACAATGTTTTCCTGCGCGACGAAGTTGGCGCACCGGACGTTGTGCCAGCCGAGGACGATCGGCTCGAGCAGGTCCTGCACTTCCTTCCGGACGTACAGGATTCCGGCGGCGCACGGCCCGAGCAGCCATTTGTGCGCGTCGGCGGCGAGGAAATCGACCGCCTGTGCGTTGATCGGGAACGCGCCGACCGTCTGGATGGCATCGAGACAGAACAGGATGCCCTGCTCGCGCAGGGCCAGGCCGATGGTCTCGTATTCGATGCGCCAGCCGCTGATGAAGTGGCACGAGGCCAGGGCGACGAGCGCGGTGTTTTCGTCCACCTGCCCGAGCACGTCGCTCACGCGGATGCGGCCGAGCTGCCGGACGTTGATGAAGCGCACCTCGACACCCTTCTCCGCCAGGGCCATCCAAGGATACACGTTGGAGGGGTAGTCGTCGTAGTAAACCAGGATGTTGGCCGCCCGGCGGAAGGAGAGCCCGCCGGCGACGAAACTGAGGGCGAGGGACGTCGGCCCAACCAGCGCGACCTCACCCAGGTCGGCGTTGATCAGTTTCGCGGCGAGCGCGCGCGTCTCGCGGATCTCGGTGTGGCCGTAGGCGGTCTCCTGATCATCCAGTGTGGCATTCTCGGCCTGTAGGCGGACGGCATCGGCCACGCGACGGGGCAGGGGACAGACGGCGGCGTGGGCCAGGAAATTCTTGCGGGCGGTCACCGGAAACTCACGGTGACGGAGTGCTTCATTCTGATGGAGGTCCTGAATGGTCATGACGTTTCGTGCGGGACGGTCGATGGCGACGGGCCCGGCGGGGCAGTTTCCGAGAATACCGACGGTGGAGGCAAACTCAATTCCGGCAAACGGCGTCTACGACCGTGAACCGGGGCAGCCTGCGCGGGCGACGGGATCGAAGCCCGTCTCGATGCGCTGATTCATCGAGCGTCGATGTCCGCGGATTCACGCAGTTTCCGGGGCAGAAACGGCTTGATCGTTTGGCGCATTGGGGGCGAGGGTGCCATCGTCGTTTCAGCCGTGGAAGTTTTGGCGGTCACCTTGATTCTGTTGATGGCGGTCGGGCGCACAGCGCCCATGACGCGGTTCAACCAATGGGACAGAGCAACAACAGGCAGGCCGACGTCGGTGCCAACATCGTCGCGATCGTCTGGATCGTCCTCATGTTTCTGGGCGTGGGTTGGGGCATCGCTTCCAGCGTGTTCGGCATTGGAGCGCCGAAGCTGGACATCGTGGCGTCGGCCCAGCGTGCGGAAGCGGGCTGGAACCTCTCCGGGCGGGTGCTGTTCCGGGGTGCTCCCGTGGCGACGGCGGATGTTTGGGCGGTCATTTCAGACGACCGGGGCAACCGCTTGGCGCCGCTCGGGGTGACCAATCTGCCCGCCGGTGGTTTTCAGATCGACGGCATCCCCGCCTCCATCGGTGCCGGAGGATCATCCGGCGTGGTGGAAGCCACCATCCATGCCCGGGCCCGGGTTGAGCTCGACGATCAGAACCCGGGCAAACTTGCCTGGGTCGAGGGCAGGGAAAGCCTCGCCATGGGCGAAGCGGGCGGGACCCGCTGGGTGGAACTCCCGCTCAAGGCGACGATTCCCCTCTTCAGCATATTCTTCGGCAGTGTCGTGCTGGCGTTGATCAGCTTCAAGGCCGGCTCCCTGGGACTGAAGGTTCAGTACTATGCCTCGGTCGCCCTGGCGCTGGTCCTCACCGCGGCGATGATCATCTACATCTCGATCGGTTTGCGGCAGGTGAACCTGCTGGGCACCAAGGGCGAGGTGGTGTCCCTGGGCTTTGCCAACATCTATCACGGGACATACGTCCGGGACGTTGAGCCCGAGTGGCTCCTGTCCCTGACCGCGCCCGCGCCGCGCATGGCCGACGGCAAACCGGATCCGCTGGTGGAGGGATTTGGGGCTCCGTTGTGGGTGCTGTTTGTCGCGGTGGTGGGCGGCGGCATTTTCACCGTGCTGATCGTGATGCGGGGCATCAATGAGCCGGTGGACTTTGCGAAGAAGGAGGAGGTGTCACACCGGGTGGAGGAGGTGGTGCGTCACCAGTTCTACATCCTCTTTTCACCGGTCGGGGCCATTTTCGTCTACCAGTTGCTGGTCGCCGGCGGCATGGCCTCCCGTCCCATTTCCGTCGCCCTTGTCGCACTCGCGGCCGGAGTGTCGCTGAACCTGCTCCTCGACAAGGCGCTGGCGATGATCAAGTCGCTGTTCGAAGGGGCCAACAAAGTCTCCGGCGAAGGTTCGGGCAGCGCCGGTGGCAGCTGAAAGGTCGTGCGGCCGCGAACCCGGGATTGTCGCCCGCCGCCGCCGCGGGCGGCTCAGCCTTGGTTCTCCACCATGGCCGGCACCCCTTCCTCCTCCTCCTTCGTGAGCGTGAGGAAAGCCTGTTCCAGCGGTCCCTCGTGGCCGGCAAGGTTGCGCAGCTCCTGATGCGTGCCCACCGCGATGAGCCGGCCGCGATGAATGATGCCGATGCGGTCGGCCATCTCCTCGGCAACGCTCAACTGGTGGGTCGAGAGAAAGACGGTCATGCCCTTCAGGCTCCGCTCCTTCAACACGTCCTTCACCACCCGGGCGTGATGCGGATCGAGGCCGACCATCGGCTCATCGATCACGAACACCTCGGGATCGTGGAGCAGGGCGGCGACGATGGCCACCCGCTGGCGGGTGCCGTGCGACAGGCCCTCGATCGGCTTGCGGACGAAGGGTTCGAGGCTGAACCGCTGCACCAGCGCGCGGGCCGAAGCGTCGATGGCGTCGTCCCGCATCTGGAACATCTGGCCGGTGAACCGGAAGAACTCCCACGGCGTGAGCTTGTCGTAGAGGAACGGAAAATCCGGCACGTAGGCGAGCCGGCGCCGGGCTTCGAGCGGATGTTCCTGAACGTCGTAGCCGCCGATCTTCGCGCAGCCGGAGGTCGGCTTGATCAGGCCGGTCAGCATCTTGATCGTCGTGGTCTTGCCCGCGGCGTTGGGTCCGAGCACGGCGAAGAACTCGCCCCGGGGGACGGTGAGGCTCAGATCGTTCACCGCGACGAGGTCGCCGAAGTTTTTGACGAGGTGGCTGAGTTCGATCATGGCTACATCCGCATGCGGCTGTCGTTCACGAGCTGAAAGCCGCCGGGCAGCTCGATCCGGAGGATTTCACCGACACGGCTGACGAAGACGGAGATCTCCTGCCGGTCGAGAATCCGGGTGGAGAGCCGGTAGCAGCGCACCCGCTGTTTCTGGATTTCGATCCAGTCGTACTCGGCGGTCCACTTGAGGTTGCCCATGAGTGGCGCGCCGTTGGTGCCCCGGGGCAGGAAGGGAAAGTTGGCGAAGGCCAGTGCGGTCAGGGGGCCGCCCAGCTGGCCGGCCAGCTGGGCGGGATTCTGCAGCTGGTCGAAGCCGAACCGGGTGTCGATCTGCATCGGGCCGTCCATGTGGAGGGCCAGCTCGCGGCTTTCAATCGAGCTGCTGAGATGGATCTTCTGCTCGCGGTCGTTGAATCCGAGGGCGAAGTCGCTCCACTGGTTCAGGTCGCTGAAGTTGATGTCGGCCTTGATCTGGTAGCGGTTGGTGTCGTCGAGGAAGCTGAAGGCGCCCTTGATGGTGAGGTTGTAGCCCTTCACCTGCCGGATCATTCCCTCCAGGTTGCGTGCATCGGCGCTGCCGGTGGAGACTGGGCCGGCTTCGAGTATGGTCGGCGTCCAGGTGCACCACCCGATGCCCTCGCCGTCCATCCGGATTTCCATGGGCGAGGCATCCGGCGAGGTGAGGATCTTCTCCCACACCGTCTCCAGGGAAGCCGCGGAGCCGAGATGCCGCTGGCCGCCGAACTCGGACCAGCAGAGGAGGCCCAGCATGACCAGCCAGAACAACCCGAAAATGGCGGTGAGCAGTCGGTTCCACATGCGCTATTTCACCGGTATCCGGATGATGGTGCCCGGCTGTATCGATCTTGCGTCAAGGTCGGGATTGGCCGCCTGAATCTCCTTCCAATCCACGCCGTGCCGCCGGCCGAGACTGTAGAGGGTGTCGTTTTTCTGGAACTGGTAGGTGACGTAGCCGCGGGCGGCCGGCGGCTCCGGGGTTCTGACCTCGGCGCGCACCGGTGTCGCCGCCTGCACCGGCTGTTGCACCACCGCCTCGGGTGCCTGCCGCGTCGTCTGGAAGGCAGGCGTGGCCGGGTTCGAAACGGCGCTCAGCGCCAGCCGGGTCTTGAGTTCGGTGTTCTCCGCCGTCAGCCGCTTGAGCTCGGCGCTCAGGCGTGCGAGATCGTTTTCGAGCCGGCTGATCTCGTGCTCGATCGCGGGGCTCGGGATGCGTGGATGGGAGTCGTAGGCCAGGCGCATCTTCACGGCGTTGAGGCGGTTGGTGATCATGTCCGACCAGCGGAAGTCCGGCTGGATCTCCAGCACGCGCAGGTAGTGGTAGAGCGCCTTGGCGGGCGAGTTGAGCTGGGACTCGTTGTCGAAGAGCATGGCCAGCTCGTGGTGCGCCTCGGGAAGGTTCGGGCTGTTCTGCAGGGCCTGTTCGAAGGCGGCCCGGGCCCCTTCGAAATCCTGCCGCTGGACCCGTGATTTGCCCGCGGCGAGATAACGGGCGCCCTGGTCGGCATTGCCGGCACCGGGAGGCGGTGCGCAGCCGGCCGCAAGAACCAGCGTCAGCAGGAAAATCTGTCCGCGAACCTTCGCGGCGAAAAGCGTCATGCCGGCGACAGTACCCAAGCAATCGGAGCCGTGCAAACTATTGTCCCCCGGGAAAGGCGCTTGCGCCGTTCAGGGGGCGGGCGGCGATTTGAAGGGATTGTCCGGAGCGGCCTCCGCCGAGGCCTCGGCTTCAGCTTCCGTGTGAAACGGATTGGATCCCGCCGCGTCCGGACGTCGGGGCAGGTGCCAGCACGCCGCCGCCGCGTACACCCAGCCGACCGGCACGTGCATGACGATCACCACGATCAATCCGTAGAGATTCAGCCAGCCCTGCGTGTAGAAGAACAGCGCCGCGGTCAGCCACAGCGCGCCCGGCACCAGTGCCGCCTGTGCCACGCGGGCGGCGCCGGCGAAGTCAATCTGCCGATCAAGGTAGAAGCCGAGCATCCGGATCGCCCAGCCGTGAAACACCGCCAGCAGCCACCAGACGATCACCAGCACAAACAGGTGGATCACCACCGCCGCCGCGAGGAAGGCGGGATGCCACGCCCGCCACCAGGCCCCCGTTTCGGTCCGTCCAAGCGGCACGTTGCCGAACGAGTGATAGGAAATCACCGCACATCCGAAGAGCGAGCAGGCATGCAACCCGTCGATCTGCAGCGTCAGGCGCACATCCGCCGCGTGATCCTGGGCGGGCCGTTCCCGCCAGCGCAAGGCGGCGGAAAGGAAGCGGTTCTCCGCCAGCAGCAGATCACTGGTCGTGCCACCCGGGTAATACATCCCACCGCGCACATAGCCGCCGTCCGGCAGCCGGTCGATGGCCTCGCGGATCACCGGCGTCCAGCACGTCGTCAGGAAAAACAGCAGCATCAGGGTCGAGAGAACCGCCGTGACTCCGAGCACCACCCACAGCTGCCAGCGCGACGCGAGCGACGCCCCGGCCACGCCACGCGGCGTGAACGGATGCCAGTCAATCTCGGTACTGGTGGCGGAATCGGACATCGGCTGTCGTTGGCAACGTTAGGCCAGCGGGCAGTTCATCCGCAAGCCGCCCGCGGACGCGGGACGTTCGCCCGGCGGAGGGGTCGAACAGGAACTGCTTTCCTGCCGGTCCGGATGCGGTCAGCATCCCGCCACGCGGTGGAGCAGGAACGAACATGAACGCGGGCCCCGCCATTCTCAGGGAACTGCGCGCCGAAGCGCGCTCACCCGTCACCCATCGGGCGCGGCTGGCCGCCGCCGCAGTGCTGCTGGTGCTGATGATCCAGCGCGGCTCGGGCGGCTCGATCGATCCCTCGATGGGCAAGCCGTTCTTCCTGTACCTGCACGCCTCTGTCTATGTGCTGATCTGGGTGCTCGTACCCATTCTGCTCCACGACAACATCAGCCGTGAAAGACGTGAGGGCACGTTGGGATTGCTGCTCCTGACCCCGCTGACGGGTGCCGGCATCATCGTCGCCAAGGGATTGGCGGGCCTGCTGCGTTCCTCGGGAATCCTGCTGGCGGCGGTGCCGATCCTCGCGCTGCCACTCCTCTTCGGCGGAGTGTCGGCGGCGGAGGTGATGCGTGCCGTGCTCATGGAATTGATGGCCCTGCTGGGCGCCACCGCGGCGACGCTGCTGGGCTCTTCGCTGAGCGTCGAACGCCATCGGGCGCTGATCGCCGCCCTGGTGCTGGCGTTTGTTTTTGAGACGGTGCTGGCCGGCATCCAGGCCGCCCTCATG
Source organism: Verrucomicrobiales bacterium (assembly GCA_003484235.1). Taxonomy (GTDB): domain Bacteria; phylum Verrucomicrobiota; class Verrucomicrobiia; order Limisphaerales; family RI-55; genus RI-55. The sequence goes on from DNDP01000231.1 coordinate 14,140, forward strand.
TTCGGCAGCCGCGGGTTGCCCGCCGATGTCCTCTTCAACCCGGTGCAGCTCGGCATGGTGTTTGTTGCCGGCGGCTTTTGGGCCGCGACACGGGTGGACATGTGGGCGCCGCCGTTCTGGATGACGCTGGCCTCGGTCTGGGGCGCCCTGGGATTGCTCGTGCTCGTGCTCGCCCTGGCGGGTGCCCGGCTCAAGGACCTCGCCGCGGCAACCGGTTCCAGCCGCCGCCAGCAGCAGTTGTTCAAGTTCTTCTGCACCCCGCTGATCCTGGGTGAGCTCCTGCGCACCCGTCTGAACTCCGCGTTGAACCGCAACCCCATCGGCTGGCTGCAACAGCGCCGCTGGACGTCGCGGCTCTCGCAATGGGGCTGGGTGGCAATCCTGCTGGTCACCGCCACGTGGATCATCACCGGTTCCGGGCGCAACCTGGCGCAACAGTTCCTCTGGCTCGCACTGTTGCTGGGCGCCAACATCGCGCTCAGCGCGGCCGGCAGTTTTCGGGACGAACGCCAGTCGGGCGCGTTGGAGCTGCTCATGGTCACGCCCCTCGACGGCCGCCAGATCCTGCTGGGCCGGCTGCGCGGCTTGTGGGCGCAGTTTCTCATTCCCGTCATGCTCTGGTGCTGGATGTGGTGGATGATCGGCACGATGCCTCATGGAAGGAGCGCATTCCGAGGGGCCCACGAATGGCAGCTGGTATGGATGATGATGTTGGTGATGTTTGCCTCCCTGCCGGTGATCGGCGTGTGTCAGTCGCTCCACTGTCGCTCGTTGATGGGTGCCTGGATGAAGACGCTCGCGTTCGGATGCCTGGCTCCACTGGTCGTGGGAGGATTGGCGACGTTTTTTACGCAGTTCGTTCTCTTGTACCCCTTTCTGAATGCACCCATCGCCGGGCCGGGCACGGCCGCTGCCTTCGCACAGCTGCTGACTTTGGGCTGGATAGCCCGGAATTCCTTTGCTCGCGTTGTCGAATTGCTCGACCGCCGGCAGTTCGTCCTCGACATGGAACGTCCTTGAGATCGTTTCAATCGTCGTCGCCGTCTCCTGACATCACCCACTCCAGGTCAAAGGTCGCGTACTTGATCGTCTTCAACTCCGGTTCAACGGTTCGATCGAAGTGGCTGTAGGTGCAGTGCAGGCGACCATCCCGGCTCTGGATGATTGAAGGATAGTGAAAGCGTTTTTCCCCCGGCTCGGCCCGTTCGAGATGTCTTTTCCAGCGGTAGGTCTGCCCTTCGTCATCGGAGATCGCCACGGCCAGTGCATGCCGGTCTTCCTCGGTGTCGTTGTAGATCACGAGGAAGCGGCCGTCCGCGAGGTTCATCAACTCAAGTCCCGCACCCGGATTCGGAAGAACCGGATGGTCGTGCACCGGCCCCCACGTCTCGCCGTGGTCGGCGGACTCGCTCACCAGCACCCGCTTTGGCGGCGGACCGTTGTCACGCATGTAGGCGACGAGCGTGCCGTCCTTTTTCCTCGCGAAGCTCGGCTGGATGTTGCCGCCGCCAACCATCGGTTCGCTCATCTTCCAGTTCCTGCCCCAGTCGTCCGTGTAGGAAACGATCGAGAACGAGAATCCATCCGAGTAAAGCCCGACCAACATCCGCCCCTCGGCGCTGATGTACGGATGCGCACGCGTGAACCAGCCGAGCCGGCGCGTCAGCTTGTCGGCAGCCTGGGAGAAGATGTGGTTGGTCCAGGCGCCGGCCTGTGGACTTGCCGGCTGGTTGGCGAGATAGGCGATCGCCTTCTCGCGGACGATGCGTTCAAAGTCGGGGCCCGGTTTCATCGGCCACATCTTTTCCGTGGACCACACGGGCGCGCCGGGATCGCGCTGGTAGTCGGTCGAGATCTTGTAGTTCATCATCGCGCTCTCCCAGGTGTTGGCCAGAATGGTCGGCCAGAACAACCAGAGCCGTTCCTGCGGATCGATAATCATCGCGCAGTTCGTGTCCGGAAACTCCGGCGTGTCCGCCATCTCGAATGGCGCGGTCCACTCGCCGGTCGCCTTGACCTTGCGTGCGCCGAGGATGCGGACGTCGTCCTCTCTGCGCTCCCCCGAGCCATGAAACCAGCAGACGATCAGATCGCCGTTCGGCGCCTCGACGATGCACGAACCGTGATTGTGCCAGGTCTCGGGCGGAAAGATCAGTTCGGCCGAATGATGGCCGGCGGCTGAGGCAGCAAGGACGCCGGCGAGGAGGGATGCGGT
>DNDP01000231.1:16373-20671 GCA_003484235.1 Verrucomicrobiales bacterium
GCCCCCTTTTTCAGGCGCGCGCCCTCGATCTTCACATCATCCGCCGTGCGTTCGCCCGAGCCGTGAAACCAGCAGACGATCAGGTCGCCATTCGGTGCCTCGACAATGCACGAACCGTGATTATGCCAGGTCTCGGGCGGGAAGATCAGTTCGGCCGAGTGATGGCCGGCGGCTGATGCCATGTGGAGGCCGGCGAGCAGTGATGCGGTCAGGATGATGGTTCTCATGAGGGGCAGGTCGTTGTTGATACCGAAAAGCTGGACCGGTGACAACGCAGCTCCGCTGCCCTCCGGCACTCGGCCCCGCGATCTGGCCCGACCCGGGACACCGATGTGACCGTGTTGGTACAGGCCGCCAGCGCATGGTCTGTTTGGAGCCGTTGGGGCACGCCCATCCGTCTCCCGCGCCTCGGCGGTGACCTGGGCTGGGAACTGCTTCGAAACCGGCATGGATTTCCTGAAGGATCTTCAAATCCGGCTGGCGAAGCTTCCCGCGGCCGGCAGATCGGCCCTCGAAGCCGGTGACCGCCAGACCCTGCAGCAGCTGGCCAACAACCTCGACGCCGAGCTGGCCCGCCTGCGCGACGAACGGCGGCACGTGATGGCTGAGAACCTGGAATTGGCCGCCCGCGTGAAGGTTCTGGAGCAGGAGGTCGCCAGGATGAAGGCGGCCGGGATGGCGATCCCCGAGGCTCCGGCCGAGTTCGTGGAGCATCAAGGGGCGCTGTTCAAGCGCGAGGCCAGCGGGCGATTCCACGACCGGCCGCATTGCCGAAACTGCCGGCGACCGATGCGGATGATCGCGGCGGACCTCCCCTTCACCTGCGGCACCTGCCGGGTTTCCTCGTTCTTCAAGGCGTCCGAACTGAACGACATCCTCGTGTTCCTGCGCCGCAGCTGAAGCGATCGGTTGGGCGGAAATCACTCCGTCTGGCCGGGCGGCAGGCCGCATCCATCCTCGGGCTTGCCACGGATCACCACTTTGGTCTGAACTGCCCGCGTGAAACGTCCCCTTTCTCCGTGGCGCATGGTTCCCGTCACCCTGCCGCTGCTTGCGTTCGCCGCGTGCATCTCAATGAAGTCCCACAATTATCCCGAGACCCGTCGGGTCGATCATTCCGAAAACCTCCACGGCACGGTCGTCTCCGATCCTTATCGCTGGCTGGAGGACGACAACGCTCCGGAGACCGAAGCCTGGGTGAAGGCGCAGAATGCCGTGACCTTCGGCTACCTCGAATCCCTTCCGGGCCGCGAACGGATCCGGGAGACGCTGACCGGCCTCTGGAACTACGAGCGCTGGGGGCTCCCGGAGGTGAAGGGCGGCAAGTACTTCGTCTCGCGCAACGACGGCCTTCAGAATCAGAGCGTGCTTTACGTGCTCGATTCATTGACGGCCGAACCGCGTGTCCTGCTGGATCCAAACACGCTCTCCGCCGACGGGACCGTGGCGTTGACCGGCAGCCATCCGACCGAGGACGGGCGCCTGCTGGCCTACGAGATCTCCGCCGCCGGTTCCGACTGGGAGGAGATCCACGTGCTCGAGGTCGCCACGGGCCGGAAGCTGCAGGATGTGATTCGCTGGGTGAAGTTCAGCTCCGCTTCGTGGCGGAAGGACGGCAGCGGTTTCTACTACAGCCGCTACGACGAGCCGACCGAGGCCGAGAAGCTCAGCAAGGCAAATTACTTTCACAAGCTGTACTTTCACCGGCTTGGCACCGACCAGGCGCAGGACGTCCTTGTCTACGAGCGGACGGACAACAAGGACTGGAACTTTTACGGCGAAATCACCGACGACGGACAGTATCTGGTGATCACCAGCTCGCAGGGCACCTCGCCGAAGAAGCGCATCCTCTACCAGCCGCTGAGCGAAACCGGCGCCCCCGTGGTCGAGTTGCTGATGGATTTCGACGCCGCCTATGATTTTGTGGGCAACGAGGGACCGGTCTTTTATTTCCGCAGCGACCTGAACGCCGCCCGCTACCGGCTGATCGCGATCGACGTTCGCAACCCTGCCCGCGACCGGTGGCGCGAAGTCATCCCGCAAAGCGACGCAACGTTGACGGGAGTGAGCCATGTCGGCGGCCGGTTCATCGCCCATTATCTGCGCGATGCCCGGAGCGAGGTGGTGGTGTTCGATCCTGCCGGTCGGAAGCTTCACACGCTGGCGCTGCCCGGCATCGGCTCGGCCTCGGGATTTGGCGGCGATCGCGCCAGTCGGGAGACCTTCTACACGTTTACGAGCTATACCACGCCAACGACGATCCAGCGCCTGGACCTCGGCGACTACTCCAGCACGATCTGGAAGGAGCCCAAAACCGCGTTCGAGTCGGACCAATTCGAGACCCGGCAGGTTTTTTACGCCAGCAAGGACGGCACGCGCGTCCCGATGTTCATCACGCATCGCAAGGGGTTGAAGCTGGACGGGAAGAACCCGACGCTGCTCTACGGGTATGGCGGCTTCAACATCAGCCTGACACCGGGCTACTCCCCGGCGGTCGCCGGCTGGCTGAAGCTGGGCGGTGTCTATGCCGTGGCCAACCTGCGGGGCGGCGGCGAGTACGGCGAGGAATGGCACGCCGCGGGGACAAAGCTGGTGAAACAGAATGTATTCGACGACTTCATCGCCGCGGCCGAGTGGCTGATCGACAACCGCTACACCTCGAACCGCAAGCTCGCCATCATGGGCGGCTCCAATGGCGGGCTCCTGGTCGGCGCCTGCATGAACCAGCGGCCCGACCTCTTCGCCGCCTGTCTGCCGGCGGTCGGCGTCATGGACATGCTGCGCTTTCACAAGTTCACCATCGGCTGGGCGTGGACGAGCGACTACGGCAGCGCCGAGAACGAGGACGAGTTCCGGGCGCTCTTCGCCTATTCCCCGTACCACAACCTGAAGCCGGGCACCTGTTATCCGCCCACGCTGATCACCACCGCCGACCACGACGACCGGGTGGTGCCGGCGCACAGCTTCAAGTACGCGGCCCGGTTGCAGGAGGTGCAGTCCTGCGCCAACCCGGTGCTGATCCGCATCGAGACCCGCGCCGGTCATGGTGCCGGCAAGCCCACCTCCAAGCAGATCGAGGAACGCGCCGACATGTGGACCTTTCTGGCGAAACACCTCGGCATGGACGTCGAATAGCGCTGCACCGCCACGGAATCCGGCGCCGATCGGTGGCTTCCGCCAGCCCCGAGCGCGCGGACGCTTCAATGCGGGAATTGAAACCTGCGTCAAAGACGGGTAAAGCTGAGCCAAGCCATGCCAAATCCAAGCCCACGCGCGTTTGCCGTCCTTTCCGGAGCCGCCGCCCTGCTGCTGCTGGGCGGGGCCAACGCGTCCGCCCGCGTCGATTTCAACCGCGAAATCCGGCCCATCCTCTCCGATACCTGCTTCAAGTGCCATGGCTTCGACGAGAACGAGCGCAAGTCGGGCCTGCGCCTGGACGTGCGGGAGGATGCTTTGAAACCGGCCAAGTCCGGCGAGATCGCGATCGTGCCGGGCCAGCCGGACGCCAGCGAGCTGATCCGCCGGGTCACGACGGACGACGAGGACGATCACATGCCGCCGGTCAAGACAGGCAGGAAACTGTCCGCGACCGAGATCGCCACGTTGAAGCAGTGGATCGCCGAAGGGGCCGAATACCAGGAGCACTGGTCGTTTGTGCCGCCGGAGCGGTCGGCGCTTCCCGAGGTGAAGAACCCGCGCTGGCCGCGGAATGAGATCGACCGGTTCATCCTCGCGCGGCTGGAGGCCGAGGGACTCGGGCCGGCCCGCGAGGCTTCCCGCGAAACCTTGATCCGCCGGCTGTCGCTCGACCTGACCGGCCTCCCGCCAACCTTGGCGGAGATCGACGCCTTCCTGGCGGACCGCTCGCCCGACGCCTACGAGCGGCTGGTGGACCGGTTGCTGGCCTCGCCCCGCTACGGGGAACGCATGGCGGTGGACTGGCTGGATGCCGCGCGGTTTGCCGACACCCACGGCTATCATCTCGATTCCGGGCGCGACTTGACGCCGTGGCGCGACTGGGTGATCCGGGCGTTCAACGAGAACAAGCCATTCGACCGCTTCACTGTCGAGCAGCTGGCCGGTGACATCATCGCGCAGCGCGAGGCCGTGGATGAGGAGGCCGCCCTGGCCCTGCGGATCGCCTCGGGCTTCAACCGCAACCACATGATCAACTACGAGGGCGGGGCGATTCCCGACGAGTATCTCTACGCCTACCTGGTGGACCGTGTGAACACCACCACCACCGTCTGGTTGGGGCTGACGTTCGCGTGCGCTCAGTGCCACGACCACAAGTACGA
>DNDP01000231.1:20912-21134 GCA_003484235.1 Verrucomicrobiales bacterium
CCTTCTTCAACAACGTCCCCGAGTCGGGGCTCGACGGCAACCGGGGCAACGCCAAACCGTTCCTGAAGCTGCCGACGCCCGCCCAGACGGAACAACTGGCGGCGCTGGAGCAGAAACTGTCCACCGCCCAGCAGGCGCTGAAGCTGGAGGAGGATGCCCTGCCGCCGCTCCAGGCCGCCTGGGAGGAGCAGTGGCGCACCCAGCCGCCGGCCAACCCGGCCG
>DNDP01000231.1:21471-21710 GCA_003484235.1 Verrucomicrobiales bacterium
CGGAAGGCGGTGAATGAAACGCGGCAGGAACGCGACCAGGTGGACAATTCGATCCAGACCACCATGGTGATGGCGGAGCTTGAGCAGCCGCGGGAAACCTTCATGCGCGTCCGGGGCGCCTACGACCAGCTTGGCGAGCGCGTGTCGCCGGGGACTCCAGGCAGTCTGCCGCCATTGCCGGTCGGGGAGAAAGCCGACCGCCTGGGCCTTGCGCGCTGGCTGAACTCGGCCTTCAGGCG
>DNDP01000143.1:0-917 GCA_003484235.1 Verrucomicrobiales bacterium
GGGCTTCTGTTATCCCGGCACCGGCAGATCCGGCGACCTCCCACCGCGACCCGAGTGCGCCGAGGCGTGGCGCGCGAAGTTGTTGGGCCATCTGAAGAAGGTCGAGTTCACGCTCGCCATCGGCCAGTACGCCATTGCCTGGCACCTCGGCGAACGTGCCAGGGACACCCTGACCGAAACGGTCCGCGCGTGGGAGGAACACTGGCCGGCGCTCGTGCCGTTGCCGCATCCGAGTCCGCGCAACAACCTCTGGCTCCGCCGCAATCCTTGGTTCGAGAAGGAGGTCGTGCCCGCAATCCGCGAACGGGTCGGGACGCTCCTGGGTTTTGGTCACCGGTAAATCCCTGTTCGCCTTTGCCGCGCCGCGGGAGTAGAAGGAGGACGGTTGTTCAAGGCCGCTCAGCGAATGACAACCCTTTCGCCATGACCATCCAACGCCCGCCTCCCATGAAACACATTGTCCCGCTCCTCTTCACCGGCTTGCTCCTGACTTCGTTGCCGTGCGTCATCGCCGCCGAGAAGGGAAAGACCGAAACCATCCCCGGCTGGGGCATCGCCATCGACGAGGATGGCGACTGCAGGATCGAGAAGGCCGGCGACGCCCTCAAGGTGACCGTGCCCGGCACCGTCCACGACCTGTTTCCGCCGAACAGCCTGATGAACGCGCCGCGCGTGCTGCAGGAGGTGAAGGGCGACTTCACGATGCAGGTGAAGATCGGCGCCGATTTCAATCCGGGCTTCACGCCGGCGCCCGGTTTCAACCGCGCCTTTCACAGTGGCGGCGTGCTCATCTGGCGGGACGAGCTGAACTACGTCCGCTTCGAGCGGGGCGAGCTGATCTGGCCGGGCAACCGGAACCACATTTACTTTGCGCCCTCGCTGCAGCTGCGGAGGGCCGGCACGTACATCGAGGAGGT
>DNDP01000143.1:1091-4154 GCA_003484235.1 Verrucomicrobiales bacterium
GGGCCTCCCTCGCGCCGGCAGCCGGTCTTCACCGAGCCGGTCACGTGGTTCAAGGTGCAGCGCAAGGGCACCACGCTGGCGACCTGGTACAGCCGCGACGGCAAGGACTGGCAGCTCGCCCGCGAGTTTGACGCCTTCGCCGGGGAGGAACTGAAGGTCGGCGTCTATGCGGTGAATACTTCGGCGAAGGAACTCACCGTGACGTTCGAGGAGTTGAAGGTGACGAAGGAGTAGGGGAAGACGCGGCACACGCGAACCAAGTTTGATGAGACTTCGCTTCCATGCCCAGATGTGGAACGAGATGAAGCCTTCGGCCGCCCGGGAGGCCCGGTCTCCCGTGCTCTGTTTGATCTGGAGAAGCCTGAGCTGGCTGCTTGGCCCGTTGGCCTACTTCGGCTTGCTGATGGCACCCTTTGTCCTGATCGGCACGATGTTCAAGGCGTTGCACGGCCTGGACCTGACTGGTCAGCAATACTGGTCTTTTGTGGCCGCAGCTGTTCTGACGGGTGCGTGGGTCGCCCGACGCCTGATGCGGTGGATCGTCTATTACCTGCGTCAAGACGTCATCGACGTGGATGGAATCGTTGGCCTGCTTGGAACGGTGGTCGGGCTGGCGGCCAGTCTGTGGCTCTTTCCTCCCCAGTGATGCCTACCCTCGCTTCCCTCCCCCGGCCTCGGACGGCTGTGCCGATCGCATGGAGCGGCCAGGTGATTCCTCCATCGCCGGGTCAATGGGCGGATACTGACCGCAGCATTAATCTTTCACCTCATTCGGGTACCATCAGCGGAACCTTGGGAAAGTACGTGCGATAGCGGGCGGGGTCCCGGGTCACGAGCGTCAAGTTCTGCAGTTCGGCGTGGGCGCCGATATAGAAATCCGGCAGCGGTGAAGTCTTCGCACCCGAGCCGCGACGGTATTTCAGGAATGCCTGCGCGGCACTCCACGCGGCGGCATAAGGAAGTGGCAGTCGCAGAAAGACAGCGGGATCAAGCCATTGATCCAGCTCCGCTGCGCTGGCGAACGCGGGAGCCTGTTCAGCGTAGATGATCGGGTTGATGAGAATGGGTCCCTGACCGGCCGCCGTGCGAAGCTGGGCTTCCGACCAGGACAGCCACGCGGGATCGGCCGTCGCGACGTCAAGGAGGACGTTGGTGTCGAAAAGGAATCCGCTCATTCCGCACCCCGGGTGAGCGACATCACCTCGGCGGTGGTCACGGTGGGACGCGCCGCGCCGCGCGCTCCGGCCAACCAGCCCTCAACGGAAGGCTGGGCGGCTCGCTTCACTCGTAGTGCCTCCAACCAGCCGGCCAGTTGCTCGATCTGCCGGGCAGGCAACTTCTCAATGGCCTGTTCGATTTCCGCAATGCTGCTCATGGTCGGACGCTAGCACCTGGAATGGACTGTCGGCAAGAGTCGAACCGGCTGAGGACGCTGGGGTTGGCGGAAGAAAAGAGCCATGTTTACCAGGCGAGGGCCGGCAGCGGGTGCCAGCCGACACCATTGAGCACAACGAAGCTGACTTCAGTGTTCGCTTACCGGCATTTGCGGGAGTAGAAGGGAGAAAATGGAAACCAGCGATCGCGAGTTGTTGCAGGCGTTTCTCGGGAGCAAGTCCGAGGAGGCGTTTCGTCAGCTCGTCGGGCGGCACCTGCCGATGGTGCTCGGCACCGCCCGCCGGATGCTGGCAAACGAGCAGGCGGCCGAGGAGGTGGCGCAGAACACGTTCGCGCTGCTCGCGAGGAAGGCCCGCTCGCTGACGCCGGAACAGTCGCTTGGCGGCTGGTTGCACCGGGCCGCGCGGAACGAATGCCTGCACGTTCAGCGCGCCGAGGGTCGTCGCCGTCAACGTGAGGAAACCGCAGCCACCATGAACGCCATCGATGAATCGGAAACGCCGCCGGAGCTGCTGGGCGACCTGGAGGAGGCGCTCGAAGAACTCGCCCCGGACGAACACGACGCGCTGGTGCTCCGTTACCTCGAAGATCGCAAGCTCCACGAGGTCGGCGCCGAATTGGGTGTGAGCGCGGACGCTGCCCGCATGCGGGTCAATCGCGCGCTCGACCGGTTGCGGGCGATCTTCGAGCAACGCGGCATCTCCGTCTCCGCCGGTGCGCTGACTGCCGCGCTTGCCGGTCAGGCGGCCGTCAGTGTGCCCGCCGGCATGAGCGCCGCCATCGCGACGACGGTGCTGACGCAATCGACGGCTGCCGCGGCCACCGCCGGCGGCGGAACTGTGACTGCCTGGCTGACGTTGAAGAGCGCGGCCGTCGTGACCGGTGTGGTCGCGGTCACCAGCGCCGGATTAATCTGGTATCAGCAGGATCGCGAGCCCGAGACGCCGGCCGCGGCGCAGACAGCGATCGCGGCGGCGACCCCAGCCGTCGCGCCCGCCTCCACACCGACCACAGCTCAGCCGGCGGGCTCTGTAACGGGTGCCGGCAACTCATCCCCTGGAGAGCAACCGGTGAACGCCGCCATTCCTACTGCCGGCACGGAAGAACCTCCCACACCCGAAGCGAAGCGGCTGGTGGACGACGCATGGGGTTTGATCGAGCGTCGTCAGTTTGAAGATGCGATCGAGCGACTGAACGCCGCCATCGAGCTGAGTCCGCGTTTCCCGGATGCCTACCTGTTTCGCGGCAACGCCCATGAGGGAGCGGAGAAGCTGCAGGAGGCGCTGGCCGATCACAAGAAAGCCGCCGAGCTGCGGCCGACCTACAAACAGGCGTGGTTCGAACAGTCGCGGATCTACGATCGGCTGGAGCAATACGACCTGGCGATCCGCGCGGCGACGAAGGCCATCGAGATCGATCCCGAGTTCTGGCAGGCATGGCTCGGTCGCGGCCGGGCGAACTACTATTTGAACCTGAACCGCCAAGCGTTGCCCGATCTCGATCGCGCGATCGAACTCAACCCGAGGTTCCCGGATGCCTATCACCACCGCGCTCTCACGCATCTGCGGCTCTACCAGTTCGACGAGGCGATCGAGGACCGGCGCAAGGCGGCGGAGGTCGCGCCGGACGACTACGTGCAGCACTACCGCATCTGCCCCGACCTGCCGG
>DNDP01000278.1 GCA_003484235.1 Verrucomicrobiales bacterium
AGCCTGCTCGACGGCTCCCGGCTTCCAACCAATTCAACGCCGCGGCACTGTCCGCTCTGTTTTGGCTGTCGGCTACCACCATCAAATGGGGCTCAACTTCCGGATGCCGTCGCCTTCTGCAGTCCCGGAAATGAATAGCAATGCCGACCATGCGGCTGGTCAAGCTGACTGCCAGTGCGCTCCGGTTGGCAATGAGGTCGAACCATGCAGGGATCGTCTGTGGGAATGGTGCCCAGGCACTGTCTGACGGATTCTTGTTTCCGGACGAAATGAATTCTTGAACAGCCCGCACGATGACGTGATTCTGGCCGCCACATGAAAGGGCGGACTCTGAATCATTTCCTTGCCGTGCTCATCCTGGTGGGCGCCGGTGTCACCTCTTCGAAGGCGCAACTGCTGACCATCGACATCTCCAACCCGTCGGCTGTGGTCTTCACCGGCACCGGCCAGTTTGCCAGTGCGAACTTCACCGGGGCTTCAACCACGTTTCCCGTCCGCCTATTGGGCTTCTTCTCCGCCGACCCGGGCCAGGACACCATCAACAACTCATCCTCTACGCTGTTCACATCCGGGTCCTCTGCGGCGCTCAACTATGCTCTGACTGGCCGGTTCATCCCCGGACAGACCACGCTGGTTCTTCGCAACGAGTTTGGGTCTGGCCACAGCTTCAGCACCAGCAGCGCGGGATTCACCGGCTCGGCCACCTTTGACCTGAGCAGCTACAGCAGCCTGTTGCCGGCGGTCGGTACGGTCGGCAACATCTCCGCCAGCGACGGAACCTCGACGGTGGTGGTGGGCACCTTTGAGGTGGTCCCGGTTCCGGAGCCCTCGACAATTGCGCTTCTCGCATTCGCCGGGGTCGCTTTCGTTGCCTGGCGTCGGACGGCGGGGCGGAAGGCCGCCTGACAAGCCGGTGGCGGACAACTGCCGCCGGCCTGCCCGGTTCCCGCGCCGCTCTCCCCAGAGGATCAGGCCGCCATTTTCCGGAGCTGCAACGCGGCCTTCACGCCTTTCTTGGCCGGATGCCGCACGGCATGCCGGATGAGCCACTTGCGTTCAGCGGACGCGCCCTCCAGCCAGCGCGCACAAAGGTCGAAGGCGAGCCGCGGATGATCCTTGGCGATGTCGCCCAGGTGATTCGCCACGCTGCGGCGGACGTAAAGGTCGGGATCGTCCTTGAGCGTCTCCAGGATCGGAAGCACCGGCGAGGGATCCTTGACGAAGGCCGGGATGCGGGTGGCCCACGGCAGGCGCGGGCGGGTGCCCTCCGAGCAGAGCCGCCGCACGTGCGGGTCGGGATCGCGGGTCCACTCCATAAGCCGCTCCAGCGTGCGCTCCGGCCAGCGAATGAGGAATGGCCGGATCGAAAACTCCGCGCTGAACCGTCGCGTCAGCTCGTACTGCGCGCGCATCGACACTTCAAACGGATCCCTGCCGTCATTGTGTTCCGGGTCCAACCCGTACGCCGCCACAAAGCAGACGTGCGGCAGATAGAAGAAAACGCCGAGGCCGACGTCGTTTGTTCGCGTGAGGGGCGGCGTCAATGAGCGCAACAGGATGTCCACCGCGGCGGCGTAGGCGCGGGGCAGGTGCTCACGCAGCACCCGCGCCAGATGCTGGCCGCGTTCGAGGATCGCCAGGGGCTCCAGTCCCTCGACGGCCCGTTGCCGGAACGAAGCTCCGTCCAGCTGTCCGTGGACGAGCTGCAGGTTGTGGACGAGGCAGTCGATCGCCTCTCGATCCAGCAGCGTCTTGAGCGTGCTGCCCTTCTCGATGGTGCGCGGCGCGGCCGGCAGCCGCTGCCCGTTGGCCGGGAGGGCCCCGGTGGTTCGTTTGGATGGCATTGGATGATGTGCCCCCAGATTGGCCGGGTCCGTCGTCAGTTGGCAATCCCGCCGGAACTGGGTGGCCGGCTCCGGCAGACGGTTTATTCAGGTTTCGCTGGCGGTGCCGGCAAGGGCGCCCCGCACCAACGTGCGGATGGTCCAGTTCTTCACCTCCCGTGCGGTCGGTTCGTCCACGCCGAGCACATCGCGGAACACAATCATCGATTCGGTGCCCAGCACGAGGCAGAGCGCCGCACAAAGCCGCTGGTAGTCGGCCATTTTGAACCGGCTGCGGGCCGGTGCCAGCGCCGCCTCGATGAGTGGCAGCCGGCGGTTCTGGCGCGCGGGAACATCTTTGCTGGAGGGATCGCGGTTGACTGAACTGGCCAGCATCACCCGGAGCTGGGCCTCGTTCTCGTAGCAGCTCCGGTGCATCGCCGCCTCCGCCGCCAGCAGCCGCTCCTCCGGATCGGTGCTGGTGTTCGCATCCAGTGCCTGCGTGGAGATCAGCACCGCTTCGTCCACCGCCGCCTCGTTCAGCAGGGCGTCTATGCTGTGGAAGTAGCGGTAGGCCGTCGGCCGCGACACCAGCGCCTCCTTGGCGACCTCGTCCATGGTCGGCACGCGCCCCTGTTTCATCAGTCGGCTGGCGGCGGCGAGCAGATCCTTGCGCGTGCGCAGTTCCTGGTTGCTGGGAACCTTTGCCTTTTTCATTGGTCAGCGGGCAGCTGGTTCATGATCGACATCAGATCGACCCACACCTGTTCCCGCTGCATCTGGCCCGCGTCGGTGAACTCGACCACGTGCAGCAGCCGGAAGGAGAGCGGCCGGTTGCGACCCTCGATGCCAAACGGGCGCCCGGGCGCACGGCCCTCCCAGAGCGACTCGTCGACGAGGAAGTTCTCCCCGTAGAGCCGGCGCAACGGCTTGACCACGCCGTCGGAGAGATCGGCGAAGAGCCCCTCGTAGAATTTCTGGATGGCCTCCCGGTCGGTCGTGGGACCGGTCGGATAGCCGACAATGTCGTGCGTGGCGCCGGGCGCGAGGGTTGCCAGCACGCCGGCCACATCGTCCTTGGCTTCGTAGCCGAAATGTTCGTCGATCTTCTGATCCATCTGCCGGGGGGTGAGTTTCATGTTCGTGAGAAGTCAGGTTTTCAACTGCAAATGCGTGGCGAAGCATATGAGACATGTGTCTCATGTCAAGACTGAGTTATTGAAGTGATTAAGACTGGGGTCCCTCAACGCAGGTCGGCACTCCGCATACGATCGGAAGTGGCGGTCTCCGTGCAGACGGCCAGAAACACCCAGTTCGGTCCGCTGAGCAAAACGTGAACTCCTTTGGCGGGCGTGCGACGGCCGGGCTCCTGGAGCGGCCCCTTGCTCATGCACGGATGTTTGAAGGAGCCCCCGCGCCCTTTTCCACGAACTCCTTCGCCTTCTCTTCCATTTCCTTCTTCAGCGCCTCGTCCTCGGCGATGCCTTGCTCGGCGGCGTATTTGCGGACGTCTTCGTTGGTTGTCATTTCGAAATCGCTTCCTCAGGGAGTGATTCACCGTAGAAACGTTCGAAAAGCTGGCGGCGTCGTTCCACGTCAGACAAACCGGCTGGCAGTGAGGCAAGAACCATGCGCCGGGCGGCGTCGAACATTTGCGAGCCCATGCGAAACCGTTCCTCGCCGGATTTCGCCATCAGGCGGAGGCGCACCATTTCGGCGATTTCTGGAGGTGTGTCGGTCATGCTTGGGATTCCGGCCACAAGTTTTGCAGGTCGAGTTCATTCGTCCAGCGTTTGATGTAGTCGCGGTCGCAACCGCTGCCGACCAGATTCTTCACGTCGCGCAGTTGCTGTTCGGAATGAGAATCCTTCGCCCAATACAATTTCGAAATGATGAGATCCTCCTTGCTCACGATCCA
>DNDP01000206.1:0-6155 GCA_003484235.1 Verrucomicrobiales bacterium
CCCAAGCCGCGCCGGTCCTCCACCGGGCAACAGCCGCAGTTTGATGCCGGGACGGAAATACTCATCCGGCACACCGCCGAGGAAACGGGCGTGATACCTGCGGCTGCCAAGCGATTTGACGATGTCGAATCCCGGGTGGTCCAGGTGCGCGACCAGGACTATGGACCGGTTTGTTCGGCCGCGCCGAACCGAGATCAGCAAGTTGCCGAAGCGATCGCGGCGGCAGTCAATTCCCTCGGCACGGCAGATGTCCTCGACTTCCGAACGCACCCGATGCTCGTGGAAGGGTGCCGCCGGGCAGCGCATCAGCCGGCGAACAATGGCATCAAATCGTCGGCCATTCATGGTCGGAGAAACCTTTCAGCCGCTGCGTCGGCAAAACGCAGCCCGGCCCGGGTAAGGCGGAACGATTCGTCCGAACGTTCACCCCAACCGCAATCAACCAGCACGGCGAGATCTACTCTCCATTCCTCTGCCAGTTCAAAGCCGGTGGTCTCGCGAAACTCATCGAACCGCCATCCGCGGTTCATGCGCAGCCCAAATGCCGCCACTTCTCCGGCGCGGGCGAGCGGCGACAGTTCGTCGACCGATTCAATGGCGCGCCTGCCCTTGGCCAGCTGTTCGCAGTAAAGCTGGGTGTTGGACCAGTTGCGGGTGCGGCGGCCACCGATGTAGCCGGTGGCGCTCGGTCCGACTCCGTGATACTCGCCGGCCCGCCAGTAGTTGATGTTGTGGCGGCAGGCGCGGGCGGGGTCGGCCTCCTCCCCCGCGTCGCCCGGCCGGGCGAAGTTGGCGATCTCGTACTGGCGGAAGCCCGCCGAGGTGGCGTGTTCGATCAGTTCGTCATACATGTCGCACGCGAGGTTCTCGTCCACGTCGAATTCGCCGGCCTGCAACTGCTGGAACAGAGGCGTGTCTTCCTCGTAGATGACCTCGTAGCACGAGAGGTGTTCGCTGCCCAGCTGGGTGGCCTCGCGAAGGGTCGCCCGCCAGACTTCCATGGTCTGTCCGGGAATCGCAAACATCAGGTCGAGGTTGACGTTGTCGAATCCGGCAGTTCGAAGCGTGTCGAACGACTTGAAGACCATTTCCCGCGAGTGCACCCGGCCGAGGCGGTCGAGCAGCCGTTCGTCGAGCGATTGAACGCCCATTGAGATGCGGTTGACTCCGCCACTGCGCAGCAGGCGGGCCTTGTCGGCCGAAACGGTGGCGGGATTGCATTCGACGGTCCACTCCGTTGCGCCCGCCAGGCCGAGCCGCTGAAACGCCGCCAGTATCTTTTCCCACTGACGGAGATTCAGAATGGATGGGGTTCCTCCGCCGAAAAAAACAGTTCTCGGACTCAACTCGTGCGCGATCAGTTCAAGTTCACGGACCAGCGCCTCCACGTACTGTTCCATCCGTTCTCCGTTGGACACTTCGGAGAAGAAGGCGCAGTACTCGCATTTGTGCGCGCAGAACGGCACGTGCACGTACAGTCCGCCAACCCGGTGAGTCTTGTCTAAAATGGAAGGGTTCATTCGTCGCGGCCAGCCGCGGGCAAATAAGAAGGCCCTCCGCCGCGAAACGGAAGGCCTGAATTGGATGAGTGCCGCAGGAGGGGGCTACTGGTCGCGATGGACGTTCAACGCCTTGGGGCCCTTGTCGCTGTCGATCAGCTCGAAGCTGACTGTCTCCCCTTCGCGAAGCGTCTTGAATCCATCGCCCATGATGCAGGTGTGATGCACAAACACGTCCTGCCCGGCATCCTGCGCGATAAAGCCGAAACCCTTCTTGTTGTCGAACCACTTAACTTTTCCGCTGGCCATATACTTTTTCCTCTCTCTCCCAAGACCCGACTTACCGGCGCACGTCCAAAATCCCTGGCGCCAACCAAAGCCGCGACATGCCACAGTATCCGCCGCAAGTCTGAGCCCTAGAATTGACGAGAAAGTAGAAACGCAAAACTCCCCGGTCAAGCCTTAGTTCGGCAATAATTGCCGGACCCCCGAGTTCAGCTTCTGGTCAGGTCTTTTTTGCCGGCCTCGCACCATCCAGTGCCGGCGACTGCCGGCCCAAATCAATAAACTCAACCGATCCGCTTCCTCTCAATCCCGGCTAATCGAGCTGCAGTGCCTGATCCATGAAATGATCAAGATGCTGCAATAGGACCCCCTCATTCACCACCAGGGACGCCCCGGCCAGCCGGGCCGCCTCCTGAAGGGTCGATTCCTTTTCGCTGGCGAACGCAATCAACGGCAGGTGACAGGTGTCCTCCGCCTGCCGCAGCGACTTGATGATCGTTGGCACCCGTCCCTGTCTGTCCAGCAGGTCGGCAAAGACAATCAACGGCTTGGCCGAACGCGCCAACTCGGGCAATGCGTTGATTTCGTTGGTGGTCTGGACGCGATAGCCGATGTCCTGCAACCGGTTCAGGAGCTGTGTTCCGGGAAGCAGCTTCTCGTAAAACAACAGGGCCAACGGTTTCGTCATGAGCAAAGGTTTATGAATCCAATTCTGAATTGCAACGGGGAATACCTGCGGGCGGGCGGTGGTGCCGTCCAAACCACGGCCACCGTAATTCCCCGATGAACCGCATAAAATTCTTCAACCCCTGCGCCCGGAGAGCCGATGACTTTCAATGGCTTGGACGTAAACGGCTGCCAGATTCGATCGCGAGCGAATGATTGGCAGAGCCATCGACCGCCGCTATGCTCCGCCAAACTGTTTATGAGCGATCATTCGTCGAATTCAGCTGCCGCCGCCCCCGAGCTGCGCGAGCAGCTGGGCACCCATCAGAAGGCGCTCCGGATCAACATCGACCAGTCCATTTACGGCACCTTTGCCGAGATCGGTGCCGGCCAGGAGGTGGCGCGCTGGTTCTTCCGGGTGGGCGGCGCCGCCGGCACCATGGCCAAGGCGATGTCCGCCTACGACATGACGTTCAGTGATGCGATTTATGGTCCGAGCGACCGCTATGTCAGCCGTCAACGGCTCGAGACAATGTTGCAGCATGAGTTCGGATTGCTGGTGGAACGGCTCAACGAGAAACGGGGGAAGAGCACGAAGTTTTTCGCCTATGCCGACACCTGCGCCACCCGGAGCTTCACCCGCAAGGTGGATGGAGACGGCTGGCTGGGCATCCGCTACCAGACCGAGCCGATGACCGATCCCTCGGACATCATCGTGCACTGCCGGCTGCGTGACGACGAAGCGGTGCTCCAGCAGGAGGCGCTGGGCATCCTCGGCGTGAACCTGGTGCATGCCGCCTCCTATCACTTCGAGGATCCCCGCGAACTGCTGCTGCTGTTGATGGACGGCCTTTCGTCGAAACGGATCGAGATCGACGTGGTCGAGTTTTCGGGACCGGTGTTCGCCGACGTGGACAACCGGCTGATCGCGCTGATGCTGGTCGAGAACGGCCTATGCGACGCCGCCATGTTCCTGGCCAATGGCGAGGTCGTGCAGCCTTCGGAGGTGCTCTACAAGAAGTCGATCCTGATCGAACGCGGCAGCTTCCGCCCGGTGACCAACGTGACGGTGGACATGCTTCGTTGCGCCAAGGCGCAGTTCGTGCAGGAGCCGAAGGTGCAGGGGGAGGAGGTCATCACCCTGCTGGAGATGACCCTCAAGAACCTCAGCGACGGGGCCAAGATCGACCATCAGGATTTCCTCGACCGGGTGGACATCCTTCGCACCCTGGGTCATCCCGTGCTGATCTCGAACTTCGCCGAGTATCACCGACTCGCCGCCTACCTTTTCCGCTACACCCGCAAGATGATCGGCGTGGTGATGGGCGTCCCGACCTTGAAAGCCATCTTCGACGAAAAGTACTACACCGATCTGGAGGGCGGGATCCTGGAGTCGTTCGGGCGCCTGTTCAAAAACGACCTCAAGTTCTACGTTTACCCGCTGCTGGAGGAGGGCTCAGGCGCGCTCATCTCGGCCACCAATCTTCGCGTGGCGCCGAACCTCCGCCATCTGCACGCATTTCTGGTGGAGAACCGGTTGATCGAAAGCCTGCGCGATTATTCCTCGCAGTGCCTGTCGGTCTTCTCCCGTCAGGTCCTCGCCAAGCTGCAGTCGGGCGATGCCTCCTGGGAAACGGAGGTGCCTCCCCAGGTGGCCCGCATCATCAAGGAGCGGGGCCTGCTCGGATTTGGCGACGGAAATGCCGCCGGACGAAAGGCGTCGCAGGCTGCCTGATTTACGAAGCCTGCGCGCCGAGGTAGACGCGGGGCACACGGTAGGTGATCGCCGTCAACACCTCCCACGGGACAGTCTCGGCCCATTGCGCCACTTCGGTGGCCGTCAACTCCTGGCTGCCCTGACGGCCGATCAGGACCACTTCATCTCCATGGGAGACTGATTCCAGCTTGGTGACATCGACCAGCATCTGATCCATGGTGATCCGCCCAAGCACCTGGCAGCGCTCGCCGCCGATCAGGACGTTGGCCCGTTCACTTGACGCCCGCAGGTAACCGTCGCCATAGCCGGCGCTGATGGTCGCCACCCGGGTTGTGCGCGTGGTCGTGTAGAGCCCTCCGTAGCTCAGGCGGCTGCCTTTGGGCACGTCCTTGATCAGGCTGATGCGGCACTTCAATGAGAGCACCGGCTGGATGAGGTCGCGGTTTGGAATCTCGATCCTCCTTCGTCCGAAGGGCAGCACGCCATAGACAAGCAGCCCGGGCCGTACCGTGTTGTAGGGGCCGGCCTCCTCCAGCAGCATTGCCGCGGAATTGTTCGCGTGGAGGTACTCGAAGTTCCTCCCCTTTGCCGCAAGGCTCTTCAGGAGTTTTCCAAACAGGGTCCGCTGCCGCTGCGTGTAGTGAAACTCGTCCTCGACCGAAGAAAAATGCGTGTAGAGACCGGCCGTCTCCACCTGCGGAAGCGAATCGATCGCGGCGAGCAGCTGTTCCGCCTGTTCGGGAGGACACCCCAGCCGGCCCATGCCCGTGTCCACTTTCAAATGAAGCCGCGCGACCAGTTTGAACTTCCTGGCCGCCGACGAAAACGCCTCCGCCTCGGCGAGTGAGGACACCGTGACCATGACCTGGTCCTTCACCGCCTGCTCCACTTCCTCCGGCAGGCATGCACCGAGCATCAGCACCGGCCAACCCGCTCCGACGCTCCGGATAGCCCGCGCCTCGATCAGGTTGGCAACGCCGAAAACATCGGTGCCGCTCTGCATCAACAGGCCGGCAATCTGTTTCAGGCCGTGCCCGTAGGCGTCCGCCTTGACCACCGTCATCACCTTGACCCCCGCCCCGGCACGCTGGCGGATCCACGCCAGATTCCCGCGCAACGCGTCCAGATCGACTTCCGCCCAACAACGATGAACCGGCTTCACGGCGCCGATTTCAATCGCCAGCCATCGTCGGAGCAATGGAAAAACGGACAAGTTTCACCGGCAACGCGCCGGCACCGGCCTTGTCCGCAAGCGCTGGACGTCAGGGAGGGAACCCAAAGGACAGCTTTACGGCGCTGTACTCAGGATGAACCGCTCCGTCCCGCATGCGGATGATCAATGGCGGTTCCTTCCAGGTCTGTCCGCGAAACCACTCCGGCAGATGGTCCGAACGCGTCATCGCAAAAAGCCCAAGCAACGGCTCGTCTCCCTCCTTCAGGCTCACTGGTCGCCAGCGCACGATAGTCAGACCATTCTCCTGGGCGGCTGCACGCACGCGCTCCAACTGCTCCACAGGCCGCACCGGGAACACGCAGGCAAACAAACCGCCCCAGTCGAGATGTTTCGCCGCCACCCTGCAGTAGTCGGCAATGTCGCCGCGCAGTTCGAAGCGACAGGCAATCTTTTGAGGATGATCTCCGTGCACGCCTGATTCGGGCGGGAAATACGGCGGACTTCCGAGCACCAGATCGAACTGCTCCCCGTCCTTCACCACGGCAGCTTCACGAAAGTCGCCCTCGCGAATCTCCATTCGGTCGGCCAGCTGATTGTATTCCGCCGATTTGCGGGCGAGCCGGAGGCTGTCGGGCTGGGCCTCGACCGTCACCACCCGTGCTCCCGGGCAGCGCCAGGCTGCAATGGTCGCGACCGTGCCGATGCCGCTGCCCAAGTCGAGAATTGATCTGACCGTAGGACACCACGAAGTCCCATACCAGGCGGTGAGCACGTCATCGGTGGAGAACCGGTGTCCCTGCTTCAGCTGAAAGAG
>DNDP01000206.1:6507-6739 GCA_003484235.1 Verrucomicrobiales bacterium
TTGGACGGTGGGTTGGGTGACATCGGTCGGCGGCCAGTTCTGCCAGCCCTGGGCAGTCAGGCTCAATCTCGAATCGCGCCGCTTTTCTATTTGAGGAGGATGCGGGTGAAGCGTTCTCCGGAAGTCACCCAATCCAGACCGCGCAGGATGATCAGCCGGAACACGGGGTCATCGAGCGTCCAGGTGTAGTGCCCGGCGATGCTGGCGAAGACGCGGCCCCTGCCCCGCTCGA
>DNDP01000348.1:0-2792 GCA_003484235.1 Verrucomicrobiales bacterium
TGGTCACGGCGATGCTGACCGCTGATACCCAGACTGGCGCATCCGAGGACGATCCACAGATCCGGCTGACCTGGAAGAAAGAATGCATTCAGCGGCGCATTGACGGCGAGAATGGTCAGCGAGTGGTGCCACCGAAGCACCAGCGGGGCGCTGATGGTGGCCAAGACGGCGCCCACCAACAGCAGCGACCGGGGCCGGACCGGATCGGCCAGCATGACACCCAGCAGCAGCGCCACCGGCGCGATCAAAGCCAGCACGAGGAAATACTGCAGGTTAACCGGTCGAGTCGACATTTGATGAAGTCGGCACCCGCCAAGAACAGGTAACCGGCAATCTTAAACTTCGGAACAAGAGGGGCGGTTATCTACAACCGGTTCCCGACCGTCAATGGTTATTGTGTAAGTTGGATTCGACGCAGTGCCCGCCGCAGGACCCACCCGCTGACCCAGCACGTCGCGGTACAGCGATAGATAGTCGTCCGCCATTCGCGCGGCCGTAAAGTGAGACTCAGCGCGTCTCTGAGCCTTCACCCCCGCGTCACGGATCATGGTTGGGTTGATGAGAAGCCTGATCAGAATGTCGCCGCCTTCGTCGTCCTTTCCAAAAAACCAACCGGTTTGGTCCGGCACAACGATTTCGCGAGCCCCTCCGACGTTCGCGGCAACGGCTGGCACGCCCCTGCGTGCCGCCTCAATCAGAACGGTTGGCAGGCAGTCAAATATCCTTGACGGAAAGACAAGCAGGTCGATCGAGTTGAGAAACGCAGCAGACGAATCCAACCAGCCCACCAAGCTCACTCGATGGCCCCAAGAGCGCTGCGAAAACGACCTCCAAGTCGCCTCCCACCACGCCGTATTCGCCTCATCTGCGCTCCCCGCGAGGATCAACTCCCAGTTTGTCACTCCCGCTTGCCAGACATAATCGAACATGGCTAGGAGTCGATCCGTTCCTTTGCCCTCACTAAATGCGCCCAAATAGCCAATTCGCATGGTTGGTTGGTCTAACGACTGCCTGCTGGGTTTCCCATGGTCGCCGGAAACAGGAGGCAAACCATTGTGGATGGTTTCCAGTTTGTCCTTGGCATACCCCACCGCGAGGCACCGCTGGCGCAACGCCTCAGACACACAGACAATCCGATCCAGACCGATGCGAGCGTTCAAACGCATCAACTGTCGGCGTGCAGGACGGATATAGCGGGACTCGGGATCGTCATGCAAGGTTCCAACTGCCGACACTCCGCAGAGGCAGGCTGCCAGACTAGCAAGGGGCCAGTCACGCGCCGCCCATCCATGTATCAACTCGACGTTTGCGTCCTTCACAAGGCGGCTCACCGCGCGCACCTGCGCTGCGAAATCTTTCAGACTGAATCGGGTGTGCTCGGGGACATGTAACCGGGGAATATGCCGAGGGAGAGTTTGATCTAGGCGGCTATTTTTGGCCACGACCACCCGAAGATCAAGCTGGCCGACTGCCGTCGAGAAATATTCGAGGACGCGCTCTGCACCGCCGTAGAACCGCGCTTCAGGATGAACGACAAGTATTCGCATGGCCATTGCCCGCAACCCGTTAGGATAGTTCCCTACAACGAAACACCCCGACAAGCAAAAGCCAAACTCAACGTGTCGAAGTTCGGCGAGCCTCTTCCACCAAGACGGGTTACGCAGAACGTCCTCTCGTTCAGGCACGAATGCTTGTACCGGCAATTGACCCTTGCATTCCTAGGTGATAAGTCCCAGCGCGTGTCCGTCAACGCCACCACCAGCTCAACTACCTTTTCATGTCCCCTCTGTAACACCGCAGGCCCGGAAGTGGCGGATCGTTTGCCTGTTGCGGACATCGATCATGAATACCATCGGCAGCTGGGCGTGCGGGTGCGCGAGGAGTTTCCGACCGGACTCTCCGTCCTTGATCTTTGCCGCTGCCGCACGTGCGGCTTGGAGTACTACTCACCCCTCGTGGCAGGCAGCCCCGGATTCTACGCCGCCCTGTCGCGGTCGCCCCGATATTATTCCACTGCCCGCTGGGAATTCGAACAGGCCGCGAAGCGGATCCCGTGTGAAGCCCGCGTCGTGGACGTTGGGTGTGGCGATGGTCGGTTCCTGAAGACTCTGCCGAATCAGCAACGCCTGGGATTGGAGCTTAATCCCGAGGCGATAAGGGAAGCCCGGGCGGAGGGCCTAAATGTAAGCGATGAACCACTGGCGCGACAGCCTGGCGCGCACTTCGACGCTGTCACGATTTTCCAGGTCTTGGAGCACGTTACGAACCCACGCGAAATTCTTGGCGAGCTCTCGCGAATCCTACGGCCGGGGGGCCAACTCTTCATCGCCGTGCCCAATAACGACGGCTTTGTCGGCCGCGCGATCCAGGAGCCCTTGAATTTGGCCCCCCACCACCCGCTCCGGTGGACAAAGGCCGCCCTGCAGTTCATACCCCGATTGTTTCCTTTGACGCTGGAGTGGCTCATAACGGAACCAGTAGGGCCAGCGCACCTGTTCAGCTATCGGCGCGAAAAGATCACTTCATTTCTAACCAAGCCATTTCGTTCCAGGGCACCACTCATAAGGCTTAATCCGAGGACCATCTTTGCGCGGAAACTGGCCAATTTGGCGGTGATGGCCTCCCTCAAAGTAAGCCTTCGTCTTCCTCCACCGACGGTACCGGGTCACTCGTACCTCGCGCTTCTTACGCGAATGCGCTCTTGAACCTGTGGTCGACAAAACGGCGAAGCCAGCAAGACGAAGCAGGTGGAGGACTCTTCACGAGTCTCCCACCGCTTGGGCTTGGCTATT
>DNDP01000348.1:2832-5227 GCA_003484235.1 Verrucomicrobiales bacterium
GCAGGACTACCAGGACTGGCTCCCCCCCCCCCCCCCCCCGCCCCCCGCGCGCGGCCCGCCCCCCGCGCCCCGCGCCCCCCGCCCCCCCCGGGGCCGGGGGGAAGGGGGGGGGGCCCCTGGGCCCCCCCCCCCAGCCTCCGCCTGGGCACGGCGCTGATCATCCTCCCCCTTCTCCTCCATTCGCTGAACGCTGCGGAATTGGGTGTACATTTCGTTTTGATCAACATGCTGGTCTTGCTGCCTACATTGGACGCAGCGGTAGCTTTCAATCTTTGTCGCTTCGTTTCCCACGCCATGAATGGTGCCGAACGTCTGCAGGGTCTGGGTTTGTCAGCCCCGCCGACTCGCAGTGGACCCAATTACGAATTGGTCTGGCATCTGGTTCATGCGAGTCGCCAACTCTACCGCTATTTCGCCCTCGCGGTGGTGTTGGCATTGGCGGGCTACGGCTATCTAGTGCTGTCGCCTCGCATCGGCGAAGTTCCCAATCCGGGGTTGGTATGGATTGCCCTGCTGTTGAGCATCGTTTGGGCAGCGTGCGACATCTACTGGGGGTACTGGGGGACCTTCCTCAAGGGCATGGAACGGGTGCTGCAGGCGCTTCGTTGGCAGACTGCGGGTTATTCAATTCGTCTCGTCCTCGCCTCTGCACTGTTATGGGCGGGGTTAGGCCTGTTGAGCCTGCCTATCGCCGGGCTTGTGGGCAGCCTTGTTCAAAGAACGTTTAGTCGTCGGCTTTGTCTGCGGCTGCTAAACCAGAATCCGCCTCAAGCCCCCGAAACCTCGACGGCGCCAATACTGTTCGCACTGCTTCCCAACAGCTGGCGGATGGGCCTACAAATGTTTAGCCAGCTGTTCATGATCAATGGGCTATCCTTCCTGTGCGTCCACCATTTCGGGCTTGCCGCGAACGCGAGCTACGGGCTTTCACTGCAGCTCTTCACCATTGCCAGCGGCCTGTCAACCGTCTGGAGTTCGGTCAACTGGCCCACGGTGAACACGCTTCGGTTTCAGCATGATTTCCTCAGCTTGCAAGCGCTTGTGCGGAAGATGTTTGGGAGACAGACCCTGACCTACCTGACACTGGCCACATCCGCATTCTTGCTTGCTCCAACCTTGCTGGCAGCAATTCAAAGTGATTCCAATCTGTTGCCACTGGGCCTGCTTCTGGTCATTGCGGTAAATCAGGCGCTTGAACTGAACTTCAGTTTCTGGACAACCCTGCTCGCCGCCGAAAACAAGATCCCCTCCCTGTGGCCCGCAGTGGTTTCCAACCTCTGCGCCGTTGCCTTGGCATGCTGGTTGACTGCTTTCGAACGCATGGGAGTGGC
Source organism: Verrucomicrobiales bacterium (assembly GCA_003484235.1). GTDB lineage: Bacteria > Verrucomicrobiota > Verrucomicrobiia > Limisphaerales > RI-55 > RI-55. Next base: position 4,164 of record DNDP01000348.1, read on the forward strand.
CGCACTGGTAGCGGCCCCGTTGATGGTTGGGATCATGTTCAACTATTGGTACTGGATGCTGCGCGGGATGTCGTCCATTCACACTTCACTCACCGAGTTGCTTGCCCGTCGCAAAAGCGCACAAGAATCGCAATGAATACCCCGCTCTCTGCAAATGCCGCCTTTGTGCAGGGCGTGATTGCGGAGGCCTCAATCTGTCAATAGCCACGCGCCTTCAGCAATTGGTCATAAGTGGTGGCCACCGGGTCAGCATCATGAGGCAACTCACGCGCGCGCCGAATCCACTCACGGGACTTCGCATAATCCTCCACCTGAAAGAAGTGCCAGCCCATCATGGCCCTGGCCCGTTTGCCGTTGGGATCCAGCCGGATCATTTCCTCAAAATAGAGCGCCGCTTCTTCATACCTGCCTAGCCAGTCGAGGCACATTCCGATTCGCATCGGCGGCCACGGACTGTACGGAATGGCCTCCGCCGCCAGTTTGTGCCAGCGGATCGATTCTTCGGCGAGTGATTCGTATCCCGGTTCGCCGAGCAGGCTCTGCTGCCTGAAGTGTTCGCCAAGCTTCAGCAACGTTTCGGGATTGCCGGGTTCGACCCTCGCCGCCTCCTGCAGGGCCTGGACGGCCGACTCGCTGCCCCAAGGGGCGGCGGCGAAGCGAGACAGAGCCTTGGCTTCCTTGGCTACCGGCCGCGACGCCCAGAGCAGGCCGAGAGCGGAGACGATGCAAAGCAATGCTGAAGCCCCGATTCCCACCCTTGCGGCAGCAGTCCTTCCACCCCGGGCCTGCGATTCCGATCTCGCCGGCCTTGACAGCACCAACGCGGCAATCAGCCCCATCACCAAGGCCGACAACAGCCGGTTGGCGCGGATATGCAGGTTGAAATCGACCAACGAATGGACCGCAATCGCCACCGCAGCTGTCAAGGCGGCGGCCAGCAGGGCCAGTTCGTCGCTCTTGGTATCGGTGGAACCGGCCTTCCCACTCGCTTGAAGCAGTCGCCTGCCGGCTTTACCAAACAGGATGGCCACGAGCAACAGGCCAAGGAAAAACCCCGCCACGCC
>DNDP01000348.1:5397-7411 GCA_003484235.1 Verrucomicrobiales bacterium
GCCCCGCCACGCCGTATTCGCACAAGAGGTCGAGGTAATCGTTGTGAACACGAACGGGGTTGGTCTGCAGCCAAGGATCCCGGAACGCATGGTAACGGTACTTAAACTGTTCCGCTCCGATGCCCCACCAGGGGTTGGTTTGCCATGCGTCATACGCCGCTTGCCAGATCAGCAGACGGGTTGATCGCCAGCCGGCGGCCAATTCCTTCTCCGTCTGGGCGACGCGCACCTCGGACATTTGGCTGGAGAAGAGCGCCAGGGCGATGACGCCGACGACCAGCATGACCAGCAACGCCCAACCAAGCATTCGTCGCCGGGACCAAAGCAGCCAACCCAGGAATACGAACAACGCTGCACCCGTAGCCAGCCAGCCGCCACGGGAGAATGTGAGGGCAATGCCTGCGATGATTACCAGCACGCAGTAGGCGCAGATGATCCTCAATGCCCAGGAACGCCGGGCGTTCATGGTCGCAAAAAGTCCAAGCGGCAGGATCAACTCAAGGAAGCCGGCAAGGTGATTGGGGTTGATGAACGTGCCGGACCCTCGCCCGTGGTAGGCGGAAGGGCGTGTGGCCGACCAGACATGGTCGGACCCGGTCGCAAACTGGTAGGCGCCCAGGATGGAAAGCCCGACGGCCACTGCCAGCATTGCAAAGACGGCCCAGCGAACATGTCGGGGACCGGGGATTACGTTGAGCGCCAGGAAAAACGTCGCCGTGCCCAACCCCACGTCGATCAGCCCGTGACGGGAAGAGTATTCGGTTTCTGCGAACTGATGGCGAATCCAGGCATAGGCAAAAAAGAGCACGACCATGCAGCCGACAATCCCGCCGGTTCTCGGCGCCTCCCCGCTGGTGAGAATGCGAACGCCAAACAGTGCCAGAGCAGGCGCCATCAACCACATGGACGCCGCCTGGTCGATCAGTCGGACGCCGCCGAAGGCAAGCGCATTATAGGCGATCATCAGCACCAACAGCGCCAGCACGGCGTAGTCGAGGAAACGCTTTGACTTGGCCATGGTCATGGGAAAAGAGGTCGTTGAGGAGCACCGGCGGCAGGTGCCGTAGAGGCTGCCGGCATGCGGAGGGAAGCTGCCCGCCCAAGGGAGTGGACATTACAATTCATGAAATCTGCTCTGCCCAGCAAATCCTGGCACCTCCCAGATGTGCTCGCTCCCGGGGGTCACCCTGCCTTCAAGTTCCCTGCTGGCCGGCTGGCTCAGCAACACGCCGATGCCATGGGTGCCGGCCAGTTTCTCCATCCGGAAGACAAAATTCACCTCGGGACCGGAAAGCCCCTCCTCGCCGGCCGAACCGACACCACCCAGGATCACATCACCCACATGCACGGCCAGGCGGAACCGAAAGGGCAGCTCAGCCTGCATGGTCTGGAACCCGCGGATGGTGGCCGCGATCCGTGCCCGCGACTCTTCCGCGTCCGGCCAACTGGCGAGGAACCCGTCGCCCAGGAATTTGTTGATGGCGCCCTGTTCCCCTTCGATCAACGCCCGCGCCCGCCGAAACCAGTCGTCCACGTGCTGCCGGTAGATGTGGGGCTCCAGACTGGAGGCCAGCAGGGTGGAATCCTCGATGTCGGCGACCATCAGCCAGCGCCGTTCGTGCTTCAGGTCGATCAGGGTCTGCTGGGTGGTGACCTGGGTGGGAACGCCTGCACTGCTGTCGCCGGGGTTGACGAAACGGAACTCAAACGGGCCGATCTTCAACCGGTCTCCGTCGCGAAGCCGGACCGGCTGGCCGATGCGGCGCTGATTGACAAAAGTGCCATTGGCGCTGCCGAAATCCGACAGCCAATACTCGGAGTCGGCCTGGGTATGAATCGCCGCATGCCGTCGGGAGATCTTCGCATCGGTCAGGCTCAAATCACAGGCGCTCGACCGGCCGATCGCAAAGGATCCGCCCAGGTCGAAGCGTCGCCCCTGCTCGTCTTCGAGCCAGGCGGAGCCCGTGTTTGATGCGTCGTTCATGCTGTGCCCCGCCAATATGCGGCGGCGGAC
>DNDP01000348.1:7615-10807 GCA_003484235.1 Verrucomicrobiales bacterium
AATATGCGGCGGCGGACGATGGCACGGCAACTGGCAACCGCGGGAAAGAGCCTCCGGCAGCGGCAGCTCAGAGCACCAAATTGACCAACCGGCCGGACTGCCTGGCTGTCCACTTGGGAAGCTCGGACACCGGAAAGGACTCCAGTTTTCCTTCCACCAAGGCATGGGCCTGAGATTCGCGACCAGTGCGGCTCGCAGTTTGGACCAGTACGACGCCCATCGGCTTCTCTTCCGGGCTCATCAGACCATAAAACCGGTATCTTTGGCGAAGCCTCTCGCTATGTTCTGGACGAAAGAACTGGTGCAAAGGGGTTCCGCCAATCCCGGCCAAACCCCGTTCCTCCCGAACAAGGATCGCCTGTTCAAACGCGCCATCGACGTTCCGAGCGTCCACGATGGCAGGCAAAGGGCCTATCGTCACGATGCTGTTCCGATTGCCAATCAACCATCCCGTCTGGTGAGCCGCACCCACCATCGACATGCCGACGACCGTCGCGGCGCCGACAATCCCCAACACTGCCAGCGTGGAACGCAGTCTCCAAGGAGGGGCTGCCGCATCGGCACGGTGGGCCCAAAGCCAACGGAACAGCCGGTGACAACCCGTCACGACTAGCACCAGCAGGGTCGGAAGCACCATGGTTCCTTCGAGATTCCACATCCCTGCTGTGGAAATTCTGGCCGCAACGTGGATCCATCCGGTGAGCAGCGCACCGAAAACCAAGAATGGCAGTCCACCAAGCAGGACCTGCAACAGAAGCAGCACCACGAAGGCAGCACCGCTCCATTCAAGCTTTCGCCGCCAGGAACGGGACTTTGGCTGAGGAGACGCGGTCACGAAACGGGAGGGTTGGCCGCGGGCGGTTCCGGCGGCAGGTAGGCGGGCCAGAGCTGGCGAAGCTCTTTGCGGTGCCGCTCCAGCCAGGCGGCGGCTTGTTCTGGCTGGAGTTGGTGTCCGTCTGATTCCGGGGCCCAAAGCAGATGGAACGGCGGATCGGTCACGCTTCCCGAGTCAATCAGGAGGAGAGAGAACCGTCGGGGATCCGCGCCGGCAACGTAGTAGACTTGGTGCGCCAGATCATGTGGCCGGCCTCGAAACTCAGTGGCAATCTCCCTCGTCACCCATTCGAGTGCGGGCTCGGTCTTGCCACCATGTTCGTTCAGCGCAATGCGAATCAGGAGGTCAACGTTCTTGGCCAGAACTTTTGTCCCCAAATAATGACGCCTGTTCACTACCACCGGCCTCCCCGACTCCGCCAGCCACGCGGCATGTCGCCACGCGCCGCTGACCGCCGTCCCGATCACGAACACCACCAGCAGTCCCATCGACAGCGCCAGCGACGTCCGCCATGGCCGGCTCACCGCGACCCGCGCCTCCGTTCCCGTCAGCGTGCGCACTCGAAGCACGAACGCCAGGCTCAACCACAGTCCTCCGAAGCAAATCAACGCCATTGCCAACGCCGGCCAGTGCCAGTTGATCTCTTCGAAACTTCGCTGAATGACCGACAACCATCCGGTCAGCAGGACCCAACCCGCTTCCACATACGTCCACCATTTGTAGGGCACCAGCGGCGCCGCGACTGCAAACAGGAACAACACCAGCAGCGTCCACCCTGCCGCCTTCGCCGCCTGGATTGCCGGTCGTCGCCAGCTCATTTCAGGGCTCCATGCGCTTGAGCAGTTCCGCCGAATCGAGCTTCACGATCTCGCCGTCGCTGAGCAGGACCAGCGTCGCTTCACCGTAGCTGGACGGTTCCCACGCCAGCGGCTGCCCCAGTACGTTCGTGGTCAGGCCGCCGCGATAGACATAGCGAACGCCGTTGCCTGAGGGCGGTTCCCAGAGCTTCTCCGGGATCTCCTCGACGAAGTCGTTCAAGGGAAAGCGGCCTTCATTCGCGCGGGCGTAGCGGAAGAGCTCGGCCCGCAGCTGGGCGAGGCTGCGCTGCCGTTCGGGCTTGAGCGCGGGAGAGTTGAGCTGGTAGGTGGCGCCCTGCTTGCGCCAGGCACCCGGAGTGAGGACTTCGCGGATGCCGGAGATCATCGTGAGAATCAGCAGCATCGCCAGCCCGAGCAGCAGCGAGATGCCGAACGCGTGCTTGAAGCGCAGGGCGGGCAGGGACTTGAAGTCCTTGGCCAGCCCGTTCCATAAAAGCTTCAGCACGAACGACGAGATCACCATCAGCACGAGGAAGAACGAGATGTCCTGCAGGCGGAGCCGGGCGACGTCGTCGAGATCGTACGACGGCATGCCCGCGTGGGCCGGTGTCGTGCCGACCAGAATGCCGCCAATGACAATTAAAACCAGGGTTCGCCGGAGTGCCGGCCACCTCCACCACATTCCTCTCGTGCTCATGCGTCTTCTTTCTATCGGAGTTGGACACCGGCCGGGAGGAAAAGTTTTGCGGCAGCTGGGCCGGTTCAGATCAATGCCTCCTAGCAAGGCGACGGCGCGCTCGGAAAGCGCAGCCCCACCCCGAAGACCACCACGCTCGTGGGCCCATCTGTATGCCTCTCCTCCCTTGTCGGCCCGTGCCCGGTTGCGCTACAACTCGGCCATGCGATCCCTCCTGTTGCTCGGCGCCGCCGCGTTGTTCGGTTCCAGCCAGCCCTCCGCGGCGGAACTGGCCTGGCGCAAGGCAAAGCTGTTTCATGATCCCAACGAAGCCTGCGCGGTCGCCGATTTCAACAACGACGGCGTCCCCGACATCTCGGCCGGACGCAACCTGTTCCTCGGGCCGGACTACACGCCCAGACCGCTGCGGGAGGTCGCCGAATTCGGCGAGGACTACCTCGAGAACAACGGCGAGCATGCCCACGACGTGGACGGCGACGGCTGGATCGACCTCATAGCCGGCTCCTACATGGGGAAGGAGGCTTACTGGTATCAGAACCCCGGCAAACAGGGCATTGAATACGGCAAGCTCTGGTCCAGGAAGCTGCTGCAGGTGACCGCGCAGGAGAATGAGATCACCTTCCTCCGCGATCTCGTCGGCGACTCCACACCGGAATTCTCGGTCAACAGCTGGAACCGCGGCAACCCGATGTTGATCTGGCAGCTCGGGAACAGCACCGGCAGCCCGACGCTCACGCAGATCTCGGTCGGCAGCGTCAACGGCCACGGCATCGGCTACGGCGACATCAACGGCGACGGCCGCGAGGACATCACCTTTCGCTCGGGCTGGTATGAGCGGCCGG
>DNDP01000160.1:0-338 GCA_003484235.1 Verrucomicrobiales bacterium
GTGGCGTTGAGCAAGCTGGCCGATCCGGCGGCGGTGGCGCCGCTGGTTCAGTTGATCAAGGATTCACACTGGTCCGTCCGGGAGGCGGCCATCCGCGCGCTGGGCGTCTTCCGCGATGCCAGCGCCGTCGCCCCCCTCGCCGAGGCGTTGAAGGATTCCGATCGGGAAGTGCGGGAGGCGACCGTGCGGACGCTGATGGAGATCGGGGATCCGGCGGCCATCGAGTTTTTGGTGCCGGTGCTCAAGGACGATCAGGACAGCGTGCGGGCGGTGGCGATCACCGCGCTGCGGCGGCTGGACAGCCAATGGGAACATTCGGCCGCGGCCAAGCGCGCGAT
>DNDP01000160.1:646-6674 GCA_003484235.1 Verrucomicrobiales bacterium
GATCCAGCCCATCTGCTGGATCCCGGCCTGTTGCGGCGCCAGAACGCGGCGGAGATTTTTCTGCGGCTGCTCGGCGACTACGACAGCGATCTGCGACAGGCCGCAGCCGAGGCGCTTGGCCGGATCGGCGATCCCAAGGCGATTCCGCCGCTGGTGAAGGCGATGCATGACTCCAGCCGCTGGGTGGGCCGGGCATCGGCCGGCGCACTGCAGGCATTGCACTGGACCCCTGAATCGGACAATGATCGCCGCCTTCACGAATCGCTGCTGGGCCGGTGAGACCGTATCGACCATGAAAAAGAACATTCTGTTTGTTGAAGAGCAGCCCAAGGCGCGCAGGGAGCTGGAGGCAAGCCTGGCGGGCCTGACCGACCGCTATGACATGCGGTTCGTCGGCTCGGGGACCGACGCGCTGGAAAAGGTCGAAACCATGGCCTTCGACGCGGTGGTCACGGAGCTTCGCCTGTCCGTAGTCAACGGCGCTCAGCTGCTCAACGAGGTGATGCAGCGGCAACCCCGGGCGCTCCGCTTCGTCCTTTCCGATCTCTCGGACCGCCAGGCGACGATGAAGTGCGTTGGCACCGCCCATCAGTTCCTGTCAAAACCCTGCGATCCGGGAACGCTGTCGGCCGCCCTGGATCGCGCGCTCGCCTACGAGAACTGGCTGCCGAGCGAACGGGTGCGCACCGTCCTCATGCAGCTCCACAAGCTGCCCAGCCCGCCCCAGCTTTACTTCCAGGTCGTTCGGGAGCTCCAGTCGCCCGAGGCCTCGCTGGAGAACGTCGGGGCGTTGATCGCCCGGGATCCGGCGATGACCGCGAAAGTCCTCCAGCTGGTCAACTCGGCGGTGTTCGGACTCCATCGCGCCGTCGCCAGTCCGGCCGAGGCGGTCATGTATCTGGGCATCGACACCACCAAGTCGGTCATCCTCCTTGCCCATTCGTTTTCCTACTTCGACCAGATACGGGATTCGGAGTTTTCGGTGGAGAATCTGTGGAAGCACTCGATCCGCACCGGCAACTTCGCCCGCTGGATCGCCCAGCGGGAACAGGCGGACAAGCAGCTCATCGAGGAATCCTACACCGCCGGCATGCTGCACGATCTCGGAAAACTTGCCCTGGCAGCCAATCTTCCCGGCAAGTTCACGGAAGCCGCCATGCTTGCGGCCTCGCGGGGTTGCCCGTTGTGGGAGGCGGAGGAGCAGGTCCTCGGCGCAAGCCACGCGGAGATCGGCGCCTGCATGCTGGCGATCTGGGGGCTGCCCATCGGCATCGTCGAGGCGGTCGCGCTGCACCATCATCCCACCAAGTTCCTGAGCCAGGGATTCTGCCCCCTGACGGCCGTCCATGCCGCCAATGCCATCGAGCATGCGGAAAGCTCGGGTTCCGCGCACCTGCCGGTCGATGCGGACTACCTTGCCCAGCTCGATCTGGACGGCCGGCTGCCGGTGTGGTGGGAGGCCTGCAGGGAGGAGGAAAAGAAGGCGGCGGCGAAGTAGGGACGCCGGGCAGTTTCCGGTCGAAACTCCGTGAGCCCGTCCAGTTGGCCCTGTCCGAAGCCCTTCACCACCTGGCATCGTAGAGCATCCTGATCGCTTGCAAGTTCGCCCGCGGCCGCTATTCTGCCGCCTCCTTTTGCACGGCAGAGGCAGGGGCCGCAACCGTCAACGATCAACCTTCAGCATCTAAGACAACATGGCATTGAGACTTGGAGATCTGGCGCCGAACTTCACGGCGGAAACCACCGAGGGCAAAATCGATTTCCACCAGTGGCTCGGCGATGGCTGGGGCGTGCTCTTCTCCCATCCGGCCGATTACACGCCGGTCTGCACCACCGAGCTGGGCATGGCCGCCAGGCTCAAGGACGAGTTCACCCGCCGCAATGTGAAGGTGCTGGCCATCAGCGTCGATCCGCTCGACTCGCACCGCGGCTGGATCAGCGACATCAACGAGACGCAGGGCTGCACGATGAACTTTCCAATCATCGCCGATCCCGACAAGAAGGTCGCCTCGCTCTACGACATGATCCACCCGAACGCCGACGACAAGGCGACCGTGCGCTCGGTCTTCGTCATCGGACCGGACAAGAAGATCAAGCTCACCATCACCTACCCGGCCAGCACCGGCCGCAACTTTGCGGAGATCCTGCGGGTGATCGATTCCCTCCAGCTGACCGCGAAGCACAAGGTCGCCACGCCGGTGAACTGGCAGGACGGCCAGGACTGCATCGTCGTGCCGGCGCTCTCGGATGAGGAGGCGACGAAGCTGTTTCCGAAGGGCTTCAAGAAGATCAAACCCTACCTGCGCGTGACGCCGCAGCCCAACCGGTAGAATTGGCAAATCGTTTCAGGAGGCCGCCCGCGACCCGGGCGGCCTTTTTGCTTTCGGTCATGGCCAACTATGGCTACCCAATCGGCACCGTGAGCGATAGGCTCGCCGAAACTCCATCCGCCCATGAAATTGCTGAGAATCGTTTTCCTCATTAGTGCTCTGCTGACGCCTCCGCTCCTGCCATCGACCTTCGCCCGGACCTATGACCTGGTCGTGTACGGGGGCACGTCCGCCGGCGTCATTGCCGCGGTCCAGGCAAAGAGAATGGGGAAGTCGGTCATCATCGTCTGCCCGGACAGGCATCTGGGCGGCCTGTCGAGCGGCGGACTGGGTTTCACCGACACCGGGAACAAGGCGGTGATCGGAGGGCTCGCCCGGGAGTTTTACCATCGCGTCTGGAAGCACTATGAAACGCCCGAAGCCTGGCGCTGGCAGCGAAAGGAGGATTACGGCGGCAAGGGCCAGGGCACGCCCGCCGTCGATGGCGCCCAGCGAACCATGTGGATCTTCGAGCCACACGTCGCCGAGCAGATCTTCGAGGACTTCATCAAGGAGCCGCGCATCCCCGTCCACCGTGACCGCTGGCTGGACCGTGAACAGGGTGTGGTCGTCGAGGACGGCCGCATTCTCAGCATCCGCATGGTCGACGGCCGCAGATACCAAGGGCGGATGTTCATCGATGCCACCTACGAAGGCGATCTGATGGCGGCCGCCGGCGTGAGCTACACCGTTGGCCGGGAATCGCGCGACAACTACGGCGAGGATTGGAACGGCGTCCAAACGGGTGTCCTGCATCATCGCCACCACTTTGGCGTGCTCAAGGAACCGATCAGCGCCTACGTCGTGCCGGGTGATCCGGCGAGCGGCGTTCTGCCGCGCATCAACCCCGAGCATCCCGGCGATTACGGCGCCGGCGACGACAAGGTGCAGGCCTACTGCTACCGCATGTGCCTGACGCGCGTCCCCGAGAACCGCATCCCCTTCCCGATGCCCGAGCGCTACGATCCCTGGAACTACGAACTGCTCCTCCGCATCTTCAACGCCGGCTGGCGGGAAACGTTCGGCAAGTTCGATCCCATACCGAACGAAAAGACCGACACCAACAACCACGGGCCGTTCAGCACCGACAACATCGGCATGAACTACGCCTACCCCGAGGCCAGCTATGGGGAGCGGGCACGCATCCTCCGGGAGCATCGCGATTATCAGATGGGCCTGATGTATTTCATCGCCAACGATCCGCGCGTCCCCGAGGAGGTACGCTCGAAGATGGCGCAGTGGGGCTTGGCAAAAGACGAGTTTACCGACAACGGCGGCTGGCCGCGCCAGATTTACGTGCGCGAAGCCAGGCGCATGATCGGAACATTCGTCATGACCGAGAACGAACTGTTGAAGAAGCGGCCAACGCCGGAGTCGGTCGGGATGGGCAGCTACACGATCGACTCGCACAACGTGCAGCGCTACATCACCCCCGAGGGCTACGTTCAGAACGAAGGCGACATCGGCGTTGGCCTGAAGGCGCCCTACGAGATCGCGTACGGTTCGCTCGTGCCGAAGAAGGCCGAGTGCGAGAACCTGCTGGTGCCGGTGTGCGTGTCGGCGAGCCACATCGCGTTCGGGAGCATCCGGATGGAACCGGTGTTCATGATCCTGGGCCAAAGCGCCGCCACGGCGGCGGTGATGGCCATCGACCAGCAGATCGCCGTGCAGGAGGTGAATTACGCCGACTTGCGGGAACGGCTCACGAAGGACGGACAGGTGCTGGAGTTGGTGCGGTAGCACACCTTCCGTGCAACAACAAAAGCAGACCCGCGCCGGCCTGACATACCAAGTGTTGAAAACGATGCCTGTCCGACAATAACTTGCCCATCACACGGTCTTCGCCAGCTGAATGGCCCTTAGAAATCACATTCTCCTTCGGGGACTGGCCTCATCTCCATCGAAGACAGCTTCACTGGCTGGTACCTCTCGATGTATTCGTGCAGAAACATTGATGCTTCTTCCCAGGAGAACTCGCGCTCGGCCCAACCGAGGCTGTTCCTATTCTCCAGCATGTACCACAGGCGCGCCTGGTAGCTGTTCAAGAAATACTTATCTTCTGGGTCCAGGTTTCGGATCAAGGCGACTTGGTCGATTTTGTCGTCCTCCGTCATGCCAGTGGAGTACCTGAGTTGGGTAAACCTGCCCGGTCGCCAAATGTTCAAGATCGCGATGCTCCGAGGAAATTCCTTGGCCTCAATCTCTTCGAAGGTCTGATCCTTCTGCCGCCAGAAACGGTAATAATACGCATCGCGCCCTGGCTTGCTCGCGTCGAGCGCGATCACATACAGACGCCCCTCGTACTCCATCAGCGTGCTGGCACTATTGGGTTCGTCGGGATACCTTCCGGGAAGTTTGAAGACAACCGTCCGACCTTCGTACTCGATGAACATGTCCGTGCGATAATCCCGGTTGAACTGCACTGGCACGAACTTCTCAGGGGCGATCTCGACGTAGTAGCAGCCGATTGAAGGATCCTTGCTACAACCACTGGTGAAGCCGAGAACCATCAGCAACGCACAGCAGAAACGGGCGACGGCCGATCTCGCATTCATTGCACGCACTGAACGATGCCAGGCATAGGGTCGCGCCTTCAATTCCGGAAAGATTGCCAACTGGCGTTCCAGGTTAAACCACCTCGGCCAGATCGAATTCTAGCCCGGTCAAAACCGGTGAAGTGAGCCGGCCCTTTTCCTCGGCGGCGCCATGGAGTTCGTACCGGCCTTCCTTGAGCGTGAGGACTTCGAGGGAGCGATTGGCGGGATCGCCGATCCAGTATTCCTTCACGCCGAACCGGGCGTAGAGTTCGCGCTTCTCATAGCGGTCGCGCCGCACGCTGGAAGGGGAGATCAACTCGATCAGCAGATTGGGTACGCCAAAGATGCCGCGCCGCTCGAGAATGCCCAGGTTGGCGGCGGACACGAAGATCAAGTCCGGCTGGACGACGTTGGCGGAGTCCAGGATCACGTCGAACGGGGCGACAAACACCTTGCCCAGCTTGTGCCGCTGCACGTGATTGCGCAAAATCATGTAGAATTCGCCAATCCAATCCTGGTGCCACATGTCCGGGGAGGGTGCCATAAGCAGGTGACCGTAAATGATCTCGTGGCGCTGGTCATCGTCGAGGCGGCAATACTCCTCGTAGGTCCAGCGCCGGCCTTGCTTTTCCAAAACGGCTGCCATGACGCCAAACTACCAAAGCCCCGGGGCAACGCCAGCGGAAGTTTCCGGCCCGGGCCGTCCATGATACCGCCAACAGCCCCCTTCGCCGCTTCCATTGCGCACCCGTTTGGCAATGCCCACAGAGGTGACAATGACGGCATTGTGGTTGATTCTCCTGGCGGACCTGATGATGTTGATGCCCAGCCTTCTTCCGCTGAAAGAGCACGAGAATCCCGGGAAGACAGCGATTGAACGTGAGCTTGCCATCACGTTCGACCAATTGAAGCGAACTTCCTGATCGCCTGATGGTGCTCGCGTGAGCCCGTCGGTGCGACTGAACAAAAAGTCATGACCGAAACCAAGAGACTGTTTCTGCTCCTGTTTGGCGCCTGCACCGTCGGGCTGTCTCCACTCGCGAATGTCCTGGGAACACAGCCCCCCGGGCTGCATCAACCCAACGTCATCCTCCTGTTCGCCGACGATCTCGGCTACGGCGA
>DNDP01000160.1:6945-7132 GCA_003484235.1 Verrucomicrobiales bacterium
CCGACGATCTCGGCTACGGCGAGCTGGGTTGCCAGGGAAATCCCGAGATCCCGACCCCGCACATCGATTCAATCGCGGCGAACGGCATCCGCTTCACGCAGGCGTACGTCACGGCGCCGAACTGCTCGCCGTCCCGTGCCGGCCTGCTCACGGGAAAGATCCCGACCCGGTTCGGCTACGAGTTCAA
>DNDP01000160.1:7401-7549 GCA_003484235.1 Verrucomicrobiales bacterium
TCGGCGCCCGCAACGACGATCCGGGCACCGGACTTCCGGCGTCGGAGGTCACGCTGGCGGAGCTGCTGCAGGGCGTCGGCTACACGACGGCGCTGATTGGCAAGTGGCACCTGGGCGGCTCACCGGATTTTCATCCGCACCGGCACGG
>DNDP01000421.1 GCA_003484235.1 Verrucomicrobiales bacterium
CCGACATGGGATCCCACCATCAACAGGCAGTCGCTGCCGATCACGGTGTCCTCCTCCACCTTGCTGGCCCGGTGGACCGTGACGTGTTCGCGGAAGACGTTGCGGTCGCCGATGACCACGCGTGTCGGTTCATTCCGGTACTTCAGATCCTGGGGGGCGTCGCCGATGACGGCGCCGGTGTGAAAGCGGTTCTCCCGGCCGATCTGCAGGTGCCCGGTGAGATGCACCTGCGGTCCGATGACCGTTCCGTCCCCGACCACCACCTGCGCATCCACGATGGCGTGGGGTCCCACCTGCACGTTGGCGCCCAGCTGTGCCTGCGGATGAACCAGCGCGGTCGGATGAATCATCCGCCGAGCTAACCGCACCGCCCCGGGCAAGTCAGGAAGAAAGTATACGCCGCCGGTCCGACCGACATCAGGCGACAAAAAACGGCGGCCGCCGGGGCGACCGCCGTGCTTGAAAGGTTTGCGGGACTATCTCTTCCGCGTGTTCCACTCGAAGGTGACCTTGACTTCGTCCCCGGTGGAGATCGCGCCGAGCGCGATCTTGGGGGCGGGAGGGTCGATCTTGAAGTCGGACATCTTGGTGTCGAGCACGCCCTTGACGAGCATGCCGTCGTCCGTCTTCTCCATCGTGACGGGGAACTTCACTTCCTTGGTGACGCCGGCCATGGTCAGGTCGCCGGTGGCGTCGAACTTCATGTCGCCCTTGGCCACGAGTTCTTTGAGGACGAACTTCACCCGCGGATTCTCCTCGGCCTTCATCGCGGCGTGCATGATGTCGTCCATCGCCTTCTTGTCGCTCTTGATCGAGCGCGAGGAGATGGTGATGTCCGCGGTGGCGTCGACCTTGCCCGGCTTGTTGAGGTCGCCCTTGAGCTCCATCGAGCCGGCGATGAGGCGGGACTCGACCGACCAGTCGTGCACGGTGGAGGTGCCGTCGATCTTGAGCGAGCTGCCGCGGGGCTGGGCGGTGTAGGTGTCGGCGAGGGCGGGCATCGCCAGCGCGAGGCCGGCGGCCAGCAGGGTGGGGATGCGGATCAGTTTCATAAGCTTTGCGTGCTGCATGATGGGAGTTGGACGGGCAGGCCGGTCAGGCCAATTCAAACCACTCGTCCTTGATCTCGACCTTCCTGCCGGTGCGGATCGCCTCGTCGGCCTTGATGCAGAGGACGGTGGCCTCATACGCCTCGGCAAAGCCGGCGGCGGGGAGCTTGGTCTCGTTGATCTCCTTGAGGTAGTCGATCAGCGCGGCCGGGTCGTCGCTGCCAAAGGCGTCGATGAAGTCGGTGACCGCCGTCTGGTGGTTGAAGGTGTTCGAGACGAACGCCTCGAGCGAGTAGTAGAGCGGCGTGCTGGCGTAGGGCGACTCGTCCTGCGGCTTGTCGATGATCGCCGTGAGCTTGGTGGCGTTGGCCACCAGCGAAATGCCGACTTCCTTGTAGAACTGGTCCTTGCGGGCATACACCTCCCAGCCCAGCAGCGGGGCATCGACTTCCTTGAACATCCACGCCTTGTTCTCGCGCACCATCAGGGCGGCGTCGGTGCCGTAATACATCTCGTAGTCGGCGTCGAACGAGTTGGCGAGCGTGGCGTCGTACATCAGCCGCGCCCCGCCCTCATACTCGAAGATCGCCTGCACGGTGTCGTCCACCGTCCGTCCGTCCTTCCAGTGGATGATGGAACCGAAGCCGGTGATGGACTTCGGGCGCAGCGCCATGAACCAGCCGGCCGCATCGAGCTGATGGATGCCAATCTCGCCGATCAGACCGAGGGAGGTTTCCTTGTCCAGCCGCCAGTTGATCAGCTTTTCCTGATCGGCGCTCGAGGAGGTGCGCCGCCAGCTCTGCTTTTTGTGGTACTGCGCGCGGGCCATGGCGGTCGTGCCCCAGGAGCCGGTGCGAATGAAGGGCACGAGAAAGTGCCGCTGGGGATCGGACCGGTAGTTCAGCCCGGTCTGGAAGTTGATCTTCGGCGCCTTCTTCGCCGCCAGTGCGATGGCACGGGCGTCCTCGACGGTATGCGCCAGCGGCGCCTCGCAGTAGACATGCTTGCCGGCCTTGATGGCGTCCTCGACGATCTGCCGGTGCAGGTGGGTCGGGGTGGCCACCAGCACCGCCTGGACGTTCGGATCGGCGAGGAGGTCCTTGTAATTCTCGTATTGCTTCGCGTCCGGCGCCGAGCGGGCCGCGCGCCGCAGGTAGGCGCCATAGGTGTCGCAGACGGCCGTGACGGGTGCGTTGGGCAGCTGGCCGAGCGTGGCGATGATGTCGCGGCCCCACACCCCGCAACCGATGATTCCGCAGTTGACCGGCGGCGTGGTGGGTCGGGGAGTTTCGACCGCATCGGCCCCCTTCGCCTGGTGCCTGGGCACCAGCACGGTGCCGCCCATCATCATCATGAGCGTGCTGATCGAGGCTCCCTTGATAAACGAGCGACGATCCACGTCTTCGCTCTCCGTCAGTTCATTCAAATGCTCTTTTTTCATGGTCATGGCAGTTTGCTTGATGGACCGAAGCCTCAGGGGGGAACCACTTCAAGTCAAGGGTGCTTAGGTTCACTTCCGCGGCGGACGGGCGGCCGGCGGATGTCCCAAGTCTGAACAACAGAAATTCCGGCCGTCATTTCAGCTCTTTGATCCGCATGTTGCGGAACGCCACCGGACCGTGGTCCCCCTGCAGGAACAGGCTGCCCGGTTCGTTCACGTTGGTGTCCAGTTCGCTGCCGGTGGCCCGGTTCACGACGATGTTGTCGATGATCTTGACCCCGTTGAGGATGACGGTGACGCGGTCGTCGACCATGCTTGCCTCCACGGACTGCCATTCGCCGGGCGGACGGGAGACGTGGCGCGAAGCGGTGGTGTGCTGGTAGATCGAGCCGTTGCCACCCGGAGACGGCTTGCCCGCCTTGTAATCGTCAAGAATCTGGATCTCGTGCCGGCCACGGAGGTAGAAGCCGGAGTTGCTCCCTTCCGGAACCATGTACTCGAAGCGCACCACAAAATTCCAGTACTTGGCGTCCGTAACGAGATCCACGCCGTGCGGGCGCTTGCCCTCGCGGTCACGGGGCAGCTTGTTCACCAGCATGCCGTTCTCCGCGGACCAGGAGTTGTCATGGTCCTTCTTCCTTGGATGCCAGCCGGCGAGATCAGTTCCGTTGAAGAGCGGCTTGAACCCCTCCCGCTTCTCGGACTGGTCCAGCTGGAATTTCAGATCCTGCGGCTTGCCGCTGCCCGGCGCCCCGCCCAACGCCCAACGGATGCCCCCGAGAATGTGCTCCTGATACTGGCGTGCGATCTCCGGCGAATTCTTCCGCTTGTCCGGCTCCCAGTTCGGGTCCCACATGTCCTCACGATGGCCAAGCGAGGTGTAGAACATCCGCCCCTTGCCGTAATCGCGGCAGTAGGCAATCGGATAATGCCCCGGATCCCGCGTGTTCGGATGCTTGTCCAGATCGAGCAGCGAATGCACGGCGCCCCGCCGGTAGTTTTTCAGGATGTAGATCTCGTCGTGAACCGCCCATGAGGCCGGCAGGTGGGCGCACGCGGCGTGTTCCGGGGAGGCGTTGATGCATTCCACGGAGGCCTGCGCGCCGTGGGTGAGGAACTCCCCGTTGATCATCTCCGTGTAGGGCGAAGGCTCCTTCGTGCCCGAGTGAAAGGTGTCCGTGGCGGAATGCATTCCAATGAAGGCATGCCCGTCCTTGAGCCATTGGAGGAAGGCATCCACGTCGGGAATGGGAAGCGTCCCGGTGGTGTTGGCGAAGATGACGCCGTCATACTTCTCAAGGGCCGGAGGACTCATCTTTTCGGCGAGCACCTGGCCGATGGCGGCATCGACCTTCGCGCCGTCGGGTTTGCCGTCCGCCCCCTTGAACTGCGGATCATTCGGCTCGACCGCCGCATATTCCACGGTGAACTCGCCGGAGCGGTGGGCCAGTTCGCCAATGATCCGTTCCGCCACCGGAATCGAGCTGTGGCGGAAGCCCTTGGTCGTGGTAGTGCGCCCCCATCGAGTG
>DNDP01000246.1 GCA_003484235.1 Verrucomicrobiales bacterium
GAGTTCGTGCCGATGCAGCAGATCGTCGATGAAACGATTCCCGCGCTGCGGAAGATTCAGCAGGCCGGCAAGGTGCGCTTCATCGGCTTCAGCGGTTATCCGATGAAGATCTTCAAGTTCATCCTCGACCAGACGAGCGTGGACTGCGTGCTCAGCTACAACCAGTACACGCTCCAGAACACGCGCTTCGCCGACGAGATCGTCCCCTACCTCAAGCAGAAGGGCGTGGGCGTGATGAACGCCGGCCCGTTCAGCGCGCGTCTGCTGACCAACGCCGAATTGCCCAAGTGGCTAAAGGAACCCGAGAACGTGAAGGACGCCGCGCGCAAGGCCGCCAAGCTTTGTGCCGATCGCGGCGTGGACATCGCGCAACTAGCCCTTCAGTTCTCGTGCGAGAACCCGGATATCACGACGACCGTCGCCGGCAGCGCGAACCCGAAGAACATCCGCAAGTGGACCGAGTGGCTCGCCAAACCGATCGACAAGGAATTGCTCAAGGAAGTGCAAACCATCTTCGCCCCCGTGAAGAACCTCGGGCACAAGGAGGGGCTGGCGGAGAACAATTAGCGTCAGGTGATGTCGACCTTTTCCAAACTCGCAATGGAGGCCGCCGAAAGCGGGCTGCGATTTCTGCTGATTGGCGGGCACGCGGTGGCTCACCACCATTACCCCCGAACCACGGAGGACATTGATCTTCTCGTGTCCTCCCACGATCGGGAATCGTGGTTGGCGATTGCCGGTCGTGTCGGGCTGACATTGTTTCACGATGGCGGAAGCTTCCTGCAATTCACCCCGCCAGCGCCCTCCGGCTGGCGTTTGGACCTGATGCTCGTGAATGCTTCCACGTTCGACAAGATGTCCGCCGCCGCGGAATCAGGTTCGCTGGAGGGCCAAAGCGTCCGGCTGCCCTCACTGGATCATTTGCTGGCGCTCAAGCTGCACGCCCTGAAGCATGCCCGCGGCATCCGCGTCTTGAAGGACATGGATGACGTGGCCAATCTCATCATCAACAACCGGATCGACCCGAAAGATCCCGCGTTTCGCGAACTGGTCTTGAAACATGGAACCACCGAACTATACGAAAAACTCGCCCGCCTCTGCGCTGAATGAGGTGGTGACACATTATCGGATCGCTCCAAGGGGCGCTCTCGATCTGGAGTTTCCCGACTGGTCGGGGCAGGTGCGTCCCGATCGCTCGGCCACCATGGACGACATTCATCGGTTGAGCCTTTCGCTTTTGACCCAACGCCCGCTCCCAACGGATTTCGACAGACGTCGCCTGCAAAAAAAGGTTCGAGAGCCGTTCAGCTTGTAGTCGGATCGCACTTCGATGCCGCAAGGAGATCAATGATTCACCCGTTGGACCAGCAAGGCGTCTGCATGTTACCCGACTGCGTGACGACCACGCGACGGCAGGCGCTCGATCTGGAACTCGCAAACGTGGAAGTGGAGGGGGCGGGAAGGCGTAACCTGATCTTTGATTCGCAGTTCATCCGCGACTTCGCCAGCGGTGAACTGGCCGCGTTGCTGAAGCAGTTCAGTCCTGAACACCATTTCCCCGTCCGCGCGCTGCTCTTCGACAAGACGCCGCAGACCAACTGGACCGTGAGCTGGCACCAGGATCTCAGCATCGCCGTGGCCGACCGGATCGACACGCCGGGCTTCGGCGGTTGGTCGTTGAAGGAAGGCGTCTGGCATGTGCAACCGCCTGCCACAGTCCTTGAACGCATGCTCACCGTCCGTCTGCATCTCGACGACTGCGGTCCCGAGCACGGTCCATTGCGCGTAGTGCCCGGCTCGCATCGCCTCGGCCGACTGGATGCCGACGCCATCGCTGGCTGCCGGGCTGGGACGCCGGTCGAAGAGATTCTCTGCGGTGCCGGCGACGCGCTGGTGATGCGACCCTTGCTCCTGCATGCGTCGTCCAAAGCCACACGCCCATCGCGTCGCCGCGTGTTGCACGTTGAGTTTGCCCGCGAGGACCTGCCTGGAGATCTGGAGTGGGCGGCGGCTACTTCACCTCATCGCCAACCGGTGTTTGCCCTGGCAGGAGGAAGGTCTTGATGAATTCGCCCTCGCCGCAGACGGTCATGCCGGAGAACCGCTTGAACCAGCGTCCGTCCGGCACGATGACTTTCTGGTCCAGCCAGTCGGCCAGCAAGCCGAGTTGCCCGGCGGGAATCTCCCGGTCGCGAATACGGTCCAGCAGATGTTGGAGCAGCGCCGGCGGAAGATTGCGGCGCCGTATTTCAGGCACGCGCCGGTTCTCCGTAAAAGCCCTCGGTGATGGCGGAGCGCAGGCGCTCGACCTCTGCTGGGTCATCAGATTCGGCCATCCGCTGCGCCAACCGGGCCAGTTCAGCGCCCGTGAGCTTGCGTTCGCCCGCCAACTTGATCGCAAAGCGGATGACCTCCGCTTGATCGGCCGGGGCCAGCTGCTTGATCTCCGCGATGATCGAATCCGCCGTCATGAAGGCAAACTAGGCGAGCCCCGCGAATCCCTCAACTCCCAACTCAAGCCCCGCTCAACCAGATAGTCAGAGCCTCCTCACGTCGGCTGCTACCAATTTCAGAATATGAAAGCCCTGCAACTCGCTGAACCGAAACGCTGGACCACCGTGGATATTCCCGAGCCGCAATCTCCCGGACCCGGCGAGGCGCTGTTGCGCGTGCATCGCATCGGCATTTGCGGCACAGACATCGGCGGTTACCTCGGCAAGATGCCGTTCTTCAG
>DNDP01000481.1:0-1142 GCA_003484235.1 Verrucomicrobiales bacterium
TGCTGGCCGAGGTGGGTGCCTTGAACGGCTTGGCCGAGCACCGGCGGGACGCGCTTTGGCAGGTCGAGCGCGCGGTGGATGAAGGGGACTTGTTTTACCGGTCGGCGCCCAAGCAGCGGAAGAGCGACATTCCTGTCGCCCAGACCGGTGGCCCAGTTTCCACCGCGTCGGAGGAATTGGGCTCGACGGGAGCCTCACCCTACCAATCGGGAAAAGGCGTCCTGCCGGCAATGACGCCGGCCGAACGGTTGCAGGCCGACTACAAATCGCTGCACCTGTCGGTGGGGCCGCATCCCATGGCCTATCTGCGCCCGCAGTTGAGGGGAATACTGCGCTCGACCGATCTGCCGGG
Organism: Verrucomicrobiales bacterium; assembly: GCA_003484235.1. GTDB lineage: Bacteria > Verrucomicrobiota > Verrucomicrobiia > Limisphaerales > RI-55 > RI-55. The sequence goes on from DNDP01000481.1 coordinate 353, forward strand.
CGTGCCTGCCGGGCGTCGCGTGCGTATCGCCGGCCAGGTCATTTGCCGACAACGGCCGGGCACCGCCAAGGGCAACATGTTCATCTCGCTCGAGGATGAGACCGGCATCTCCAACGCCTTTGTGCCCTCCAAGACCTTCGAGACCAACCGGCTGGTGATCACCCAGGAGAACTTTCTGATCATTGAAGGCCGTCTGCAGAATTCGCAGAACGTCATCTCCGTGCTCGCCGACAGGATCGAGCCGCTGCACGGCGCGCTGCATGACCGGAATCTCTCGCATGATTTTCATTGATCCAGGCGGGTCGCGGAATCCCTCGGTGACCTGCCGACGCGAGTCGGGACACGGCGTTTCGATGAAAGTTGGTCGGCCAGGTTCCGGTAAATTACAAAGGATTGGCCTGTGCTCGGGCGTTGTGCTGCAATCGCGCGAGTTACGGACAACAGCAGCTTTCAGAACCATGGCCGGACACAATCGATGGACCCAGATCAAGCGCGCCAAGGGCGCGGCCGACGCCAAGCGCGGCAAGATATTCTCCAAGCTTGCCCGGGAGCTGATTGTGGCCGCCAAGGAGGGCGGCGGCGACCCGGCCACCAACGCCCGGTTGCGCATGGTGATCGTGAAGTGCAAGGCGGCCAGCATGCCGTCGGACAACATCGAACGGGCGATCGCCAAGGCGACCGGCGGCGGCGAGGGCGTCAGCTTCGACGAGCTGACCTATGAAATCTTCGGGCCCGGCGGCGTGGCGTTGCTGGCCGAGATCAGCACCGACAACCGCAACCGCACCGCCGC
>DNDP01000481.1:1397-9041 GCA_003484235.1 Verrucomicrobiales bacterium
GCCGGCGCGGAGGACTTCCGGGCGGACACGAACGGATACGAGATCCTCACCGACCCCACGGCGTTCGAGGCGGTTCAACAGCGGATCGAGTCGAAACAGATCCCCTGCGAGGTGGCCGAGGTGGCGCAGCTGCCGCTCACGACCGTGCCGGTCGTCGACGCAGAACTGGCAAAACAGGTCAACACGCTCATTGAACTGCTGGACGACCACGACGACGTCAAGGTCGTGCATCACAACGCGGAACTTCCCGCCATGGATTGAACCTCCGGCGGGCTTCCGGTCTCCCGGCACCCGCGCCGGTCCGAGTTCGCAACGTCATGAATGCGCCGCAATCTTCGTGGTCCGTCCGCCTCCTTTCCTGGCTGGCGGCCTCGGTGATGGCGCATCCCCGGCGGTGGGTGTGGCCGCAGCTGCTCCTCTTTGTGGTGGCGGTCCTTTTCACCGCCATGTCGCTCGAGTTCAAGATGGACCGGAACGACCTGGTGAGTGCGGACGACGAGTCGCACCGGATCTATCTGGAATACATCCGGGAGTTTCCGCTGCAGAACGAGCTGGTCGTGGTGGTGGAGAGCGAGAGCCGCGAGCGGAACCGGCAGTTCGTCGAGCGGCTCGGTGCCCGGCTGGAGGCGGAGACCAACCTGTTCACGGACGTTTTCTACAAGGGCGACCTCAAGCTGCTCGGCGACAAGGCGCTGCTGTTCGTGCCCGAGGACGATCTGCGGGCGATGGAGCTGCAGCTCGAGGAATACAGACCTTTCCTGGCGAACTTCACCGAAGCGACGAACCTGGTCTCGTTCGTCAACCTGGTGAACCGCCAGATCCGGACGGCCGACCGCAGCCCCGAGGCGAAGAACGAGGGTCTCATCGACGCCCTGCCGGCGATCCGCAAGATTCTTGACCAGGCGGCGGACAGCCTTGACCGGCCGGGTGTGCCGCCGTCGCCGGGGCTGGCGGCGCTCTTCTCCGGTGACGAGGAGACGGCCGAGCAGCAGATGTACATCACGTTTGCCGGCGGCAACCTGTACCTGGTCACGGCCCGGCCCCGTGGTCCCGCGGTGGTGAACGACGCCGTCGTCCGGCTGCGGCAGCTGATCGCCGAAACCAAGCTGGAGGTGCCGGGCATGACCGTGGGCGCGACCGGGGAGAACATTCTCGAGTTTGACGAGATGCAGCAGTCGCAACGTGATTCAACGCTCGCCTCGGTGGTGGCGTTCGGGCTGTGCGGGCTCATCTTCGTGTTCGGCTACCGGGAAACCGGGCGGCCCATCAAGGCGGTCTTCTGCCTGCTGATCGGGCTGGGGTTCACCATGGGCTACACGACGCTCGTGGTCGGTCACCTGAACATCCTCACCATCACGTTTGTGCCGATACTGATCGGGCTGGCCATCGACTTCGGCGTGCACCTGATCACCCGCTACGAGGAGGAACTGCGTCAGGGAGCGTCCGAGGAGACGGCGATGCGGCTGGCGATCGTCCACACGGGGCAGGGCATCTTCTCCGGCGCCTTCACGACGGCGGGGGCGTTCTTCGCGATGGCCGTCACCGAGTTCAAGGGCATCCGCGAGATGGGCCTGATCTGTGGCGGCGGCATGCTGGTCTGCCTGGTGCCGATGATGACACTGCTGCCGGTGCTGCTGATGCGAGGCCGCCAGAACCGGTTGGATCATTTTATCGATCTGCGGCAGGGCTTCACCGGCCGGCTGGAGCAGTTCTTCATGCGGCATCCCGCGCTGACCGTGCTGGGCGGAGCGGCGGTCACGGTGCTCGCCGTGACCCAGGCTCCCAGGCTCTACTTCGACTACAACCTGCTCAACATGCAGAGCCGGGACCTGCCGGCGGTGGCGTTGTCGCGCAAACTGATCGATTCCGACTCGCGGTCCGTCCTTTTCGCCGCGGTGCAGGTCGAGACCCGTGAGGAGGCGATGGCGCTGTACGACCAGTTCAAGGGGCTGCCGTCGGTGGCCTCCGTTAACTTTGGCGGGATCGACGAAATGCGGACCTACCTCACCGAGGATCAATCCGTGAAACTGGAACTGGTGAAACGGATCCGCGAAACGATCCGGGGAATCCGCTTTCAACCGCCCGACACCAACGCGGTGAATCTCGAGCTGCTGAGCGCTTCGCTCTATTCGCTCGGCGGCTACATGGGGCTGGCGGCCGAGGCGGCGGGACCCGAGAACCCTGCACTGAGACAGGAGCTGCTCGCGGTCCGTCAGTCCGCCCTGACGCTGACACGGGCGATGTTTGACGACGCCACGCCGCGTCCGGCGGACAAGCTGGCGCAGTTTCAGACCCGCCTGTTTGACGACATCAGCGGAACCTTCGAGGCCATCCGCCGACAGGATGCCGGCGGCCCGCTGCGGATCGAGGATCTGCCGCCCGCCCTGCGGGACCGGTTCATCGGCGTGAACGGCCATTGGCTGCTGCAGATTTATCCCAGGAAGGATGTTTGGGACCGGGACAATCAGGGCGAGTTTGTGAACGAGCTGCGGACGGTCACGCCCGCCGTCACCGGCACTCCGGTTGAGCAGTGGGAATACACCTCGCTGCTCGTGCAGAGCTACCTCGAAGCGGCGGTCTACGCGCTGATCGCCATCACCTTTCTGGTGGCCTTTCATTTCAGGCGACCGATTCTGGTGATGTTGTCGCTGTTGCCGGTGGCATGCGGCACCGCCTGGACGGCCGGCGTGATGGGCTGGTTTGATCTGCCCATCAACCCCGCGAACATCATGACCCTGCCGCTGGTGGTGGGGATCGGAGTCACCAATGGCATCCACTTGCTGAACCGATTTGTCGAGGAGGGCACCGTCAGCGTAGTGTCCAAGAGCACCGGCAAGGCGGTGATGGTGTCGGGGCTGACGACCATCGCCGGTTTTTCGAGCCTCATCCTCGGCAAGCACCAGGGGATTCAAAGCCTTGGCCTGATCATGTCCCTCGGAGTTGGCGCCTGCATGATCGCCGCATTGACCGTCCTTCCCGCCTTGCTGGCGTTGGCCGGCTCCAGCCGCCAACAGAGAAAAACCCAGTGACGACATTTCGCCGACACTGGGTTGGGAGGAACCGAGGTAAAAACCTCTTAAGCGAGGCATAGGATAAAAACGACCCGCGAATTGTCAACCCGGATGTCGGCATCGGCGGCTTTCCGGATCATCCGTTAACGCTAGCGACAGTCCGACCGAAATTTCATTGCCGCCTGAACTATCATGGTCGCAGCCTTGACCCGACTGGGGCGGCTTCTACTATCTGCCCCCGCCATCAAGATCTGCACCACAAGGAAAAACTCGTTGCTCCTGTTGCTTTTATCAGGGTTTGTGACGGCATTGTCAGGAACCGCTTTGGGGGATGGATTGCCGGGGTTTGGTCCGCTGTACGGCCGGTTCGAGCTGACTTTGGAGAACGGCCAGCGGACCGAGGCGGCGGGGCCGTTCTACTTTGACGAAACAGCGGAGACCCATGAGGAATGGGGAATTCCGCCGTTTTACACGCGCCGTTATGACGCGCCGTCAGACAAGCTTTCGCTCGACATCCTGTGGAAGCTGGCCTCCTACGACCGCATGGGACCGGAGTACAAGTTTCAGCTTGGGCAACTGATCGGATTCTCGGGCGGACGATCGGTTCAGGAGGAGAACGACCGCAAATTCACCCTGTTTCCCTTCTACTTTCAAAACCGTTCCGCAAATCCGGAGCGGGACTATACGGCGGTGATGCCGTTCTACGGCCGGCTGCGGGGCCGGCTGTTTCGGGACGAGGTGAAGTGGGTGATGTTTCCCCTCTATGTGCAGACCAGAAAACGGGACCTGGTGACCGACAACTTTCTGCTGCCGTTCTTTCATCTTCGCAAAGGCGACAACCTGAAGGGCTGGCAGCTGTGGCCGCTGGTCGGTCAGGAATCGAAGGGCACCACGTGGGTGACCAACGTGGTGGGCGAACGACTCGAGATTGGTCCCCACGAGAAGAGCTTCTACCTCTGGCCCGTGGTGATGAAGAACCACACGGGCATTGGCCGTCCGGAGGAAATGAGGATGCAAACCGTGTTGCCGTTCTACTTTGAGCAGCGCTCGGCGGCGCGGGACGCCACCACCGTCCTCTGGCCGTTCTTTTCCCACGTGAATGATCGGGATCGCGGCTATCGCGAGTGGGGCCTGCCATATCCGTTCATCATGGTTTCGAAGGGCCCGGGCAAGAACGGCGGGCGGTTCTGGCCGCTCTATGGTCAGGCCCGCAACGACACGCTGAGCACCCGGTTTGTGCTTGGGCCGATCTACCGGAGCAGGCATCTGCGCTCCGAGAACCTGGACCGCTTCCGCTGGAGCATCTTCTATTTCCTTTTTGATTCGGTGGACGAGTTGAACACCGAAACCGGGAAGGCCTACCAGAGGCGGAATCTCCTTCCGCTCTTCACCTACACCAAGGAACGGAACGGCAACCGGTCGCTGCAGATCCTGGCGCCGCTGGAGCCGGCCCTGCCCAACAGCGACAGTCTCCGGCGCTCGCTCTCGCCGCTATGGGCATTGTGGCGCTCGCAGGAGAATCCGGCGGAGGGCCGTTCGAGCCAGTCGCTGCTGTGGAATCTCTACCGGCGTGACGTCACTCCGGAGCGCAGCCGGGGTGGGCTGCTCTTTGGACTGATCCGCTGGGAAACCCGGGCGGAAGGCAGGAGCTGGCGGATCCTCTACCTGCCCGCCTTTGGCGGCGGAAACCCCACAGGCGGCGACTCCCGCAAACCCGCGCTTGAGGACGGCGGCGATTCCACGCCATAACTGGCGCTTCGAGACCATGTTTCACACCATTGGCGAAATCATGTTGCTGTTTCTGCAGACGCTGCGGGCGCTCCCGCGGGCGTGGCGTGAACGGCAGAAGGTCTTCGAGCAGCTCTACGAGATCGGCAATTCCAGCCTGTTGATGGCCTGCATCCTGTCGATCTTCATCGGCGGCGTGATCGCTCTGCAAACCGGGCCGGTGCTGGTCGAGCGCGGCCTTTCCAGCGCGATCGGCGGGCTGGTCGGTCTCTCCATCTGCAAGGAACTGGCTCCGGTGATGATGGCCGTGCTGATCGCCGGCCGCGTCGGTTCCGCAATGACGGCCGAACTCGGCTCGATGCGGGTCTATCAGGAGATCGACGCCCTGCGCACGATGAACATCAACCCGGTGCACTACCTGGTGCTGCCGCGGATGGTGGCCATCTCCGTCGCGTTGCCGACGCTGGTCGTCTTCTCCGTGCTGGTCGGCTGGATGGGCGGCGGCCTGGTGTCCGTGTACAACGACTCCATCAGCATCACGTTCGAGGCCTACTTCAACAACCTCAGCCAGGAGGTTTCGATCGCCGATCTGGCCAACGGTCTCATCAAGAGCTTCGTGTTCGCGGTGGTCATCGGTCTCGTCTCCTGCCAGCAGGGCTTTGAAACGATCGGCGGCCCGCGCGGCATCGGCCGGTCGGTGACCAAGGCGGTCGTCAATGCCATCGTGATGATTCTCATCCTGGACTACTTCGTCACCCGGTTTCTCCTCTTTCTGGACTAGCGATGAGCGGCCCTCCCAACAACCGAGCGAGCGTCGGCCTGCGCGTGACGGATCTCCACAAGAGCTACGATGGCAACCCCGTCCTGAAGGGCATCAACCTCGAGGTCGCGCCCGGCGAGGTGTTCGTGCTGATGGGGCCTTCCGGCAGCGGCAAGAGCGTGCTTCTCCGCCAGCTGATCGGCCTCGAAACGCCGGACTCGGGCGCGGTGAACATCGATGGCCGCAGCGTGTCCGATCCCACGCTGCGCGCCGAGTGCCGGCTGGCGATGGTTTTTCAGTCGGGTGCCCTGCTCACCTCGCTCACCGTGGGTGCCAATGTCGGGCTGTACCTCGCCGAACACCGGCTGCATCCGCCCGAGCGCATCGCCGAGATCGTTTCCGACAAGCTCGAACTGGTCGGGCTCAAGGGTCAGGAGGACCGGCAGGTCAGCGAGCTTTCCGGCGGCATGCGCAAGCGGGTGGCCATCGCCCGCGCGTTGGTCATGGAGCCGCACTTGATTCTTTACGACGAACCCACCAGCGAACTCGATCCCCTCAGCGCACTGACCATTGCCGAGGAGATCGTGCATCTGAACCGCCGCATCGGCGCCACCTCGATCGTGGTCACCCATGAACGCGAGCTGGGCCTGGGCATTGCGGACCGCGTGGGCGTGCTCTTCGGCGGCGAACTCCTGCAGACCGGCAAGCCGGAGGAGATCCGGCACTCACGGGTTCCCGCGATCCAAAAATTCCTGAACGTCAATTTCCGGCTCAAATCCTCATCCCCGTCGACCCCATGAAAAACACCCTCGAAACCCGTCTTGGCATCTTCTTCGCCCTGGCCATGTGCGCCGCCGTGTTGCTGGTCGAAACGATCGGCGGCGCCGGCTTCTTCCGCAAGGGCTACCAGGTCAACGCCTACTTCCGCGCGGTGCAGGATTTGAAGGTGGGCGATCCCGTCAAGCTCGCCGGCGTCCGCATCGGCAGCGTGAGCACCATCCAGCTCACCAACGACCTCGTGCAGGTCAGCATGAAGATTGACCGCGAACAGCGGGTCCGCACCACCAGCAAGGCCAGGATCAAGTTCGCCGGCCTGATGGGCCAGAACTTCGTCGAGCTGGACTTCGGTTCGCCGGACGGACTGCTGATCGACACCATGATCGGCGGCACGGTGGAGACGATCGAGCAGCCCGACTTCAGCACACTGCTGGCGCGCATGGAGAACGTGGCCAAGGGCGTCGAGGACATCACCAAGTCCATGAACCCCACCGCGCTGCAGGACATCCTCGGGCCGGTCTCCGACTTCATGCGCGACAACAGCGGCAGGCTCGGCGGCATCTTCGGCAACCTCCAGGTGATCTCCGACCAGATTGCCGAGGGCAAGGGCACCATCGGCCAGATGGTCATGGACGACACGCTCTACCGCGAAGCCGTCAAGACGGTCACCGGCCTGGGCGAATCCACCGAGAAGATCGACGGCCTGCTGGCGGACGCCACCGAGGTGCTGCAGGGCGCCAGGACCACCGTCAACGACCTCAACGCCGGCAAGGGCACCCTCGGCCTGCTGGTGAAGGATGAGCAGCTCTACCGCGAGACCACCACCGCGATGGTGAACCTGCGGGAGATCCTCGAAAAAATGAACGGCGGACAGGGCGCCATCGGCAAGCTGATCAATGAGGAGGACTTCCTCAGCACCTTGAAGCTCACCCTGCAGAAGGTGGAAAAGGCCACTGACAGTCTCGAGGATCAAGGACCGCTCAGCGTCATCGGCCTGGCCGTGGGCAGCGTGTTCTAGCCTCCTGAGCTGCTGGCGGGTCGGCGCGGATCAGCAGATGCGCGGCAGCTGCTCGCCGCTGAGCAGGTCGAGAACGCGTGGCACACCCAGCCGGCTCTGCAACGTCACCTGCCCGCCGTGGCCCCGAACGACGTTGCCGATCAGCACCGCGCCAGCGCTCACGGGCTCGCGGTGAAGCGTCTCCAGCGCCAGCGGCAGGTCGCGCGACGAAATGATCGCGATGAACCGGCCCTCGTTGGCGACGTAGAGCGGGTCCAGCCCGAGGATCTCGCAGGCGCCCCGGACGGGCTCGGTGACCGGAACGGCGTTGTCGTTGATCTCCATCGAGACGCCGGCGGCGGCGGCGATCT
>DNDP01000009.1:0-1507 GCA_003484235.1 Verrucomicrobiales bacterium
GTGCGCCTGCTCATCGACGCGGGGTTCAGCGGGCGCCAGATCCGCCAGCGGCTGGCCGCCATCGGTCGCTCGCCCGAGACCTTGACCGGCATCCTGCTCACGCACGAACACAGCGACCACACCCAGGGGCTGGGGATGATCGCGGCCAAGCTGAACATCCCGCTCTATTGCAACCGTCTGACCCGCGAGGCGGTCGAGAGCCAGTTCAAGGTGCCGTTCAACTGCCGCATCTTCGCGACGGGCGCGGCGTTCGACGTCGGTGATGTGCACGTCGAGACGTTCAGCGTGCCGCACGACGCGTATGATCCGGTTGGCTTTCTTCTGCGCACGGCGGCCGGCAACGTCGGGTTCCTCACCGACCTTGGCCACGCCACCAAGGCGGTCGTCGAGCGCGTGCGACCGGCTAACGTCCTCGTGCTGGAGACCAACTACGATCTCAAGCTGCTCCAGGCCGACACGAAACGTCCGTGGAGCATCAAGCAGCGGATCCTCAGCCGGCACGGGCACCTTTCGAATGAGAACGCCGCCGACGTGCTGGAGCAGGTCGCCTCCGACGCCTTGCAGCACGTTTATTGCGGCCATCTGAGCCGCGACTGCAACACGCCCGAACTCGCCGCCAAAGTGGTGGGTTCGCGGTTGGAGAAGTTGGGTGCCAAGGGCATCGGTGTGGAGACGACCTCCCAGGAGGCCGCCAGCCCGACATTTGAGCTGGCGGCGCGGCTTAGAGCGGTGGTGGAGAAACCTGCCGTTAAATCGTCTCCGGCAGCCACCGACTGGGCGCTGCGCGAGGCGCCCTCGCTGCCGGGGTTCTGAATACGCTGAATCCGATGAAGCTCGAACTTCGCAAGACGTTTCAGTTTGAGGCCGCCCACCTGCTGCCGCTCCTCCCGGAAAAGCACAAGTGCCGGCGGCTTCACGGCCACAGCTTCCAGGTCGAGGTGGTCGTCGAGGGCGACAACGACCCTAAGCTCGGTTGGGTGATGGACTACGCCGACATCTCGGCCGCCTTCAAACCGCTCTGGGAACAGCTCGATCACAATTACCTCAACGAGATCGAAGGGCTCGGCAATCCCACCAGCGAGAATGTCGCCGTCTGGATCTGGCAGCGCCTGAAGCCGGCGTTGCCGCTGTTGAAGGAGATCGTCGTCGCCGAAACCTGCACCGCCCGCTGCGTGTATCGCGGCGGAGAGTAGCGAGCGCGCTGGCTGTCGCCGTTGCGCCGCCGACTGACGGATTGATTCCGTCGCATCCCTTGCGCATCCTGCCTCCCGGCCCGAACCCACCGCTCCGGCCCAGATGTTCCGCCCAGCACAATACGATTTGAACCGATCCACGCTGCTGTTCCTTGGCGGACTGCTGTGCTTCTTCGGGGCGTTCCTCTTCTACCCCGTCAGCTATATGCTGAAGGGCGCCTTCTTTGCGGAGGGCGAATTCACGTTCAAATACTTCGGCCTGCTTCTGGCGAGCCCGTTGCAGCGGGAGGCGTTCTGGAACTCGACGCTGATCA
>DNDP01000009.1:1739-2199 GCA_003484235.1 Verrucomicrobiales bacterium
TGATCATGCCGCCCTTCGTCGGAGCGATCGGGCTCAGCCAACTGCTGGCCAAGTACGGTTCGCTGAACGTGGCGCTGATGAACTTCGGGCTCATGGACCCTGCACGCCCGGTCGACTGGCTGGGCAGCGGCGGCTTCTGGGGCATCGTGATCCTCCAGGTGCTGGGGCTGTACCCGATCATGTATTTGAACGTCGCTGCGGCGATGGCCAATGTGGATCCCTCCCTGCGCGAGGCGGCCCAGAACCTGGGCGCGTCCGGCTGGCGCCTGTTCCGGACGGTGACCCTGCCACTGATCCTGCCCGGCTGGTTCGCCGGCGCGATCATCGTCTTCATCTGGGCCTTCACCGATCTGGGTACACCGCTGATCTTCGGGTTCTCCAAGGTCGTCCCGGTGCAGATCTTCGACTCGGTCAGCGAGATCAACACGAATCCGATGGGCTACGCGCTCGTCGTCCTCGT
>DNDP01000009.1:2397-2531 GCA_003484235.1 Verrucomicrobiales bacterium
GCTACGCGCTCGTCGTCCTCGTGCTCGTCCTGGTGCTGGCGCTCTTCCTCACCAGCAAGCGGGTGCTGGCCGGGCGCCGCTACGAGATGATCGCCCGCGGCCACACCATGGGGGCGGAAGCCGAGGCGACGCCG
>DNDP01000353.1:0-1776 GCA_003484235.1 Verrucomicrobiales bacterium
TCTGAACCGGCCTGAAAGGACGGCGGATCGGTCGCCACGGGTGGAGTGAGAGCGCAACCCGTGGATTGACAATCAACAAGGAATTCTCCGCCCCGGAGGGGTGGCGGAAGTATAACCGGAGTCTCCAATCGTCGGCCTCCGCCCCTTTCGGGGCGGGGAGAAAATGGAGGATCAAGTCCACGGGTTCCGCTGACGCTCCACCCGTGGCTACCAAACCGCGGCTCCTACGGAGCCATCGTTGGATTCGCCACTGGCAGGCATCTGATCTCATTCTTCATCTGCGTTCTGATCCTGCTTCAGCGGCGCGCGCGGAACGGAAGGGCGACATTTTTGTCGCCCGGTTTCAGGCAATGGGCGACAGGAATGTCGCCTTTCCAGGGGGGGGTCAGAGCCTCCTTACGTCGGCTGCTACTAATGTGTGAAGGACGCAGCTACTTCGCCCGGAAGTAGAGATTCGCGAATTCGATCGGGCGGCCGGCATCGAGCAGGCCAAGCGGGCGGGGCGGGTGTTGGGCGGGGCCGACGTCGAGCTGCACGGCGAGGTCGCCGTCGAGGGTGATTGTCCAGTTGGAGGTGCGGGTGTCCATCCGGAGGCGTTGCCATTTGCCGGGCTTGAGTCGTTCGGAAAATTGATTTTCGTTCAACACCAGCCGGTAGCCGGCGATCTCGATCACGCCGGCGACCTGCTCGGTGTCCGCGTTCTCGGGCAGCTTGAAATCGAGGATGAACTCGCCGGGCCCGAAGGCCGCTTCCGTCCAGAGCGGGACGCCGGGCTGGCCGTTCCGGTTGGTCAAGGCGAGTCGCCAGTCGCTGGGTTTCCAGGCATGCGCGGCGTCGGCCGGGACTTTCCAGCCACGCAGATCGACGCCGTTGTAGAGCGGTTCAAAACCGGTCTCGGTAGTGGGAGCAGACTCTTCGGCGGTGGCGCCAGTGGAAGGGAACTCGCGAATGCGCAGGTTGCGGAACTCGACCGGCGAGCCCTCGCTTTCGAGCGCGAAGTAGCCCTTGCGCCAGTTGCAGTTCTCGCCGCCGGAGACCTCCTTGCCGTTCACGCTCAGGCGCAGGACGCCGTTGGTGGCGACGATCCGGTAGTGGTTCCATTCGGGCGACGGCTTGCTGCGTTCCTCGGAGGGGAAACTGCGCATGCCGTTGTGGCGTCCGAACGGTTTCATCGTCGAGCCGTGGATCGGGAAGACGTCGCCGTGGGTGGTGTACCACTTGTTCTTTCCATCCGTGTTGTAGCCGTGGTCGAGCACCTGCACTTCGATCGCGCGGAGAAACGGCTGCCCGGTCGCGGCAAGCGGCGATGCCCAGAGGAAGATGCCGGCATTGCCGCCGGGCTTGAGATGTCGCCATTCGAGTTCGACCTCGAAGTTCTCGTATTGCCTCTCCGTGCGCAGCGCGCCGATAGGGAAGCCGGTGCAGTGAATCAAGCCATCCTTCGCCGACCACGTCTCGGGCGCGCAGTTGACATTGACCCATCCGGCCAGATCCCGGCCGGTGAACAGGGGCTGAAACTCGGCTGCCCGGGCGGCCGTCGCCAAATTCATCGCGGTGATCGACAGGATGCAGACGCAGAGGTGGAAGTGTTTCATGGGCGGTTTGGCTCTAGTTGCGGTACTTCTCGTTGCGGCGCTCGCCGCGCTCGAGCATCTCGATGGTCGTGGCCAGCCGGCGTTGCCTGGTCGGCTCCTGCTTGGCGGCCGAAATCCAACCGGTGAACTCCCGCTGTGCGGAGGGCGGCAGGCTGGCGAAGAACGCCGCCGCCTTGGCCGA
>DNDP01000353.1:1812-7055 GCA_003484235.1 Verrucomicrobiales bacterium
CCGCGCTCGAGCATCTCGATGGCCGTGGCGAGGCGACGCTGCCTGGTCGGTTCCTGTTTGGCGGTCGAAATCCACTCGGTGAACTCCCGCCTGGCGGAGGGCGGCAGGCCGGCGAAGAACGCCGCCGCCTTGGCCGACCGTTTCAAGGAGGTGGCCAGCGCGGTCGGCACGGGTTGTTCGCGGCGTTCCGACTTCTGCTTCGTGGACGGCTTCCCGCGCGCATCCAGCGCCGCCGCTTCCCTGATCAGCCGGATGACCGCCTTCGTGGGGATCTCGGCCACCGACCTGAATTTCAGTCCGCTCATCGCAACGTTCTCTGCTCGTTTCGGGAGCAGTTCGTCAGGATCCTTCAGTTCCTTGCCCCGAAAGAACGTCAGGCCGGCGTGCTGCTTGAAGGCGCCGAAGCCGCAGACCAGTCCGTGGCCCTCGTAACAGGGGCTGCTCCACTTCAGGACCTCCTTCAAGCCGGGGGCCGCCCGGCGGATGATCCGGCGCAGTTCGACGCAGATCGGCCGCGACAATTCCGGCGCCCGGGACAGATAATCCTCCACCGACTTGGGTGACGGGGAACCGCAGGGCATGGACGAGTTGTGACACAGCGCCACGGGAGAATCAAATTCTTCGACCGAGCCGTTGGCGCGGGCGACGCTGCTGGACTGAAAGGGAGAATTGCCAAGCCGGGGCTTGCGTCCCCGTCTGCCCTTCCTATCTTTGCCGCGTCCAATCCTCGTATGAAACGCCTGATGTTCATTCTGTCTTTGTTGCTCGTCACGGCTGCTGCCCTTCCGGCAGCCGAGTCGGCGGCGCCGCCGTTCGTTCCGCCGGAAAAGCTGGAGCTGCGTGAAGGCGACCGGGTCTTGTTTCTCGGCGACACCCTCATTGAAAGGGAAGCCCGGGACGGCTACCTCGAAACCCTGCTGACGGTGGAGCATCCCGACCGGCGCTACACATTCCGCAACCTTGGCTGGAGCGGCGACCTTCCCAACGGCAAGTCGCGCGCGAGCTTCGACTGGAACAAGTCCCCCGACGTGTGGTTCCGCAAGCTGACCAACCAGATCGCGCTGGTCGATCCTACGGTGGTGTTCGTCGGTTATGGCATGGCGGCCTCCTTTGCCGGCGAACAGGGCGTCGCCGGATTCAAGGCCGATCTCGGCAAACTGCTGGACGCCATTCAGACCAATGCGACCCACAAGGTCCGTTTCGTCCTGCTCAGTCCGCTGGCCCACATGAACATCGAGGGGCCTTTCCCGACCGGCGAGGAACACAACAAGGATCTTCAACTTTACGCGGATGCGGTGAAGGAAGTGGCGGAGGAACGCCACCTGCGCTTCATCAATCTCTTCCTCCCCAAGGAGGAGATGATCCCGGCGGGAAGCGAACTGCAGCCATCGGAGAACGGGATTCACCTGACGCCGGCCGGCTATTCGCTGCTCGCGGAAGCCATCCGCTCGGGGCTTGGCTGGGATCCGAACCATTGGCGGGCCGGCATCACTGAAGAGGTGGAAGTGAGGAAAGGAAGCTACGGAGCGGAGATCACCGAGCTGGCACGCGACGGCGAAGTGACACGGTTCAAGGCCCGGCCTGACCGGCTGCCGGCGCCGCTGGTCCATGACTCCACCAACCGGCCGCCCGACGTGCAGGAGCGGCTGCGCATCCAGTTTCTCCGGCTGCCCGAGGGTGACTACGACCTGCTGGTGGACGGGCAGGTGGTGGCCAGCCATCCGGCGCAGGAATGGGGCTACAGCCGGGTCATCTCGCGCGGTTCACAGTTCGAGCAGGCGGAGCAGTTGAGGGCGGCGGTGATCCGCAAGAACGAGCTGTTCCTCCATCGGTGGCGGCCCCAGAACGAGACGTACCTTTTCGGATTTCGGAAGCACGAGCAGGGTCAGAACGCCGCCGAAGTGCCGCAGTTCGATCCGCTGGTCTCCGCGGCCGACGAGGAGATCCACCGGCTCAAACAGCCAAAGCAGCTGGCGTTTGAACTGCGGAAGAAGGTCGAGGGTGCCGCGCCGTTGCCCGAGGCGGGATACCCGGATCGCAGGCTCGTCTCCGCACCGGCCAACTCGCGGGTCAACCACCAGGTGGACCCCAAGCCCAAAGTCCCCTTCGAGATGGCGGAAGGTTTTGAGATCAGTCTGTACGCCGAGGATCCGCTGCTGGCAAAGCCGATCCAGATGAGCTGGGACACCCGGGGAAGGCTGTTCATTGCCAGTTCGGAAACGTATCCACAGATCCGGCCCGGCGAACCGGCGGATGACAAGATCATCACCCTCGTCGACGAGAATGCCGACGGCGTGGCCGACTGGTCCCAGGTCTTCGCCGACGGATTGCTCATTCCAACCGGCGTCGAGCCCGGCGACGGCGGTGTCTACGTCGCCCACAGCACCGAACTCCTTCACCTCCGGGACACCAACGGGGACGGCTATGCGGATGCGCGCGAGGTGGTGCTCACCGCCTTCGGCACAGAAGACACGCATCATCTCCTGCATTCGTTGCAGTGGGGGCTGGATGGCCAGCTCTACATGAACCAGTCGATCTACATCCACAGCCACATTGAGACGCCGCTGGGCGTCCGCCGGCTGAACAGCGGCGGGGTCTGGGCCTACCGGCCGAAGAGCGACGAGTTGGAGATCTTCCTGAAGGGCTTCTGCAATCCCTGGGGACACGTGGTGGACGACTATGGCCAGTCGTTCGTGACCGACGGCGCGGGCTTCCAGGGAATCAGCTGGGGCGTGCCCGGCGCGATGTATTTCACCTACGCCGGGGCGACGCGGCTGCTGGACAGCATCAGCCCGGGCAACTATCCGAAGTTCGCCGGCCTCGAAATCGTCCGGACTCCCAACTTCCCCACCGACTGGCAGGGAGACATGATCACCTGCGATTTCCGGGCCCACCGCGTGGTGCGCTTCAAGCTCGAGCCGGACGGCGCCGGCTACGTCACCCGGGAAATGCCCGACCTGATCCGGACCGGTGTTGGCGGCCGCCGGCCTGTCGATGTGAAGCTCGGTCCCGACGGTGCGCTCTACATCGCTGACTGGTCCAATCCGATCATCCAGCACGGTGAGGTGGATTTCCGCGACAAGCGACGGGACAAGGAGAGCGGCCGCATCTGGCGGGTCACGTACCGGGGCGGGCCGGTGGCGGCCGCCAACACCGACCATCAGACGGCCGCAACTTCGACCCTGCTGGATCTGCTCAACTCGCCGAACGGGCAGATTCAGAAATCAGCCTACCGCATGCTAACCGAACGGGGTGAGTCGATCCTTGGCGAACTCAAGGAATGGACGAGCCGGCGTGGTTCGGAACAGGAACAGTTGCGGGCCCTGTGGCTCTACCAGGCGCTCGACCGGATCAACCCGCCGCTGCTGAAGCAACTGCTCGAGGCCAAAGATGCGCGCGTCCGAGCCGGCGCAACGCGCGTCCTGAGCCATTGGGCTCCGTGGATTGAAGGCGGACAGGATTTGCTCGCCTCGCGCTCTCGCGATGAACATCCACGGGTGCGCGTCGAAGCGCTGCGCGGCCTCGCCCGCACGCCGTCGGCCGAAACGGCTGCACTGGTCCTGGCCGTCACCGATCGCCCGATGGACCGCTTCGTGGAGTATGCCGCGTGGCTCAGCATCAACGACGTCGCCCAGCCGTGGATTGAAGCGATTGAGAACGGCACCTGGAAGCCGGAGGGGCGGGAAGCCCAGCTCGCCTTCGGCCTCAAGTCCATTCCCAGCCCAATGGCGGCCCGCGTGCTCAGCCAGCTGGTGCCGGAGAAGCTTCCGGCCGACGGTTCGGGAGGATGGATCGAGCTCATCGGTGCGGCGGGAACCACGACGGAACTGAACCGTCTGCTTGCGCAGGCCCTGGGAAGTGGGTTTACCCCTGCGGCCCTCGGCCGGGCACTGGCGGCCCTCGACCAGGCATCACGCACCAGATCACTCAATCCAGCCGAGGATCGGGACCGGATCTCGAGGCTGTTCGGCCACGAAGCGTCAGAGGTGAGGAGCGCCGCAATCCGGTTGGCCGGCGCCTGGAAGACCGGGGTGGGCGAGCTGTTGAAGGTGGCATCCGCCGAGGCCACTTCGGCAGCTGACCGTCGCGCCGCTTTTCAATCGCTGCGGGAAGCCGGTGGTGGAGGCGTTGTGGATTCCCTGGCATCCCTTGGAAGGGCCGGCCAGCCACCCGCGGTACGGGCGGGCGCCGTCACGGCCCTCGCGGGAATCGATCTGGGACGGGCTGCACCTCTGGCGATGCAGCTGCTGAATGACATTCCTGAAGACCAGGCGTTGGAACTGTGGCGCTCGCTGCTGGCCAATCGAGGCGCGGGCAAGCTGTTGTCCGACGCCGCAACGAACGTGATGCTCACGCCCCGTGCCGCCGCCGCCGGATTACGGGCGGTGCGGGAGAGCGGCCGCGAAGAACCCGCGCTGCTGCAGGCGCTGACCCTGGCATCCAACGTCGCGGAGCCTGAAAGTGAATGGACCGACGCGGAGTTGATGAGGTTTGCGCAGGAAGCCCGCACGAAGGGCGATCCGCACCGGGGCGAGCTGGTCTATCGGCGGCCGCATCTGGCGTGTGTGAGCTGCCACGCCATCGGCGGGGTTGGCGGCCGGGTGGGACCCGACATGACGTCGATCGGCGCCAGCGCACCGGCCGACTATCTGTTGGAGTCGCTGGTCTTCCCGAACCGGAAGATCAAGGAAGGCTATCACTCGGTGATCGTGACGACCAAGGACGAGCAGGAGCTGAGCGGGGTGCTGGTGCGGCAGTCGGATTCCGAGCTGTTCATTCGCAACGCGGCCAACCAGGAGATTGCGGTTGCGAAGTCCAACATTGCCAGCCAGCAGCCGGGCGTGTCGCTGATGCCTGCCGGGCTGATCGATGGGTTGTCGAATCAGGAACGGCTTGATCTCGTGCGTTTCCTGTCGGAGCTGGGCAAGTCCGGACCGTTCGACGCCTCCAAGGGTTCGGTGGCCCGGCAATGGCGGCTGCGGCAGGGCACGCACCGCGACGAGCAGTTTGGAAGTTCCCCCGAGATTGCCTCGCTCCTTGCCGACCGGGGCTGGAATCCTGTCGGGACCCTCGTGGACGGCCGGCTGCGGCGTGAGGAAATGAGCGAAGCTCTTTTCACCACAAATCCCAACATCCGGAGTTCGATGGTCGGACTCTGGGCGCACGCGCGATTCCGCACGGCGCGGGAGGGTGAGGTGAAGTTCACGATGAACGGGGTTGATCAGGCCCGGGTCTGGATTGCC
>DNDP01000353.1:7275-7790 GCA_003484235.1 Verrucomicrobiales bacterium
GAGATCGATCCGGGCGGGCAGGTTGTGGCGAGTCTGCCGGCGGGCGAGCACAGCCTGGTGATCAAACTGCATCCCAGAAATCTTCCCGAGGCCTTGAAGGTGGAGTCGGACAACGTCACCTTCCTGGCCGATTGATCAATCCGTAAGAAAAGGATCGCGATGACCCACCCTGCCCGACCCGCCTTTCCAGCGCTCCTGTTGCTGCTCGCTTTGGCCCTGACCGCATTGCCCGGCTGCAGGACGCCGGTTTCAACCGAAGAACGCGAGGCGGCCCTGAAAAAATGGGAGCGCGAACTGGCGCGGTTTGCCGCAGCCGATGCCAGCTCGCCGCCCGCCCCCGGGGGGACGCTGTTCGTCGGAAGTTCGAGTTTCCGGCTGTGGAAGAATGTGGCAGAGGCGTTCCCCGAAAGGAGAGTCATCAACCGCGGTTTTGGCGGATCACAGATGCACGAGCTGCTGCAGCTCGTCGACCTGCTGGTCTGGCCCCATGAGCCGGCCGAGATTCTGGTTTACGA
>DNDP01000353.1:8028-23929 GCA_003484235.1 Verrucomicrobiales bacterium
GGCGACAACGACATCGCGAACGGAAAGTCGCCCCGGCAGTTCATGGACGAGTTTCGCGCCTTCGCGCGGCTGGTTCATCGCCGGCTGCCCGAGGCCAGGATCTACTTTGTGTCCATCAAGCCGAGTCCAAGCCGGGAGAAGCTGCTCCCGCAGATGACGGAGGCAAACCGGCTGGTGGAGGCATATTGCCGGAAGCATTCCTGGCTGGAGTATGTGGACATCGTCACGCCGATGCTCGACACCGAGGGCCGGCCGCGTGGTGAGCTTTTCGTGAGTGACCGCCTGCACATGAACGCGGAAGGCTACGCCATCTGGGCGGACGTCATCGGCCGGAGCTTGAGGGCGGAAACGGAAGCTGCCCGTTGAAAGTGGGCGGCCGGGCGCCCGGGGCTGCATTTCATTCGTCGGAACTGTCGACCAGCCGCGACGCCTCCTGGAGATGAAACATGGCGCGCTTGTACTGTTGTTGCAGCATGTAGAGCTCGCCGAGGTTTGAGTGGAGCGCCGCGCTGTCGGGGTTCTCACGAAGCTGCTGGCGCATTTCCTCGATCGAGGCACCCGGGGTGAGATAGCGGGAGGCCTGCGCGGAGCTCTGCTTGAGCGCAAAATTGCAGACCAGGGAGAGCGCCAAGGCACCCACGAGGAACAGGGGCAGGTTGGTGTTGTTTCGCAGTATGCTCGGGGGGGCAGTCTGACGCCGGACAATGCATCCCGAGAGCCAGCCGGCCAGCCGGCGAAGCGGTTGCGGGGCGGCGATCGGTCTCGAAGCCATGCCGCCGGGATTGGGCGTCTCTTCCAGATTTGCTCCGGAACGTCCTTCAGTGAGGTGCTGTGCCGTCTTCATGTCTAGATTCGGTTGAGGTGATACCGAAAACCTGGGTCTCTTCAGACCGGTGCTGGAACGACTTGATGCACGCCTGCAAGGGGTGGCGTAGCAGGCGCAACGCCAGCCGCTCACCGAATTTTTCGGCAGGCGAGGGGTCCGGTGAAATCTTCCACGGGCAAGGGCACTTGCGACATGTTGGGCGGGGAAATCGCCGTTCGTGCAGCGGGTTTGAAAGGGCGGCAGAAATGGCTGATGCCGGACTGTCTCATGCCGACGGACGGAAATGAGACACAGCAATCAGCCCCAGGTCAGCAAGCGGGGCTCCCCAACAACCAGCAATCCGTCGGAAGGGGATTCCGACGGATTGTTGCTTCTCCTCTTACGAGTATTGAGAAGTGGGAAATTGTTCAGCTCGAGGCTGCGGAGTTCGTGGGCAGTTCCAGCTTGATGTTCCGGTCCGCCGCCAGGATCAGGTCGATGTCCAGGAGGGTCTTCACACCGCCCTTCACCCGTGCCATGGCAATGATGTAGTCGGTGGTGAGGCTGCTGCCAAAGTCGGGGGTTGGCTCGAGATTCTGCTCACCGATCTGCGAGACCTCCTCCACCGCGTCCACGATCAGGCCCATCAGGTTCCGGCCGCCGCTGGCGGAATTCACCTGGACGATGATGGTGCAGGTTCGTTCGTCGAATTCTGCTGAAGGAAGGTCGAATCGCAGCCGGAGATCGATCACGGGGATCACCTTTCCGCGAAGGTTGATCACGCCCTTGACATAGGCGGGCATCCGCGGCACCGGCGTGATGTCCGTCATGCGGATGATCTCCCGGACCTTGAGCACCGGAAGCCCATACGACTCGCGGCCCAGAGTGAAGGTGAGATAGCGGCCGGCTTTGTCGGCCAGCCCGACCGCGGCCGGGGCAGTAGCTGTGGTGCTCATGATTGTCCATCCTTCTCATCGGTAGGGGTCGACTCAGCTTTAGGGGAAAGTTCCGACCGGTCGGTGCCAGGCAGCAAAAAGCGGCTCAAGTCTCCAGCGGGACCTGCCGTTAACAATGCCATCCGGGATGGCGGCGTGTACATTTGCCGGCGCGAATACCCGGTATAGCCCGGGACCACGATGAACAATCCGTCTTCGAACCCCTTGAGAATACTGGTGGCTGATCGCGGCGAAACCGCGCCTCATCCGGAACTGGCGACCCTGAAGAGGCTCGGGCACAGGCTCGATGTGGTGGAAACCATCGACGAGGCTGCTGCGGCAATGGACCGCGAAGCCTATGACATCGTGCTGATGAACTTCGGGCAGGCGAGGGCCGCTTCCGAGGATGTCGCCCGGCTTCAATCCCGTCCCGCCGGTTCCGCCCGCATCCCGAGGATCGTTTCTGTCGGTGCACCCCTGCCAGACTCTCCGGCCACCTTTCCCAGTGTCAGCTGGAATTCGCTCGTTGAACAACTGCCGGAGCTGCTGGAGCAATCCGCCGTTGCGCCGGCCCAGTTCGTCTATCTGCATGTCGATCCGTGCAAGGCCGTGGAAGCTGCCGATGGAGATCACGAGCTGGTGTCCAGCCTGGTGGAACTCTACTTCGAGCAGCTGCCATCGTTGGTGTCCGGGATCCGTTCCGGCATTGATGACAGGCTGTCCGAACAGGTTGAGCGAAACGCCCACAGTCTCAAGGGGGCCATCAGCATTTTTGGGGCGGTTGGACTGCGCCAGGCCGCCTACGAAATGGAGCATCTCGGCAGGGAATCCCGCTGGAATGAGGCGGAGGAAAAGTGGCTTGCGATCGAGCGCGAGCTGGCTGTCGTCGAGCCGGAGATGCGTGCGCTCGGCCGCGAGACGGCCGCCGGCCGGAAGTTCAACTAGATCGCGTTTTCAGCGGCGGGTGTTTTCCCAGAAGACGAGCCTGCCGTCCTTGTCGAACGTCAGCCGTAGTACCTTTTCGATGGGATCTCCGCCGGTTCCGGTTCCAACTCCCACTCCGCCGCCGCGGCCGTAGCTGCCCACACCAACACTCAGACGGGGCGAGCTGCTCCGGCCGGTCACCCAATCCGCGACCTTGCGACCTTCGCTGATCTCCGTTTGCCGGTCAGGCGGCCCGAGCTCGATGACCGCCTGGTCATAGGTGAAGGAGCCGACGCGCGCGTCCCAGTTCACCTTGGGCTTGGAACTGCAGGCGGCGAACGCGAGCAGCATTGCGGTGACGAGCACGTGAGGCAGGGAGAAGCGGACGGAGTTCATGGTCAAAACGTAGCTCCTTACCGATGAATTGCCAACGCCCTGATGCACCGATATCCTCGACGCCATGAAGCTCGTCCCTGCCGTTCTTCTTCTCACCGTTTGGCTCTCTTCCGGCACCGTTGGTGCGCAAACCGGCGAACCGTTGCCGCTCTGGACCGGAAGTGCGCCCGGCGCGCTGGGCGACAAGCCGGCCGACGTGCCGACTTTGACGCCCTACCTTGTCAAAGCTGACCGGCCGACCGCTGCCGTAGTGGTGTGCCCCGGCGGCGGCTACGGTGCCCTGGCCTCGCACGAGGGTCATGACTACGCTCTTTGGCTGAATCAGCAGGGTGTTTCCGCATTTGTCCTGAAGTATCGGCTCGGCTCAAGAGGCTACAGACACCCCGTAATGATGGGGGACGCGCAACGGGCGATCCGAGTGGTCCGCCATCGGGCAGGGAACTGGAACGTGGATCCGGCCAGGATCGGCATCATGGGCAGTTCCGCAGGCGGGCATCTTGCCTCGACGGCGGTGACTCACTACGATGCGGGCGACAACCAGGCCGCTGATCCGGTGGATCGGCTCGGTTGCCGCCCCGATTTCGGGATTCTCTGCTACGCCGTGATCTCCATGGGTGAACACACACACCAGGGTTCGCGCCGGAATCTGCTCGGGGAGGACCCGGACCCTGCCCTTGTCGCGTTGTTGTCAAACGAAACGCAGGTCACCAAGGACACGCCGCCTTGCTTCATCTGGCACACCTGGGAGGACAAGGCGGTGAAGCTGGAAAACAGCCTCCAATTCGCCGCCGCACTCCAGCGTGCCGGGGTGCCGTTTGACCTGCACGTGTATGAAAAGGGGCGACATGGGATCGGGCTGATGGACCAGCCGCCCTTCGCCAATGCCCATCCGTGGTCGCGCGATCTCGCCTTCTGGTTCAAGGAACGGGGAATCGTCGCACCGGGGGCCGCTTCGACTCCCTGATTTCCCGGCCGGCTGCAACCAACCCGAGCATTCTTCACCTGAGCCAGTCACAATCTTGCCAACACACTTGGCACCCCCTATTTTCCGCCGCCTATGGAAAACGTCGTGATCATCGGAACCGGCTGCGCCGGTTTGACCGCCGCCATCTACACCGCCCGCGCCAATCTCGCGCCGGTCGTGCTGACCGGCACCATGCCGGGCGGACTGCTCACGACGACCAGCATCGTGGAGAATTTTCCCGGTTTTCCCGACGGCGTCGACGGCTACGAGCTGATGACCCGCATGCAGCAGCAGGCGGAACGGTTCGGCGCCAAGGTCAAGTTCGCCACCGTCGATGCCGCCGACCTCTCCGGCGACACCGTCAAGCTGACCGTGGACGGTGAACCTTTGGAAACGCGCACCCTCATCATCGCAACCGGGGCGGGGCATCGTCATCTCGGTCTCGAGAGCGAGAAGCTGCTCGACAAGAAAGGCGTCACCTATTGCGCCACCTGCGACGGTGCATTGCCCATGTTCCGCAACCAACCCTTGGTGGTCGTCGGAGGTGGAGATTCGGCCTGCGAGGAGGCCACTTACCTCACCCGCTTCGCCTCGACCGTATATCTGGTTCACCGTCGCGACACCCTGCGTGCCTCCAAGATCATGGCCGACCGCACGCTGGCCCACCCCAAGATCAAGCCCGTCTGGGACTCGGTCGTCGAAGAGGTGCTGGACGTGAAGCAGGACAAGGTGACCGGCGTACGGGTCAAGAATGTGAAGACCGACGCCAGCAGCGTGATCAACTGCGCGGGCTTGTTCGTCGCCATCGGGCACGTGCCAAACACGCAGCTCTTCAAGGGGCAGCTCGCGATGGATGAGAACGGCTATCTGCTTCGCAAGGAGGGCAGTCAGACAAATGTGAAGGGCGTATTCGTGGCCGGCGACTGCTCCGACCATGTCTACCGGCAGGCGGTCACCGCGGCCGGCATGGGCTGCGCCGCCGCCATCGATGCGGAACGATATCTGGCCAGCCTCAACCGGTAGGATGATGCACCTGACCGCCAGCGAACTTGCGGACCGGCTGAATTCCGCCGAGCCGCCGGCGCTGCTCGACGTCCGGCAGCCCGAGGAGTTCGCGATAGCCTCGCTTCCCGGGGCCCGGCTGATACCGCTCGGTGAACTCCCGCAGCGGTTCAAGGAACTGGCCGACTGGCAGGAACGTGAGATCGTGGTCTATTGCCACCATGGCATCCGCAGCCAGCATGCAATCGGTTTTCTTCGTGGAGCTGGATTTCCCAGACTGACCAACCTGACGGGCGGAATCGATGCATGGAGCGGAGAAGTCGATCCGGCGGTTCCCCGTTACTAGACGAGCCTCCACCACGCGGGGGTGCGCGGGAACCTGGCCCGTAGTGTGATGGACCGGAAGACGCCCCGTTTCAGCTTTGTTTCCCGGTCCCCCTCGTTTAAAACCCCGCCATGCAACCGCGCGCCGCGCACATCAAGCGCGACACCAAAGAGACCCGCATTCGCCTGAAGCTTGTCGTGGACGGCAAAGGCCGGGCGAAGATCAGGACGGGCGTTCCGTTCTTCGATCACATGTTGACCCTGTTCGCCAAGCACTCCACAACCAATCTCGAACTGACCTGCCGGGGTGACCTGGAAGTTGACGCTCACCACACGGTGGAGGATTGCGGCATTGCCCTTGGAATGGCCTTTCGCGAAGCGCTGGGTGACAAGTTGGGCCTGCGGCGATATGGCACCGGATTCGATCCCAGGAATCCGCTGACGGGCGAAGCCTTCGTGCCCATGGACGAATGCCTGGCCCGGTGTGTGATCGACTTCAGCGGTCGCCCGTATCTGGTCTGGCGCGGGTTGAACGACCATGCCTATCGCAAACTCACCCGCGCTGAGAAGAGTCAGGACATGTCCAGCTCCTTTCGCTTCGGGCTGGCCCGGGAGTTCTTTCAGGGGTTTGCCAACGAGGCCCGTTGTAATCTGCACCTGGAACTGCTTTACGGGGACGAGCCCCACCACGTGGTGGAGGGCCTTTTCAAGGCGTTTGCCCGCGCCGTGGACTTTGCCTGCCAACGGGATCCGCGCATTGCGGGCCAGCTGCCCAGCACCAAGGGACGCCTCTGAGAATCGCTGAATAAGCCTCTGGCACCCCCCGTCAGTCACCATGGCGTCGCAACCGGACAGACCAACCCTTACCGACGAACAGCTGGTAAAGCTGGCCAAGCGGGGTGACACCCTGGCCTACGAAGAGCTGGTCGCACGGCACCGCGACAAGGTGTATGCGCGGGCGTTCAGCATGATGCGGAACGAGGAAGACGCCTTCGATCTTTCCCAGGAAGCCTGGATCAAGGGCTGGCAGCGGTTGAAGCAGTTCCAGGGCGATTCAAGCTTCGCCACCTGGATGACGCGGATCGTCATCAACCTCTGCCTGGACCTGATGCGGAAGCAGAAACGCCAGCGGAGCGAGTCGATTGAAAATCTCGCCGAAGAATCCGGGGGCGTGGAGCGTCAAATGCCCGTAGATGACCCCAATCCGACTGAAGGGCTGGAACGGGCCGAACTTCGGAAGCGGATCGATCAGGCGATGACGCAGCTCAGCGAGGCACATCGCACCGTGCTGATCCTGCATGAATTTGAAGAACTGGAATACAAGGCCATCGCGAAACGGATGAAGTGTTCGCTGGGCACCGTGATGTCGCGCCTGTTTTACGCGAGGCGGCGGATGGCAGCCCTGATGGCCGGTTGGAAACGAGAACAGGAAGAAGAATGAACGAACAGGAACAACTGAAACTTCAGGCCTACCTGGACGGTGAACTCACCGGCCGGGACCGGCGTGAAGTGACTGCCTGGCTGGACGCACGGGAGGATGCCCGTGCCATGCTGACCAACCTGCAGCATGTGCGTGCTGCATTGCGCGGCAACGAGCCCGAACACCGGCTCGACTGCACCAGGGAGTTCTACTGGCAGAACATCGCCCGGGGAATCGAGTCCGCCTTCCAGGAACCGGGAGCCGGCGTGATGGAACTCGTGCTCCGGTGGCTGCGCCATCACCTCCGGCAGCTGGCCACGGCCGGCATCGGCATGGCCCTGGTCATCTTCGCTTTCACGTTTGTCGCCGGCGACGTTCAGGCCGATTCCGAATGGGAGGTCCTTCATCCCGACACCGGCATGGTCAACTACCGCGACTACCAGAACGGCCTCACCGTGGTGATGGTCTACGACCGCTCCACTCCGGGCTTTGCGAAGGGTGATTGATTGTCCTACACTTCCTACATGCGACTGGGATTCCTCCATCGAACCACCTTTGTGGCAGCGTTCTGCCTTGGTGTCGCCTTCTCCACAAATTCCGCCTTTGCCGGTGACGACAAAAAGCTCGAGGTGCTCCTGATCTGGGGAACCAATCAGGAAAAGTCGTCCGACCCTGCCCACAAGAAGGTGGATTCCGCCACGTCCCGGGACTTCAAGAAGGTTTACAAGTGGGAGAACTACTTTGTCATCAATCGCAAGAACGCGGGGGTAGAGGCGAGGAAGAAGACCGAGTTCAAGATGAGCGACCAGTGCCGGCTGGAGGTCAAGCACCTCGGCGATGACCGGTTTGAAGTGTGGCTCTGGGGCAAGGATGCCGAAGCGGTCAAGGAGGAAGCCGTCTGCAAGGGCAAGCAGTCGCTGCCGAAGGGTGAGCGTCTCATCCTGATGGGACTGAATGAAAATGAGAGCGGGTGGTTCGTTTTGATTCGTCACAAGGAGTGAGGCGCCCGGCACCCGGTAGGGTTCGCCGGTTGCATGACCACAGTCTTTGCAGCTGACCCGCGGAATATCCGGTCAGCTTGAGCTTGCAGCGGCGGCAGCCCCGCCTTCTTCTTGACGCATGCCGCGTCCCGTTCGAGTTCTCCTGCTGGCCGCAATTCTACCGCACTGCCTTCCTGCCGGAGCTGCCACGCCAGCACCCTGCCGGATTGAGATTGTCGAGGAAGGCGCCGGATGGCCGGTGCCGTTGATCGAACTTCGCACGACTCACAACGTCCGTTTCGTCAGCGACAACGCCGGCGTCATCGCCTTTGACCTGCCCGAGCTGATGGGGCGGGAAACTTGGTTCGATGTCAGCGGCCACGGTTACGAGGTGCCCGAGGATGGTTTTGGCTACCGCGGCATCCGGCTGACACCCGAGCCCGGCGGGACGCTGCGTGTTGAAGTGCGGCGCACCATCGTGGCCAGGCGGCTGGGGCGGCTGACGGGTGGAGGTCTCTTCGCGGAAAGCCAGCAGACGGGTCGCGACTGGGAGTGGCCTGAATCCGGCGTGCTAGGATGCGACAGCGTGCAGACGGCCATGCATCGCGGCAGGCTGTATTGGCTCTGGGGCGACACGACGCTGGCGCGGTATCCGCTTGGCATCTTTGACAGCCTGGGAGCAACGACGCCCCGGCGTGCATTGACTTCCTTCGAACCACCGCTGCGGCTCAAGTTTGAGATTTTCCAGGACGGAGCAGGGCGCCCCCGTGGCATCACCCGGATGCCGGGAGGTGGTCCCACCTGGGCCACCGGCATGACCAGCTTGCCGAACCGGGAAGGCATTCCCCGTCTGGTTTGCGCCTACATGAAGATCCGGCCGCCGCTTGAGGAATACGAGTGGGGTCTTGCCGTGTGGAACGAACAGACCGAGGAGTTCGATCGCTTGAAAGTGATCTGGTCCAAGTCGAAGGAGACCCCGGTGCGCCCGGTGGTCCCGGCCGGACATCCGGTCCGCTGGCGCGACGACGCCGGAAATGAATGGGTGCTTTTCGGTCATCCGTTTCCCCACCTGCGTTGTCCCGCCACGTACGAAGCCTGGAGCAATCCGTGGACGTGGGAGCCGTTGACGCCTCCTACGGCCTTTGAAGCCGCGGACGGAACCGGCAAGGTGATTCCTCATTCCGGAGTGCACAGCGGCGGTATTGCCTGGTCCGCGTTCCGGCAACGCTGGGCCGCCGTGTTTCTTCAGCTGGGCGGCGAGCCATCGGCGCTCGGCGAACTCTGGTATGCGGAAGCGAAGTCACCGTTCGGGCCGTGGGGCAGGGCGGTGAAGGTTCTCAGCCACGAAAACTACACCTTCTACAACCCGAAGCTGCACCCCGACCTCACCCCTGCGGAATCACCCATCCTCCTTTTTGAGGGCACCTACACGAGGCAGTTCGCCAACCGCCCGGAGCCGACCCCGCGGCACGACTACAACCAGATGCTCTACCGGCTGGATTTGGATGATCCGGCCCTGGCTCCAGCACAGCGGGAGTGAGTCCGGATGCCCTTCGGTCTCGGTTTGCGAACACTCCACAGTCGACTGAGATTCCGCGTGTGGCCGGGAACTGCTGCCGAAAGGAAAAGGCCGCCCCGGTTTTCCGGAGCGGCCCAAGCATTCTGGCGACGCGCACGCGAGTCGGCGGGCACGCAACACCGATTCAAGAGGCTGGACTCAGCGCTTCTTCTTTGACTTGGCCGGCTTGACGGCCTTGCGCTTCTCCTCGATCGCGGCCTGGGCGGCGGCGAGGCGGGCGACAGGCACCCGGTAGGGCGAGCAGCTCACGTAGTTCAGTCCGGCGCGGTGGCAGAACTTCACCGAGTCGGGATCGCCGCCGTGCTCGCCGCAGATGCCCAGCTTGATGTCCGGGCGGGTGCTGCGGCCCTTGGCGATGGCAATCTCCATGAGCTGGCCAACGCCGGTCTGGTCGATCGTGGCGAAGGGATTCTTCTTCACGATCTCGGCTTCGGCGTAGGGCCCGAGGAAGCTGCCGGAATCGTCGCGGCTCATGCCCAGCGTGGTCTGCGTCAGGTCGTTCGTGCCGAAGCTGAAGAATTCGGCCGTCTCGGCGATCTGGTCGGCGGTGAGGGCGCCGCGTGGCACCTCGATCATGGTGCCCACCGAGTAGGTGAGCTTCACCTTCTTCTCCTTCTGCACCTCGGCGGCCACCTCGTGAACGATCGCGACCTGCAGGTCGAGTTCGCGCTTGAAACCGACGAGCGGAATCATGATCTCGGGCTTGGCCTTGATCTTCTCCTTGGCGCACTGGGCGGCCGCTTCAAATACCGCGCGGGCCTGCATCCGGGTGATTTCGGGATAACGGATGCCCAAACGGCAGCCGCGGAAGCCGAGCATCGGGTTGAACTCATGGAGTTCGGCCACCCGCTGCATGATCTTCTCCACGGGGATGCCAAGCTTGCCGGCGAGATCCAGCTGCTGTTCCTTCGCGTGCGGCAGGAACTCGTGCAACGGCGGATCGAGGAACCGGATGGTCGCCGGGAATCCCTTCAGCGCCTTGAAGATGCCGTGAAAGTCCTCCCGCTGGTAGGGGAGCAGCTTTTTCAGTGCAGCCTCGCGGGCGGGCAGGGTGTCGGCGAGGATCATCTCGCGCATGGCGTCGATGCGGTCCCCTTCGAAGAACATGTGCTCCGTGCGGGTAAGGCCGATGCCGGTGGCGCCGAACGCGATCGCATTCGCGGTCTGCTCCGGAGTGTCGGCGTTTGTGCGGACGGTCATGCGGGTGGCCTTCTCACACCACTTCATCAACTGCTGGAAGTGCCGGAACTTCTCCGTGTTCTGTGCGGTCTTGTTGCCGTTGATCAATCCTTGAATGATCTCGGACGGTGCCGTCTTGAGCTGGCCGGCATAAACGGTGCCCTGCGTGCCGTCGATCGAGAGGAAGTCACCTTCCGCGAATTTCTGGCCGGCAACGCTGACCGTCTTCTTCTCGTAGTCGATCTCGAGCGCCGAGGCGCCGCAGATGCAGACCTTGCCCATCTGGCGGGCGACGAGTGCGGCGTGCGAACTGACACCACCGCGGGCGGTCAGAATGCCTTCGGCGGCGATCATGCCCCGCAGGTCTTCCGGCGAGGTCTCAAGCCGAACCAGCAGCACCTTCTCGCCCTTGTCGGCGGCGGCGGCGGCGCGGTCGGCATTCAGGTAGATCTTGCCGCATGCGGCACCCGGGCCGGCCGGCAGGCCGGTGGCGATCACGTTGGCTTGCTTCACATCGGCGAGGTCGAAGATGGGCGCAAGCAACTGGTCGAGCTGATCTGCCGGATTGCGCAGCACTGCGGTATCCGCGTCGATCAGTTTCTCGCGGACCATGTCCATCGAGAACTTGAGCGCGGCAGCGGCCGTGCGCTTGCCGTTGCGAGTCTGCAGCATGAACAGCTTGCCTTCCTGGATGGTGAACTCGATGTCCTGCACGTCCTTGAAGTGCTTCTCCAGGATCTTCCGCACCTTGAGCAGCTCGGCGTAGCTCTTGGGCATGGCATCCTTCAGCTTCAACACCGGTTCCGGAGTGCGCACGCCGGCGACGACGTCCTCACCCTGGGCGTTGATGAGGAATTCACCGTAGAATTCGTTGGCACCGTTGGCCGGGTTGCGGGTGAAGGCAACGCCCGAACCGGAAGTCTCACCCGTGTTGCCGAACACCATGGCCTGCACGTTGACGGCCGTGCCCCACTCGGATGGAATGTTGTACTTGCGGCGATAGACGATCGCTCGGTCGTTCATCCATGAACCGAAGACGGCACCTGCGGCGCCGCGAAGCTGGTCCCACGGATCGTTCGGAAACACCTTGCCGGTGCGGTCCTTGACCAACGCCTTGAAGCGCTTGACGAGCTCCTGCTGATCCTCGGCCGTCAGCTCGCTGTCCACGAGATCCCGGTGATACCGCTCGTGCTTGAACTCGTGAATGACCGTCTCGAACGGCTCGTGGTCTTCGCCTTCACGCTTCTGTACACCGAGCACCACGTCGCCATACATCTGGATGAACCGGCGATAGCAGTCCCATGCGAAACGTTCGTTGCCCGTGGCCTTGACCAGGGCGAGCACGCTCTGGTCGTTGAGGCCCAGGTTCAGGATGGTGTCCATCATGCCGGGCATCGAATCGCGCGCGCCGGAACGGACAGCCACGAGCAGCGGCATCCCGTCGGTGGCGCCGAACTTCGTGCCCATGATCTTCTCCATGTTCGCAACGCCGGCCTCCATCTGCTTCTGCAGCTCGGGCGGATACGTCTTCTTGTGGGCGTAGTAGTAGGTGCAGACTTCGGTCGTAATCGTGAAACCCGGAGGCACCGGCAGGCCGATGCGGGTCATTTCGGCGAGATTCGCTCCTTTGCCTCCGAGCAGGGCCTTCATGGTCCCGTCGCCGTCGGCTTTGTTGTTACCCCACGTATAAACGTATTTCGTCTTCTTCGATGCTTTGGCCATAAGTGATGTGATGCGTGATGGATGAATCGTTCAATCGGCTGGTTTTCAGGGGAAATCCGGCGAAAAACGAGGCGCGAATCTAACAAAGGGCAGGGGCGAGTCAACGGTTGAGTTGCCGCGCACTGGCGGACATCCGGCCGCCTTTTCCGCGGCCGGCCGGATGCTCGGCGGACTCCGGTCTTGTCCCTCATCGCAGATGCGCTACGCTGCCCCCGGCACCGTTGGACGGTGCGAACCCGGCAGCGACATGAGCGACATCCTAACCCATCCGTTCTCAATCGGACTGGCCATCGGCCTCGTGGCCGTGGTCGTCGTGTGGTTCAATGGCGTGTTCAGCCGCCGCGGACTTGCCAGGGAGCTAAAGGCTCTTCGCGAACACCTGCAACGGCAGATGGAGATCACCCAGAAGGGAAACGAGACGCAGAAGAAGGAGATCGAGGAATTGCGCAGGCTGAACGAGAACCTCCGCGTCACCAATGCCACGCTGAAGTCCAAGCCCGGCCGCCCCGAGATGGAGACCCTCGTCGTCTATGACAAGGCCCTGCACATCATGAACGGCCGCGCCCCGGGATTTGGTCCGGCCTGGGAAAACGCCGTGAAGGAGGCCGAGGCGGAGGTCGCCAAGACTGATTCCGGAATCATGCCGATGCTTCGCAAGGTGTTCAGGCCGGCATTGGGCCGAACAGCAGCAGAGCCGGTCAAGCTCACCGATGGGGATGCCCGCGACGATTCCGCTTCCGACGCCTATCCGGTGCAGCGGCGGGATGACCTGGCCAAGTAGACGTCCGTATTGACCGGGCAGGCCAGGCAGCACTGCCTGACCTAGCAAAACAGTCGGTCCGCCCGGAACAGGGAGAGATCTTGTCGGCTGTGACCGTCCGTCAACAGTTCGGCCGCCACTTCACCGACCACGCTGGCAAACTTGAAGCCATGCCCGCTGCAGGGGCTGAGCAGCAGGACGCGGCTGTGCTCCGGATGCCAATCAATCAGGAAGTGGCCGTCGGGAGTGTTCGTGTACAGGCACACCGTGCTTCGATGAGGAAGGGGAGCCAGTCCGGGCAGGCGTTCGCTGAGGAGCCGACCCATGGCCGACTGCTCGGCATCGGTAACCGTTCGCTGCACGTCCTCCGGTGTGGTGGTCTCCCCGTGGTGATGGAGGGCGGCCTTCACTCCGTTGCCCGCATCCGGGAGGGCGTAGAACGCCCGGCCGGATTCGAGTTCCCACAGGTTTACGGGGAAATTCGCCGGCAGGAACCGGTGCCTGTCCTTCAACGGCTGGAACCAGTGCATGACCTGCCGTTCCACCTGCAGCTTGCCGGCGAGCTCCGGCACCAACCTCGGCAGCCAGGCTCCGGCAGCAATGACCAGTTTTTCGGCCCGGAAACTTTCGCGAGCAGTTCGCAAGACGATGCCCTGACCGTTCATCGACCACGTCAGGACCGGATCATCGCAGAGGACCTTCGCTCCCCGACGAACGGCAGCGCCATGGAACGCCCGTATGCAGTCATCCACCGCCAGCATGCCGGCGCGCGGTTCTAGCACCGCCCGCTGCCCGCGGGGAACGGACAGGCCGGGATACCTCGAACTGACGTCTGAGGCTGAAAGCACCTCATGAGTCAGCCCATGCGAGAGTGCGCTTTGCAGAGCGCCGGGGAAAACCGTCCCGCCCTCGGGACCGATCATCAAACCGCCCGTGCACTGGAGGAGCGAGGCTTCCGTCTCCTGTTCGAGGAGACGCCACAGTTCGTAGGCGCGCTGCACCAGCGGCACGTAGCTGGGATGTTCAAAATAGGCTTCGCGGATGACCCGTGTTTCGCCGTGGGAGGAACCCCGGTCATGCGGAGGCAGATGACGGTCAATCAGGAGCACCCGGCAATCCCGTGATGCCAGCTGCCAGGCGGTGGATGCTCCCATCGCGCCGGCTCCGACGATGATGATGTCAAAATGATTCTTGGTGGACTCGGGCATGCAACCATGGGTTCGAATCGGTGCCGGCTTGCCCAGGAGGTTGCTTCTGATAGGTTCGCGGCGCAATGCGATTGATTTGCCTGTGCAGCTTTCTGGTTTTGGTGGGCGCCGAGCTTCGTGCCGCCGAGAAGGCCTTTGATTTCAACCTGCTGAAGGATGGCGAACTGCCGGCAGGATGGAGGGTGGCATTGACCGGTGGCGGTCCACCTCCCGAATGGGGTGCCGTTAAAGACGAGCTGCCTTCCGCATTTGAACGCTTCTCGGCCAGCGCCCGTTCGGAAACCATCCGCCCGGTCATCGCCCAGAACAGCACCGACAAGACGGACGAACGTTTCCCCATGCTGATCTACGAGGAGGAACAGTACGGCGACTTCAAGCTGACCACCCGGTTCAAAACGGTGGCCGGGGAGACGGAACAGATGGCAGGCATCGCTTTCCGTGTGCAGGACGAGCAGAACTACCATGTGGTACGCGCCAGTTCGATGGGTGGAACCTTTCTTTTCTATTCCTTCATCAACGGCCAGCGTACCCCGCCCGTTGGCGCCCGGGTGGAGATCCCTTCGAACGTCTGGCACACCCTGGAGATAGATGCCAAGGGCAATGATTTCACCTTCCGGTTGAACGGAGTTCAGGTGATGCCCGAGGTCAGCAATCCCAATTTCCGTCGCGGCAAGCTGGCCTACTGGACCAAGTCCGACTCGGTCAGCTATTTCGTGGACACGCGGATCACCTTCACGCCGCTGGAGATCAAGGCGCAGCAGCTGGTCAAATCTGCCATGGAAAAGTTCGACCGCCTGCTTGAACTCGGCGTTCTGGTGGCCGGCGACGCCCCCGGAACCGCAAAGATGATTGCCAGCGGGAATGCTGACAGCATCGGCAAGGAGGGCTACGCCGAAGAACGGATGGTCATGGATCTCGGCGAGATGATGTATCTGCAGGGAAAATCGGACGTGACGGTAACGCTACCGTTGCGCGACCGGAACGGAGATATCATTGCCGCAGTAAGGGTGCGCATGAAACGCTTCGCGGGTCAGACTCAGAAGAACGCCATCCTCCGGGCTCAACCGGTCGTCGGCCATCTTCAATCCAGCGTTCTCTCGGCGGCCGACCTCTACGAATAGTTCACCCGTAACCCCAGAGATTTACAAAGTAGAGGCGGCGGTTCGGCCATGGTTATGCTTCCTTCTCGGGCGTGCGATCTGCGGTTTTCATCACGCCCGAGAGCCTCTTCCATCGAAGGGGAGGACTTGGGGCCGCCGGCAAAGAGAACACACCAGCGCCGGGCTTCACCCTTGCAGCTCAAGCTGTTCGTGCATTGCAGCGCCTGAAGGAAGCGGGGTTCATGCTGATCGGACTGGGTCGCGAAGAGCTTTTTCATGGTTTTGCCACGCCGCTCTCCTGCCGTGAATTCCTGTCTGCCACCTCGCTCGATGACCTGATCATCTCGGAGCGGACCGGTGAAGGAGAAGGGTGCAGCACAATCCTGATCCAAGCGGCAGCCAAATGGCTGCTCGATCTGGACCGCTCTTTCATCATCGGAGGGGAAGAAAACATTTCAGCCGCCGGTCTGACCGGTTGCACTCCGCTGAAGATTGGTCGGCGACCAGCACCTGCCTCCAATGGCAAAGGAGACTGTCTGCCGAATCTCGCGGCGGCGGTGGAGCGCATCCTCAAGCTCGCCACCGGCGGGGGCGGACCCCCCG
>DNDP01000353.1:24093-38144 GCA_003484235.1 Verrucomicrobiales bacterium
TGGGGCCCGACCCGCCGGTGGCCCGTTGACGGGCTATCGGCCGTCCGGGGTGGAGGCGTCAGGAGGAACAGTCAATTCCGGGGTGTCATTCGATCCAGCATCGTCGGCATCCTTTGCGCCTTCTTCCGACGGAGGAGGCTCGGGCAGCGGACGGGTGAAAATCGGCGATGGTGGAAGATCATCGCGACGCAGTTGCCGGACACCTCCGGCCACAAAGACACTGCCCGAAGGCGAAACCCGCAGCTGGGGCCGCTGCCGGCTGGTCCCCTCGTAGGTGTTTCGCAGGATCATGTTTGCGTCCGGATCGACAACCAGATGGAGGAACTGACTTCGCCCCACCTGCGTTAGCACGTGCAGCTGCATCAACGTGTCGATCTGCGCCTCCGGCCGGCTGACCTGCACCATGGGGGCGAGGCGTTGCACCTTGAACACGTAGTTCTCGCTTTCATCCGTCACGCGGACATACAGCTGCAGTTCGTCGAGATAGTTGGCCTGCTGCAGGATATATTTCCGGATCTCCGGCTGGTTCGGTTGTCCGCTTCCCGGCAGGCCAAAGCGCTGCTCCCAAAGCTTGGTGCCGCGAATGATCTCGAACTTCACCGGGTTGCTGTAGATGTCCTCGTTCCATTGCTCGATCCGCACCCGGGCCCGCAGCGAATAGGAGGCGTTTTCCCGAAAGGCGAAGGCCCGGTGAATGTCGATCCACTGGGTGGCCATGTAGGTCGATTCCACCTCGAACGGCTCGGGAGCTGGGGTGTCTCGAACCCGTCGAACAAAGTATCCTTCCGTGTCCTCGACGGTGAACGAAAGCCAGTTGGTGCCGGTGATGTTCAGCGTCTGGCCGGTGTGATTGACCAGCCGGACGCCGATGTGCAGCGACTCGTTGATCAGATACTGCTTCTGCTCGAGCAACAGCTCGACTCTCAGCTGCGCCCGGCCCACGCCGGCGAATATCAGGATCAGCAACCCTGCGAAAAGCGTTCGTCGCATGGCGGCCAATGTAGTCGGCGCGACTTGACTGGCAAGCGGCAAAACCCCGAAGGTCGGCGCGCCCGCCGCGGGCACCACTGCCATGTTTCGACCTTGCATCGACCTCCACGACGGAAAGGTGAAGCAGATCGTCGGCGGCACGCTCTCCGATGCCGCGGGCGCCATCCCCCGCACGAACTTCGTGGCTGAACACGGTCCCGAATGGTTCGCCGACCTCTATCGCCGCGATGGCTTGACCGGCGGTCACGTGATCAAGCTCGGCCCCGGCAATGAGGAAGCCGCCCGCGCGGCGCTGGCCGCCTATCCGGGCGGCCTGCAACTCGGCGGCGGCGTGAATCTCGACAACGCCCCCGGCTGGCTCGACGCCGGCGCGTCGCACGTGATAGTGACTTCATGGGTGTTCTGCGACGGCCGGGTTCACCATGATCGCCTGCGGCAGCTCGTCGCGCGCATCGGCCGGCAACGGCTGGTGCTCGACCTCAGCTGCCGCATCCGCGATGGACAGTACCTCGTGGTCACCGACCGTTGGCAGAAGTTCACGGATGCCGTCGTCTCGCGGGAGACACTCGCGGACCTCGCTCAGCACTGCGACGAATACCTGATCCACGCCGTCGATGTGGAGGGACTCTGCCAGGGGATTGATCTGGAGCTGGTGAAGCTGCTGGCGGAATGGTCGCCGATCCCGACGACCTATGCTGGCGGAGCGCGATCGCTGGATGATCTGCGTGCCGTCCAAGAGCAGGGCGGGGGAAGGATTCACCTCACCATCGGCTCGGCGCTTGATATCTTCGGCGGCCACGGCATCCGCTACGAGGAAGCCGTGGCATTCAATCGCCGGTGTGCCCGTCCAGATTGAGATTGCGCAGCACCGCCGCACACGAGGGCAGCTTGTTCAGACAATAGAAGTGGATGCCCACCACGCCGTTGGCCAGCAGGTCGCGGCATTGTGCAGTTGCATGCTCGACACCGAATTCCGCCGCGCCGGCATCGTCGTCGGTCAGTTCGTTCAAGCGCTGCAACATCGGCTCGGGGATGCGCGCCCCGCACAGGCCGGTGAAGCGCTTCGCC
Organism: Verrucomicrobiales bacterium; assembly: GCA_003484235.1. Classification (GTDB taxonomy): domain Bacteria; phylum Verrucomicrobiota; class Verrucomicrobiia; order Limisphaerales; family RI-55; genus RI-55. The sequence goes on from DNDP01000353.1 coordinate 26,152, forward strand.
TGTCCCGCACTCAGCACCGGCAGAATTCCCGGCACGAGCGGCACCTTCACGCCGAGCTGCTTCGTCAGGTGATCGCGAAACTCGTAGAAGTCCGCGTTGTCGAAGAACAACTGCGTGATCACGAAGTCCGCGCCGCAGTCGATCTTGTGCTTCAGCCGGTCCCAGTCGACGTGCTTGCCCTCCTTGCACGCGATGTGGCCCTCGGGAAAGCCGGCCACGCCGATGCTGAAGTCGCCCAGGTCCCGCAGGTACTCGACGAGTTCGTAGGAGTACTCGAATCCACCTTCGGTCTTGGTGAACACATCGGAGCCGGCCGGCGGATCGCCGCGTAGCGCGAGAATGTTCTTCACGCCAAGCGCCTGGGCCTCGGCCAGCACTTCGCCGATTTCCTCGCGGGTCGCATTCACGCAGGTCAGGTGCGCGAGCGCGGTGAGGCCGTGTTCCTTCTGAATCCGATCGACGATCATCAGGGACTTGTCGCGCGTGCTGCCGCCCGCGCCGTAAGTGACGGAGCAGTAGTCGGGGCGAAACGCCTTCAGTCCGGGAATGGTGCGCTCAAGCAGCGACGCGTCGCCCTCCGGCGTCTTGGGCGGAAAGAACTCGAAGGAGATGACCGGCTGCCCGGCGGCACGCTTTTCCCGGAAGACCTCACGCAACGGGCGTATGGAAGATTCTTTCATATCAACAAATCCGGATGCGTTTATATATTCATGAATCCACTGATGGCAACTGGTTTTTTGGGATCATTCGCGCACGTGGCGACCGGCCGGCGAGGAAGAGTCAGGCGCCGGTCCGTGCCTGAGCAGCCCGTCGAAGGGCGGCCATGCGTTTGACCACCTCGTCCGCGACCACGCCGCAAAGGATGACTGCGCCGATCACGGCAAACTCTATGTTGGTGGGAATCCAGTCCACGAGGTTGATCATGTTCTGGAGCACCTGCATGAGCGCGGTGCCGATCAGGACGCCGAGGATGCTGCCCTCGCCGCCGCGCAGGCTGCAGCCGCCCAGGACGGCGGCTGCGATGGCGTAGAGCTCGTAGAAGTTTCCAAACTCGCTCGGCTGCGCGAAGTTCGAGTCCATCATGAACAGGATGCCGCCGATGCCGGCCATGGTGGCGCTGATGACGTAGGCGACGAGGATCATCGCGCGCGTGTTGATGCCGCTGAATCGTGCGGCTTCCTCGTTGCGACCGATCGCCAGCAGGTAGCGACCGTAGATCGTGCGGTTCAGAAACACCGCGGCGAGGACGGCCAGCACGACCAGCAGGACAAACGGCATGGGAATGCCGAACTGGTCGGTGATCGGAATTTCCGCCGTAGCCAGCGCCCGGAAGCCCTTGTACTCGCTTTGGAAGCCCATCGTCTGATCCTGGGTGAACCCGCGCGCCAGTCCGCGATAGAGCAACAAGCCGCACAACGTCACCACGAAAGGCTGGATCTTGAGCCGCGTGATCAGAAATCCGTGCGCGACGCCGATCAACACCGCCACCGAGAAGACCGCCGGGACGGCCGCTGCGAGCGGCCATTTCTGCACCATCACCAGCCATGGGAGCCCGCAACCCACGAGGCAGATCACCGAGCCGATCGAGAGGTCGATGCCGCCGGTGATGATCACGAACGCCACGCCGATGCTGATGATCCCGAACAGCGAGGTGCGGCGGATCAGGTTCTCGAGGTTGAACGGGTCGAGGAACGAGCCGGACTGCGAGGCGGTGAAGAGAACCACCGCCACGAGCAGGCTGAGGATGCCGAAGATTTTCTTGGTTTGCATGGTTCAGGCGGCCTCGCGCCGGTCGCCGCCGGTGGCCAGATGCATGACGGTTTCTTCAGAGAGTTCGGCGCGAGCGACCTCGCCGCTGAGCCGGCCCTCGTGCATGACGAGCACGCGGTCCGACATGCCGAGCACCTCCTCCATCTCGGAGGAGGCGAAGAGGATCGCGACGCCCCGGGCGGCAAGCTGATCCATCAGGGCGTAGATCTCGCGCTTGGCCCCGATGTCGATGCCGCGGGTCGGCTCGTCGAGCAGCAGCACCTTGGGATCGAGCGCAAGCCATTTGCCGAGGACGACCTTCTGCTGGTTGCCGCCGGAGAGAAACTGTACGATCTGCGCGGCGCTTGGGGTCTTGATCCGGAGGCCGTCGATCATCTCGGTCGAAATCTCCCGTTCGCGCGGGAAGTTGAGAAAGCCGCGTCGTTGATCGCGTCGCAGGCTCGGGAGGCTGAGGTTTTCCGCGACGTCCATCCCGAGCACGAGCCCTTCCTGCTTGCGATCCTCCGGCACCAGGGCGATGCCCGTCTCGATCGCGTCCCGCGGTGATTGCGGAATGAATGGCCGTCCCGCCGCCGTCATCGTGCCGCCGGCCGGCGCAACCACCCCGAAGATCGTCTGCAACAGCTCGGTCCGGCCTGCGCCGACGAGTCCCGCGAGGCCGACAATCTCACCGGCGCGCAGTGCAAAGGACACCGCGTGCTGCGGCCAGACCGGGGAACGCAGCCCCTTCAACTCCAGGACGACATCGCCGGCGGGATGCGGCCGGCGTGCGTAGAATTGTGACAGATCGCGTCCGACCATGTGGCGCACCATGTTCTCGTGCGTGGCCTCGGCGCGGGAAAGTTCGCCGGCGTTCTCGCCATCGCGCAGGACGACGACGCGGTCGGCCAGTTCGCGGACTTCGCCCAGCCGGTGCGAGATGTACACGACGCTGACTCCGCGTTCCCGCAATTGCCGGATGACCGCGAAGAGCGTCTCGGACTCCGCCGCGGAGAGGCTCGAGGTCGGCTCGTCCATGATCAGCAATCGCGCGTTCACCGAGAGTGCCTTCGCGATCTCGATCAACTGCTGGCGGCCGATGGTCAACGATCGGACCAGCGTCGTCGGCGGGATGCGAAGGCCGACATCCTTCAAAAACTTCGTCGCCCGCTCGTTCATGCTTGCGAAGTCGATGAACGGCCCCCGACGCGGCTCGCGGCCGAGGAAGATGTTGGCTGCGGCGCTGAGGTTGTCGGCGAGATTGAGCTCCTGGTGAATCAACGCGATGCCGTGGCGCAAGGCGGACAGGACGGAGTCCAAGCGCGCCGGTTTGCCGTCGATGGTGATGGTGCCCGAGTCGGGCTCCTGCACGCCGGCGAGGATCTTCATCAAGGTGCTCTTGCCGGCGCCGTTTTCGCCGATGACCGCGAGCACTTCACCGGACTGCACCTGGAGGCTGACGCCCTTGAGCGCGCGCACGCCCGGGAACGATTTGGTCACCCGTTCAACGGTGAGCAACGGGCTGGGCGACGCGGCAGCCATGGGCGCGGCGGGCGATTACTCGTCCGTGGCGGTCTTCGCCTTGAGATCGGCCCAAAACTCGTCCACGTCGGCCTTGCGGATGATCCGCGCCGGCACGTCGATGAATTTGTCCGCGGGGACCACGCTGTTGTCGCCCTCGATGATCCGCTTGAGTACGGCGACGGACTGATAGCCGTACTCGTAGGGATTCTGCACGACGGTGCCGTGGACGTGGCCCTTCTGAATGCCGGCCAGCGTTTCATCCGCCTCGTCGAACGCGATGACCTGCACCTTGCCGAGCTTGCCCGCCTGTTCGGTGGCCTCAAGCATGAGCGGAATGTTGTAGGCAAACAGGCCGACCATGCCGGCTAGGTCCGGGTGTTTCGACAAGGCGTCCTCGGCGTTCGCCTTGGCCTTCGGGAAGTCGAAATTGTCGGTCATCGTGCCGAGGATCGTGAACCCGTTGCCCTCGATCACCTGGTTGACCGGATCGTTGCGGGTCGAGTCCTCGGACCGGTTCAACAGCTCGTCGATCAAACCCTGCCTACGGAGCCGCGCGTTGTCCTGCTCGGTGCGGCCTACGAAGATCATGATCTTGCCGCCGTTGGGCAGCGCCTCCTTGACCAACTGTCCGCACATCCGTCCGGCCTGGTAATTGTTCATGCCGAGGTAAAGGATGCGGTCGGAGTCGGGCGCGTCGGAGTCCTGGGTAATCAGCTTCGTGCGGCCGGCGACCATGTTGAGCAGTTCGGTCTGGTTCGCGGGATCGATCGGGCTGACGGCGATGCCGTCGATGCGCTGGGAGACGAGGTCTTCGAGGACGCGCTTCTGGTTGGCCGGCCCCTGCGGCATGATCACCTGCGTTTCCACGCCGAGATCGGCCGCCGCCTTCTCAACGCCGGCCTGGGCGATCACCCAGAACGACGCCACGCCGTTGCTCACGAAGGCGATGCGGGCTTTCTTCTCCGGGGTGCCTCCCGTGTTGGAGGCGGGACCGGATCCGGAGTCGGATGGTTTGCAGCCGGCAAGGACGAGCAGTCCGGCGGCGGCGAGCGAAAGGAGTGCGTGCCGTTTCATAGGGGTGGCCATTACTTCGCAGAAACGCCGCAGAGCGTCAACGCCAAGGAAATCCGCCAAAGCAGACTGGAGAAAATATCCTGGTGGGGGCAACCTGCCCGCACTGCGACCAATCAATGAACCATGAAAGTCTTTCTGACAGGCGGTACGGGATTTGTCGGCCGGGAAGTGCTCTGGCGGCTGCACGAGGAGGGACATTCAATTCGCATGCTGGCGAGAAGTGCCAAGGATGAGCAGGTTCGCCAAATGGCGTATCGACACAGTGCCGAGCTGATTCCGGGCGATCTTCTCGACCGGGGAGCACTGGTTGAGGGAATGCAGGGATGTGGAGCGGTGATCCATCTGGTGGGCATCATCAATGAATCGGGAAAAAGCAGTTTCCAGAGGATTCATGTCGAGGGCACGGAGCACGTCCTCGGTGCGGCGCAGGAGGCCGGTGTCGGACGGTTTGTCCATATGAGCGCGCTGGGAACGCGGGAGGGCGCGCGGTCGCGGTATCATCAAACCAAGTGGCAGGGGGAAGTGGCGGTGCGTTCCAGCGGGCTGCGCTGGACGATCTTCAGGCCGTCAGTGATCTACGGCCGAGGCGATGGCTTCGTCAACCTCCTTGCCCAGCTCTGCAAATGGAGCCCGGTAATCCCGTTGTTCGGCGGGGGAAACAATCGACTCCAGCCGGTGTCCGTGGAGGATGTTGCGCGATGTTTCGTTTCGGCTCTCTCGGCAGAAGCGGTTGAGAATCAGGTCATCGATCTGTGCGGTTTCGAAGTCTTCACGTTGCGGGAGATCTACAGGGTCATCCTGAGGACAACCCGGCGTTGGCGCCCGATGGTTGCGATCCCGATGCCGCTGGCGCGAATTCAGGCGGCAGCCATGGAGTCGCTGTTCGGCCTGGCTGGGCGTCCCAGTCCGCTGACCAGGGATCAATTGCTCATGCTGGAGGAGGACAACTGCGGAGATGCGATGACGGCCGCGAAGCTGTTCGGCATCAAACCGGCAACTTTCGAGGAAGGCATTGCGCGCTATCTCCGATAGGGTTGTCGATATGCCAGCCAGTTCCATTCGGGAACGAACCAACTGCCGGGACGAATGATGACTGCTCGGTCAGATCTTGTTCGCCTTGCGCCAGCGATAAAGGGTGGACGAGTTTACTCCCACCTGCGCCGCCACCCAGGTCAGGTCATGGCCTCCCTCGGAGATCAATCTGGCGGCGAGTTCGAGGCGCTGTTTGCGGCTCAGGTTACCGGTCACAGGCAGCGGCAATGACGTGCCGGCGGGGTACGGCGCTGAAGCTCCCATTCGGCCAGTGGACCCGTGCGCCAGTTGTCCGGCAAGGGCAGCCTCCGGCGCGGGGTATTGAAGGGGCGCCTCCCACCAACCGGCACGGAGCGTTGGGCCATCGTAGAGGATGACCATTCGTTCGATGGCGTTTTTCAGTTCCCGGACGTTGCCCGGCCAGTCGTACTCTTGAAACAGGCGAACCAGTTCCGGCTCAACGTTCTCAAAATGCTTGCCGAATCGTTCTCCTGCCGCCCGTACGAATGCCAGTGCATAGACGGCGATGTCGTCCTTGCGAACACGTAGCGGCGAGACGGGGAGAGTCACTTCGGAGATGCGGTAAAACAGGTCGGCCCGAAACTGTCCCTTGGAAATGAGCTGTTCGAGATTTTGATTGGTCGCGGAAATAACCCGCACCTGGACCTTGTATTCGCTGTTCGCACCTACGCGCCGCGCCGCCCTGGTCTCCAGGAAGCGCAAAAGCTTGGGCTGCAGGCCAAAATCAAGCTCGCCGATCTCGTCCAGAAAAAGGGTTCCGCCGTTGGCCTGTTCCACCAGACCCTGCCTCGCCTTGATGGACCCGGTGTAAGCGCCGCGTTCCGCGCCAAACAACTCGGCCTCGATGAGGTCCTTCGGAATGGCGGCACAATTTACGGCCACGAACGGTCCGGTGTTGTTGGTCCGATGCAGCGAGGTGGCCACCAATTCCTTGCCGACCCCGGATTCCCCTGTGATCAGCACTGTGGCGTTGGTGGGGCCAAGCCGGTCGATAGACTGTCTCAAGGCTCGCATCGACGGCGATTCGCCCATGAGCAGTTCTTTTCCACGTTTGGCGATTCCACCATAGAGCTGAAGCCACAGCTTCTGTGACTCGACGATCTTGCGCACGGCAGATTCCCAGCGGCTGTCGAAATCCTCCAACTGCAAAAAGTCGTGGGCACCATCGCGCACCGCCAGCACGATTTCCTCGGTAGGCGTATCCCGGCCGACCACAACATAGTAGCGATTGGCCTGCGCGAGTTTCACCCGCATGGTGGGCCAGTCGGCACTGTTCAGCGCGGCGATGGGGACCATGTAAACGACATCGGGATACTCGTGGCTCAGTTCCTTGATGGATCCCGAATCGAAACGTTGGCAGTTGAATCCTAGCGCAGAAAGCCGCTGGACCATCGGTTTGGCGTTCTCTGAATCAAATACCGAAATCGTCATCGACGGGAGACTAGATCAGCGGATTGAGCAATGCAAACGCCCATTCATCTGCATTGTCCCGTCGCACGGCAAATGCCCAGAGTCTTGTATAACATGTTGACTTTAAAGGCCATAAATGAAATCTGACTCAGAGCGGACACGTCTGGTGTGCCCCCAATGCCAAGGTCGGTTGCGAGCCGCCGCCAGGAGAGTTGGTCGCCTGGCAACGTCTGGGGACAATCAAGATATTGAGCTGCGGTGTTGTCGTTGGTGAGAATGAGTTCTTGTGAAGTGGTAAAGCTGTGATTCATTGAGCTTCAAGGGCTAGGGAATGCAATATCTGAACGGAAGTGGAATGGCAGCCGTCCAATTCGCATCGTATAAAGGATAAGCGTTATGGCCAGTGGTTTTAAGCATGGTTCCCGGTATCTGATCGCCAGTGTGTTGGCACTAATGGCGATGGGCGTGGCGTGGTTGGTTCCGCCGCTGGGCGGGGGTGAATCTTCGGCCCTGCTTGCCTTGGCGGCGGTGGTGATCAGCACCGGCACCTGTGGTTGGAGGGCCGGTTTGCTGACCACGTCCGTGTGCGCAATCGGTCATGTGGTCATTCTTATCGTGTCGGGTGGCGACCTGATGCCCGAATCCGTCCGGCTCACGGTGTTCTTGTCGCTGTCACTTCTTGTCCTGACGATGGCGGTCCTCCGTCAGGACGCCGAAGATTCTCTTCTGCGCAGCGAAACGCAGCTCCGGGCCATCCTCGAAAACTCCCTCGATCCGATCGGGGTTTCGGTGGCGGGCGTGCACCGTTTTGTGAATCCCGCCTATGTTCGGATGTTCGGCTATGCCTCGACGGACGATTTGGTGGGAGAACCCGTCCTCAAGGTCATCGCTCCGGACGAACGGCCGGCAGTGCTCCGCCGAATCGAAAAGCGCATGCGCGGGGGCGCCCGTCAGGAATCGTATGAGACACGCGGCCTGTGTGCCGACGGGCGCCAGATTGACATGGAGGTTCATGTGTCCACCTACGAACTGCACGGCACCCTCTTCATGATGGTGATCCTGCGGGACGTCACCGAACGTCGGCGGGCCTTTGCCGAGAAGGAAGGCCTCATCCGCGAACTGCGCGATGCGCTGACCAAGGTCAAGACCCTCAGCGGCCTGCTGCCCACGTGCGCCGGTTGCCGAAAGATTCGTGATGAGTCGGGGCAGTGGCAGGAAATGGAAACCTACATCTGCGAACATTCCGAGGCCGGTTTCAGCCATGGATTGTGTCCGGATTGCGCGGAGCGGCTCTATCCGGAGGTTTTTGGCCCCACCGGTACGGCCGCGGTGGACGTTCGCCGCTGAGCCAAAGGGCTGCCTGAGGAATCCTGCGAGGCTGCCGTCTCCCGCGAGTTCTGACCTCACTTCCGCTTGTCTCCTGCCGGGACGTTACGCACACTCCGCGCCCGATGTTGGACCTGAGCAGCCTCAACCCGCCGCAGCGCGATGCCGTGAAGACCATCCACGGTCCGGTTCTCATCCTCGCCGGCGCCGGTACGGGTAAAACCCGGGTCATCACGCATCGCGTGGCACACATGATTCGGAAGGGAATCGCCCCGGACAACATCCTTGCCGTGACGTTCACCAACAAGGCGGCAAAGGAGATGCAGGAGAGGGTGGGCAAGCTGATTCGCGGACAGCGCACGGACGATGGCGACAAGCCGCTCAAGCCGACGATCTGCACGTTTCATTCGCTGGGCGTCCGGATCCTCCGCCGCCACATCGAGCGGCTCGGCTACAAGAAGAACTTCGTCATCTACAGCGAGTCGGAGCAGCAAAGCGCGATGAAGAAGATCCTTTCGTCGCTGCACTCGAACGGGGCCAAGATCAAGCCGGGCGACGTGCTGATGTGGATCAGCAAACACAAGAACGCCGGCGAACAGGCCCTGCAGCGGGTGAGCGAGGGGGCGGAGGAACTCGCCCGGCACGTGCGCGCGCGTTACGACTCCGCCCTGCGTGCCTGCAACGCCGTCGATTTTGACGACCTGCTCCTTCTCACGCTCCAGCTCCTGCGCGGGCACGAGGACATCCTGGAGGACTGCCGCCGCCGCTACCGCTACATCATGGTGGACGAGTACCAGGACACCAACGCGGCCCAGTTCGAACTGGTCAACCTGCTGGCCCGCGAACACCGCAACCTCTGCGTGGTGGGCGACGACGACCAGAGCATCTACGGATGGCGCGGCGCCGAAATTGCCAACCTGCTGGATCTCGAGAAGCACTATCCCGAGGTCAAGGTCATCAAGCTCGAGCAGAACTATCGGTCGACCAGCGTGATTCTCAATGCCGCCAACGCGGTCATCAAGAACAACGCCCGGCGGCGCGGCAAAAGCCTGTGGTCCGACAACGGCTACGGCGAACCCATTTCGATCGCCTCGTTCGAGAACGAGGAGGAGGAGGCGAAGTCCATCGTCGAGAACATCGAGTTCCTCCGGATGACCCGCAAGGTGCCCTGGCGGGACCACGCCATCCTGGTGCGGACCAACCTGCAGACGCGGCCACTCGAGCTCGCGCTGCGCCAGGGCAAGGTCCGCTACCGGGTCGTGGGCGGACAGAGCTTTTTCGACCGCCGCGAGATCAAGGATCTGCTCGCCTACCTCAAGACCTTTCTGAATCCCCACGACGACGTCAGCCTGCTGCGCATCGCCAACACACCGGCCCGCGGCCTGAGTGACGTGACCATGGAACGTCTGCTGGCCGCCAGCCAGGAACGCCACTGCTCGGTGTTCGCAGCGATGCGGCACACGGATGTCCAGGACGGCTTTTCCGACCGCACGAAGGAGGCGATTGTCCAGTTCATCGCCCTGCTGGAGGAGACGCGCCAGCGCCTTGAGAATCCGCCTCCGAATGTGGGAGACCGGCCGCTGCAGACCTGGTGCGACTGGTGGCTCAACGACATCCAGTACCTCAACGACATCCGGCGCATCGAAAAGAATGCCGAGGTGGCCGAGAACAAGATCATGGTGCTGCGGGACCTGATCGCCGGCATGGACCGGTCCGATGGTGGAAAGTCCACGCCGCTGGAGCAGCTCGAGGAATTCCTGCAGGACATCTCGCTCGAGTCAGACCGCGAGGAGGAGAAGGAGTCTGCGGCGGATCAGGTCACCATCATCACCACCCACAGCTGCAAGGGGCTTGAATGGCCGAGCGTCCACATTGCGGGCGTGGAGGACGGCCTGCTGCCGCACTCCCGCTCCAAGGTGGAAGGCACGCTGGACGAGGAGCGCCGGCTCTTCTACGTGGCCATCACCCGCGCCCAGAAGTATCTCGCCATGAGCTTCTGCAATGCCCGACGCAAATACGGCGAACTCAGCCCCTGCCATCCCAGCCCGTTCCTCAATGAGCTGCCGAACGATTTGGTGAAGTGGGTCGACGACGAACCGGTGGAGAAATCCAAGGGCACCGATCTGTTCGCCGGGCTGCGGGCCGCCCTGGATTGAGACCACCGAACCGCAATGCGCCGGATCGAGGCGTGGGATTCTTTCGCGGCCACGAATGTGCGATTGCCTTCGCGGCATCCGTGGAACCATCATCAGGCCTTCCAATGATACCGATCACGTCGGAACCCGGTGATGGCCATCAAACGCCGAGCGTTCCCTGGTGGAAGCCAGTCCTGCTGGCGGCGCTCGCCGGTGGCATGGGCTGGGGCATTCGCGGTCAGTACGGCCACGAGACCGGAGCCATGATCGCCGGTCTGCTGATCGGACTTGTGCTGCTGGTGCTCCTCGGCGCGCAGCTGACGCGCGCGACCGCCGCACGGGCTCTGGCCTGGGTGACGATCGCCATCGGCTTTGGCGGCTCCATGACCTACGGCCAGACGGTGGGGCTCACCCATGACGCGCCCCTGATCGGCAACTGGCAGGCACTCTCTTGGGGGATGCTGGGGCTGGCAATAAAGGGAGCCATCTGGATTGGTTTCGCAGGATTGTTCCTCGGCATGGGGCTGGGCGGCGTCCGCTATCGTCCAGCCGAATGCCTGCTGATGATGCTTGCCGCCGTCGCCCTCTATCATGTCGGCGTGTGGCTGCTCAACTCGCCGTTCAATCCGGCCGAACGGGAACTGCCACTCATTTACTTTTCGGACCACTGGCGATGGGAGCCCGAGGCAACGCTCAAACCCCGTCGAGAATGCTGGGGCGGCCTGCTGCTCGCGCTCGCGGGTTTGTGGGCGTACGTCGGACGTGGGCGGAAGGATGCGCTGGCGGCACGGCTTGCCGGATGGGCCGCGCTGGGAGGATGCATTGGCTTCCCGCTGGGCCAGTCCCTGCAGGCCTTTCACGCCTGGAACCCCGATATGTTCACCGGCCCCTTCTGGTCCCGTCTCGACCCCCACATGAACTGGTGGAACTTCATGGAGATCACCTTTGGCGCCGTTGCCGGAGCCTTTCTCGGACTCGGGCTGTGGCGAAATCGAGCGCGGATTCGAAATGCAGAGGCTGCCCAGCACTGGCTCCCGGCATGGGTGCCTGCGGTTCTACTAGCCGTCCATCTGCCGCTTCTTATCGGAGTGGAGTTCCTCTCCATCGCAATTGTGGACGCACTGTATGATCTGGGTCTGGTGCTGGGAATCATACCGGTGGTCGCCGTGTCGGCCAGCCGTTGGTGGCCGTACGCGCTGGTTCTGCCGGTGACGTTGCTGCCGATAGCAGGGAAAACCGTCCGCCAGTTGGTATTTCAGGAACAGTGGCTGGGACCTGTCGCCGGCTGGGCGCTGCTCTTCGTGCTGCCAATGATGCTGGCGATTGCCGCGGCGTGGTTCCTGGCCCGGCAGACCGAAGAATCACTTCCGACGCGCCGGTTCGCCGCAGGGATCCTGGTCTTCTCCACCGTGATTTACTTCGGCTTGAACTTCGCGTTCTTCCACCTGCCATGGCCGTGGGCTGACTGGACGGGTCGGACGCCCAGCGGAATCGTTTTCACGATCTGCACCGCAGCCCTGCTGGGTCTCGCGGCGACCCAACTCCGCCGCAGCCGGGTCTAGTCCAGCTTGAACACGTCCTTGATGCCCTCGAGCTGGTCGCCGTATTTGAACAGAAAGTGCATCAGAATGAAGCTGGTGGCGTCAAAGAAACCATGCGCCAGTGTGGCCTCCCACATGGACCGGTGAAACACCATGATGGCGCCGAGCATCAGCCCCAGCA
>DNDP01000129.1:0-7973 GCA_003484235.1 Verrucomicrobiales bacterium
ATCGCCCGGGCGCTCATTCACCGGCCCGACCTGATCCTCGCGGACGAACCGACCGGCAACCTCGACTCCCATAACGGCGAGATCATCCTCGAACTGCTGCACGACCTGACCCGCGAGACCAACACCGCCCTCGTCCTCGTCACGCACAGCCTCGAGGCGACGCGCATCTGCCATCGCACCATCCACCTCCGGGATGGCGGGATCGTGTCGGAAACCGCGCACGCCTGATAGCATGGAAACCGGCACAGTCAGCGGGGTGACGGGAACGCTGCTGCGCCGGATCGCGTTGCGGCATTGGCGGGCGGCTCCGCGCCAGTCGGCGTTGCTGGTGTTCATCCTCGCGCTGGGGATTGCGGTCTTCTTTTCAATCCGCCTGGCCAACCGCGCGGCGGTCGCCAGCTTCCAGAACTTCACCGACCTGATCACCCAGGAAAGCGACTGGCTCATCCGCGCGCCGGCCGGTTCCCTGCCGGAGCCGCTGCTCGGGGAACTGCGCGACCGGTTGGGCCCCCGGCCGGTCAACATCATCCCGGTGGTGGAATCGACCGCCGCGGAACCGGTCGGCGATCCCGATGCAGCAATCGGCTCGCAGGAGACCTTCCAGTTGCTGGGCGTGGACCTGATCGGCGTGCAGAACCTCGCGGGCAGCCGGCCGGGGAACCGTTCCTGGTTCGGGCAGAGGGGCGCCGACATTGCTGAACCCGATCGCAGCGATTCCTTCTGGTCCGTCTTCCGCAATCCGCGGGCCGTCTTCATCAGTGCGGCTCTCGCGAACCGGAAGCGTCTCGCGCCGGGTGACGAACTGCCTCTGGTGATCAACGAACGGGTCGTCAAACTCGAGGTGGCGGGCGTCATCCCCACCACTGAAGCGGGACCGGAAGCGCCGGCGACGCTGCTGGTGATGGACCTGCCGGCGGTGCAACGATTGACCGGCAATGAAGGACGTCTGAGCCGTGTTGAATTCATCGTCGCCCCGGGGCCGGACGCCAAGGAGCGGCGCGCTGAACTGGGCGAACTGCTCGGGCGCTGGAGCGACGGCCGCTGGCAGGTCTCCACGCCGGCGGACCGGCGCGAGAGCGGAGCGCTCATGACGCGCGCCTTTCGGATGAACCTGACCATCCTGTCGCTGCTTGCCCTGCTGGTGGGGCTCTACCTGATCTTTCAGGCACTGGACGGCGCGGTGGTCCGGCGCCGGGAGGAGATCGGCATCCTGCGCTCGCTCGGGGTCGGCGAAGGACTCATCCGCCGGGTCTGGCTGCTCGAGGCGGCGGTGCTGGGATTTTTGGGTGGAACGCTCGGCGTGCTGCTCGGCTGGGCCGGCGCGCAATTCTCCGTCCGGCTGGTTGGCCGCACGGTCAACGCGCTCTACTACTCCACCAGCGTCGATCACGCCCGGCTCGATTCCGGCGAGGTGATTGCCGCGCTGCTGCTGGCTGTTGCCACCAGCCTGCTCGCGGGATGGTGGCCCGCGCGGGAAGCGGCACGGACGCCGCCGGCACAGATCCTCGTGCGGCACGCGCTCGCGCCGCCAGGCGCCACGTTCTGGCGCCGGGAATGGATTGGACTGGGGTTCGTCATGGCGGGCTTCGCGCTCGTGCTGCTGCCACCGCTGCGTTTCGCGGACGGCGGACGGTTCCCCCTGGCGGGTTATCTCGCCGGACTCTGCTGGATCGCCGGCGGCGGTGTGTTGGGTGGCGGTGTGCTGCGGCTCACGGCCCGGCGGTTGCAGCCGCTCGGCCGCTGGTTCACGACGGTGAAACTGGCCGCCACCCACCTCGTGCAGCCTTCGGGCCGCCACCGGCTCGCCGTGGCGGGACTGGTATGCGCGATCGCCATGACCGCCGGGATGGCGATCCTCGTCGCCAGCTTCGACACCACCATGCGGGGATGGATTGAGCGGACGTTTCGGGCGGACCTTTACCTGAGCAGCAGCGGCGCGCAGAGCGCCTCCACCGACAACCGCATCACCCCGACGACCTGGAGGACGCTCGCCGCGCACCCGGCGGTCGATGCGATGAACATCGTGCAGGCCACCGAAGTCCGGCTGGACGCAGGGGCCACCATCCTCTCCGGCGCGGAACTGCAGCTCATGCATCAACGCACCCGCATGCCGTGGGTGCAGGCGCCGTTGGCCGACGACGTGTTTGCGTCCGACCGCAACTCCGCGCTGGCGCTGGTGAGCGAAAGCTTCAGCGAGCGGTTTCAACGCCGCCGGGGCGACATTGTATCCGTGCCGACACCCGGCGGCCGGGTTGAACTGACGATCGCCGGGGTCTTCGCCGACTACGGCAACGAACGCGGGTCGATCCTGGTCGAGCGCCGGCATTTCGCGGAGTGGTTTCAGGACGAGCATGCTTCCGGGTTGATGGTGTTCGTCCGGCCCGGTTTCTCTCCGGAAACACTGCGGGCTGAGTGGCTGGCGCAACACCCCGGGCTGCGCATCTTCAGCAACGCCCACCTGCGGGGTGAAATACTCCGCATCTTCCGGCAGACCTTCGCCATCACCCACGCGCTCGAGGTGATCGGCGTGCTCGTGGCCGTCATCGGGCTGGGGCTGACGCTCGTCAGCGTCCTGCTCGACCGCCGTGCCGAACTGACGACTCTCCGTGCGCTAGGACTCACGCACCGGGAGATCGCGCACGCCACCGCCTGCGAGGGGTTGGGCCTCTCGGTGGCGGGCGTCACGGTGGGAAGCGCAGTCAGCCTCGCGCTTGGCTGGATGCTGATCTTCGTCATCAACAAGCAAACCTTTGGCTGGACTCTGGAGTTCGACGTGCCGTGGCTGCAGCTGGCCGCGCTGGCCGGGCTGGTGGTCATCATCGGCACGATCGTCGCCCACTTCGTCGGCCGCTGGGGCGCGGACCTGCCAGCCGATCGGGAGGAATAACGGATGAACTTAACCTCAACCAACCAACACCGTTGCCCATGGCCCGTCATGCCGGCCGCCGTGCTGCTGCTGATTGCGCTGCCCTTGTCGGGCGCTTCATTCAAGCCACCGCTCCGCACCGAAGATGGCTTTGCCGTGCCGCAGCAGGGTCAGCGTTTCGAGTTTCCCCGCGATCACGGCAGCCATCCGGAGTTCAAGATCGAGTGGTGGTACATCACCGGTCACCTCTTTGACGGCGACGAACAACGGTATGGGTTTCAGGCGACGTTCTTCCGCCGGGCCGGACCGCGGGGACCGGCGGGCAAGTTGGAGGAGCATTCACCCCAGTTCGCCCACGACGAACTGCACCTCGCGCACATGGCGCTGACCGACGTCACCGGCAAGCAGTTCCACCACGAAGAGCGGCTCAACCGCCGGGGCTGGGACGCGGATGCCAGCACCAACACCCTTGCCTTGCACAATGGCAACTGGTCCCTGCGGCTCGGCACCAACGGCGTCGGCTCCATGGCACTGACCGGCTCGATCCATGCCGACGCCGCCTATACGCTCGAGCTCACACCGCGAAAGCCGCTGGTGTTCTTCGGCGACGATGGCGTCTCCCGCAAGGGCGCAGCGCCCACGGCGGCCAGCCATTACCTCACCTGGACCCGGCTGGAGGTGGCAGGGCAACTGACCGTCAACGGACGCGAGCGGCCGGTTCGCGGCGAGGCGTGGATGGACCACGAGATCAGCAGCAGCCAGCTGGACGACGACCAGGCGGGCTGGGACTGGGCGAGCCTGCAGTTGAACGACGGCCGCGAGGTCATGGCCTACCGCATGCGCAAGCTCGACGGCAGCACCGATCCGTTCTCGCGCCTGGCGTGGGTGGATGCCGAAGGCGGGCTCACGCAAGACGGCAGCGGTGAATTCACCTGGTCGGCGGCGCGCATCTGGACAAGCCCGACCACCGGAGCCGAATACCCGGTGGGCGTGACGATCACGACCAGGGATCCGGCGACCGGAAACGACGTGTCGTTCACGCTCGAACCGTTGCTGATGGATCAGGAACTGCATGGCGCCGTTGGCGGCGTGGCCTACTGGGAGGGCGCCTGCCGGGTGCGCGATGCGAGCGGCGAAGAAGTGGGCTCGGCCTATCTGGAACTGGCGGGCTACCTTGGCAGCCTGAACGCCCGCTTCAAGTAGTTGGGGTCATCAGCCCGCGGCCAACGACGCCGCTTCGTTTCTCCCCGAAACGGCTCCGCCAGCCAGGCGGCGGATCAGTCCGCTGAAGATCAGGCTGTGCACCGGGTACAGAAAATACCAGTAGAGCAAACCGGTCAGGCCCTTCGGTTCGAAGAACGCCGTCTGCAGGAGCTCGGAATCGCCTCCATCCAGCTGGCGGGCCTCGAATTCCAGCCAGGCCCGGCCCGGCACCTTCATCTCGGCGCGCAGGCGGATCAGCCGGCCGGGTTTGACCGCTTCCACCCGCCAGAAATCCAGCGAATCACCGACACGCAAATCTTCGGGATCGCGACGGCCGCGCCGCATGCCCACGCCGCCAAAGAGCCGGTCGATCATTCCCCTCAGCTTCCAGGCCCAGTCCAGATAGAGCCAGCCACGCCGGCCGCCCAACCGCGCGAAGCTGCGATAGACTTCGCCGGCCGCCGCCTCGACGTGCAGCTGGCGCCGCTCGATGATCATCCCTTCGCGGTTGATGAGGGCCACCGGTGTGCGCACGCCCTGGCTGGAGGTCAGCGCATCCGTCCACGACGTTTCCACGCCGCGCATTTCCACCTTCTGCAGGGCCAGCCGCACGGCCGTGCCATAGTCGAGCAGTTCGATGTCCGGGAAGAGCCGTCGCGCTTCGGGGTCGCGGACGATCACCTCATTGCCCAGTCCCTTGATCAGCGGCTGGGCGATGTTCGCAGGAATCGGGGTGACCAGATGGACCCAGTAGGAAGAGAGCCGAGGGGTGAGGACGGGCACGGCGAGCAGCCGGCGTTTCAGGCCCCGCGCCGCCGCGTAGCCGGTCATCATGCCCGCGTAGGTGAGCACGTCGCGGCCGCCGATCTCGAGGATCCGTCCAGCGCTCGCGGGTTGGTCGAGTGCAGCCACAAGATAATCAAGGACGTTGCGGATTGCGATGGGCTGAATCCGCGTGAACACCCACCGCGGGCAGATCATCACGGGCAGCCGTTCCGTCAGGTAGCGGATCATTTCAAAGGACAGACTGCCCGAACCGACAATCACGGCCGCGCGAAACTCCGTCACCGGCACTCCGGCCTCCCGAAGGGCGTCGCCGGTCTCGTGGCGGGAACGCAGGTGTGCCGAGAGATCGGCCCGGGAATCGCCGAGCCCGCCCAGATAGATGATCCGTTCCACGCCGGCCCGTTTCGCGGCCAGCGCACAGTTGCGCGCGGCGGTCCGGTCCCGCTCCGAGAAGTCGCTTCCCCCGCCCAGACTGTGCACGAGGTAGTAGACGGCGTTGACGCCCTCCATGGCGTCAGCGAGCGAGGCCGGCTCCAGCACGTCGCCTCGGACGAGCTGCACGCGGTCGAGCCACGCGCGGCCCTGGAGCCGGTCCGGGTCGCGCACCAGACATCGCACCTGATGCCCCGCCGCCAACAGGCGTGGGACGAGGCGTCCGCCCACGTAGCCGGTGGCGCCGGTGACCAGGATTCTTCCGGAAGCTGCCGTCGAACTGTCCATCACCCGGCAGACTGCCTGTGATTTCGGGATTCGCCAAACTCCTACGGGAAAAATCGCCCACCGAACAGGCCGGACACCACCGTTACTTCACCGCTCTTCGGCGGCGCCACGCCACGAAGCCACCGACCGTCAGACCCAATGAAAGCAGGGTGATCGTGCCGGGCTCCGGCACCTGTGGCATCGCCATGATCTCGAGCCCCCAGCCCGTCATGGTCGTCTGCCCGCCACCCGCGGAAACGTCCGCCACAAACAGCGTCCATTGGCCGTTGGGATCGAACCCGGTGAACCGGCTGAAATCCTGCGAGGTCGAGGCGCTGTCAAACAGCGCCGGTGGCGACAGCGGGTCGATGGCCCGTCCGTCCGGCCGCCAGGTGCCGGTCAGTCGGCCGGAGCCGTCAAACCCGGGCGAGAAATCCTGGTAAAAGTGGACGTTGTTGGCGCCCGCTGCGCTCAGCGTGATGCTGAAGCCGGCATCCGCGTAGCCAAACACGTCACCGTTGGACTCACCGACACCGACGCGGTTCAGCAGCACCGCCGATTCGCCGCCGAAGGAGAGGTACGCGTAAAGGTCGCCGTTGTAGCCGCCGGACAGCTCGAGGGTGACGCGGATGTCGGTGACGTTCCACGAACCGGCCGCACCCGCCACCGTGCGGGTATCGCTCCAGCCGTTGAGGCTGCCATCGGGAATGGCGCCGCCGCCTTGGAAGCCGGTGTTGAACGTCTCCGAGAAATAGACCTGGCCGGCCGCAGGGAGCAGCGTTCCGACGCAGAGCAAGGACACCCAAACCAGCCTGGAGGAGTTCGTTTTCACTCAGCGGTTCACTCCCCGGTAGAATAGATCACCGGCGGGCGGGTTGTCGTCGACAAAGTGGAACAGCCCGGCGGCCGGGGCGTTGGTCGTCCACAGGTCCGTCCACACCGGCGTGCCGGTGAGGTCCTGCGTACGCTGCACCACGTAGCTGTGCCCGGGCACCCCGGCGAAGGTCATCGTCGGCTTGCCCGCCACCAGCGCGCAGGCCACCACGTTGAAATTCGTGCCCGTGGGATCGGCCGCCACCGTGATCTCCACCTCGCCCACCGTGCTCCCCACCCCGTCGCTCACGGTGTAGCTGAACCGGTCCGTCACGTTCCCGTCCGGCGGCACGCTGTAGAGGACAAAGGTGGAGTTGCGATGGATCGCCGCTCCGTTGGTGCTCGTGGCCGAGACGGAAACCAGGGTCAACGCGTCTCCGTTCAGATCCGTCGCGTTGGTCAGCAGGTTGGCGATCAGCAGCTTGATCGGCACGTTGCGTGGCCTCTGGAACTCCGCCAGGCCGGCCACCGGCAGTTCGTTGTCCACCGTGAAGGTGGCGCTCACGGCGTCGGTCAGCCCGGCGGCGCTGAAGGTCAGCTGCTTCGTCCCCGCCGGATCCAGGCGCAGGTTGGCGAAGCTGACCGTCCCCGCGCCAGCCGCCGTGCCGATGTCCAGCGCCGTGGTGCCCTGCAACGGGCCCGTGCCCGAGGTCAGCGTCACGCTCACCATCAGGCTCGCTGCCAACCCCACCGTCGAGGAGTTGCCGAAGGCGTCCTGAGTTTCGATCACCGGCTGCTGGCCAAAAGGCGCCCCCGCTCCTGCCCCGCCCGGCTGCGTCACCAGGGCCAGGCGGGCAATCGAGGCGGCGTTGACCGTCACGGCAGGACTCGTGTCCGCGGACTTGGCTCCGTCCGTGAGATCGGACACGGTCGCCGTCTGCCCGCCGGCCGTGCGGAACGTCACGTCGAAGGTGCCCAACCCGGCCACCAGATTTCCGTTGGCCGGCAGCACCGCGCTGCCATCGCTGGAGGTGAAACCGACGACATCGGTCACCGAGCCGACGACATTCCAGTTCGCATCCACCGCCCGGACGGTGACGGAAAACGCGGAGCCGGCGGTCTGCGCCGTCGGCGAACCGGTCTTGCCGGATGCGGTGCCCGGTGCTGCGGTCTCGCCGGGCAGCAGCAACTGCAGTTTGACGAAGGCTCCGGCAGTTACCGCGATTGTTGAACTGGCGGTGCCCGAACTGAAGGCGGTGATGCCACCGGCGGTGGTGGCATCAGCCAACGCCCCAAAGGTACCGCTGGTCCGATCCCAGGCACGGAAGGTTATGGAATCCGTCCCGCCGGCGACATTGCCCGGCACCAGGCGAATCCGGTCCTCGCTGCGCAGCAACAGCGCGGAGTTGGTTGAAACGGTCCCGATTGAAAGCCAGGCCGATCCGCCATTGGTGGAATACTGCCACGTTCCGGAGCCGGCCGACGTGCCCAACACGGCGATGCCAGCGAGCGCCCCCGAATCGGCATCGCTCATCTGCCCGGCGATCAGCGCCGACACCAGGTCCCCGGCATTGGTCGAGTCTCCCGCAGCCACCGGAGTGAAGTT
>DNDP01000129.1:8072-14661 GCA_003484235.1 Verrucomicrobiales bacterium
CCCCGGCATGGTCCGCATCGCCCGCCATCACCGAGGTGAAATCGTTGGCGCCCGAAAGAACGGGAGCGTCGTTCACGGGATTGACGGTCAGGACAAAGGTCTCGGTGGCGGTATCGGTTCCGTCGCCAACGGTGACGGTAATGGTCGCCGATCCGTGCTGATTGGCGGCGGGCGTCACGGTGACGGTCCGGTTCGCACCGCTGCCGCCAAAGACGATGTTGGCGTCCGGCACCAGCGTCTGGTCCGATGAGCTGCCGCTGACGGTCAGGCTGGCAGCCGCGGTCTCGAGGTCGTTCACCGTGAATCCCAACGCGGTGGTCGCCGTATCTTCATCGGTTGACAGATCCGCGATGCTCGAAATGGTGGGCAGCACATTCGGCATCTGGACCACGTACCAGCCCATGTCCGCGGCGGTGGAGCCGGTCAGGCTGCGGGTGATCCGCAGATTCGTCGACGACGTCAGCTCCAGCGTCATCCAGCCGACACCCGGATTGTCATCGCCCGAGTAGGTCGAGCGTCCGCCGCGGCCGTACTTGCCACCGATGGCAAAGCTTTTGTCCGTATTGACCGACGCAATCGTGACATCACGCTGCAGCTCCGCCGCGCCGAACGGCTCCGTGCCATGCCGCACCGTGGTGGCGTCCGTGAATTCCACGAGGTGCCACGCCAGGTCCAGGGCCTGTCCGGTGTTGCTGCGGTCGAACGTGAGGTTGGTCGAGCTGGTGATGAGCCCCCGCAGCAACTTCTGCCCGATGTTGGCGATGGTGCCGTCCGGCGACCGGAAGGTGTAGAGCAGCCAGGACTTGTTCGTGTTGACCGAGGTGATCGTCGCAGTTTTCGAGGCGTCCCCGGCGAGGAATGACAAATCCCCCGCCTGCACCGTCGCGTTGGCAAACTCGATCACCTGCCAGTCGACGGTCGCTGCGGAGTTGCTGCCAATCCGGGTCAGCTCGAGGTTCGTGGCGCTGGTGAACCTCGCGCGGATGAAGTCATCCTCGCTGTGGATGTTGCCCGGCACGCTCGCCGTGATGATCGGCACACTGCGGTTGGTGGCGATGCCGGCCAGCGTGACGCCGGTCGAAGTGGTGCTCCAGGAATTCGTGGTGCCGCGCTGGACGGTGACGCCTGACGCGTACTCGACCACCGACCACGAGATTGAGACCGCGGTGCCGCTCGTGGCGCGGTTGAACGCGATTGTCGTCGGGCTGGTGATCTGCCCGCGGACCTGCGTTTCGCCCGGATCTCCGTCGCTCACCGTCGAGGAGAAAACGAGGAAGCTCCGGCCCAGATGCACCTGGGCAATCGTGATGTTCGTGGAGGTCGCGCTCGCACCGATGGTGGCCGTCCCCGAGAGGACGCGCTGCGCCGGAACGGTCACGCCCAGCGTGAACGTATCGACCGTGTTGGTTGTGCCGTCGCTGACCGACACGGAGATCGTCGTGGTGCCAGTCTGGTCTGCTGCCGGGGTGACGGTGACGGTGCGGCTGGCGCCGCTGCCACCAAAGACGATGTTGCCGTTGGGCACCAGCGTCGGGTTGGCCGAGGTGCCGCTCAGCACCAGACTGGCGGCCGCGGTCTCCACATCTCCCACCGTGAACGCAAGGGCCGCGGTCGGAGTGTTGGTATGGGTCGATTGATGTGCGATGTCGGTAATGGTCGGGGCATCATTGACGGCATTGACCGTGATCGTTGCTGTGACCGTGGTGCCACCCAGTCCGCCGACGGCGTTCGAGGTCGAAGCCTGGACGGTGAAGCTCGCCGTTCCGGAGAAGTTCGCCGACGGTGTGAACTTCAACCCCGCGTTCCCCTGCGCAAACGTGATGAAGGCGTTGTTCGCAATGGTGGTCGTGCCATTGTTCTGGTACAGGGTGCCGTTGGTGATGGCGGTGATCCTGAAGTGCGTCACCTCCGTCCCGTCCGCCGCGTTGCGCGAAATCACCAGGCCGCTGGTGGTCTGCGTGTCCTCGTTGGTTGTGGCGTTCGTCACCGAAGGCGTGTCCGCCACCGGTGTCACGGAGGTGGAGAGGGAGGACGTGGCGCCGGCGACGGGTGTGCTGCCGCCGTTCGATGATGTGTCGACGGTGACGCGGGTTTCACTGGCGCCGGTGCTTGAAAAGCCACCAGCGTAGGTATTGTCCAGACCACGCACGGTCAGCGCGGGCGGCGTGCCGTGGTAGTTGGCCACGGGAACAAACCGGATCAGGGCGGAGGCGCTGATCGCCAAGGCGGTCGCGTCGTCGGCCACCGTGCCGATGGGAAACCAGTTGGAGCCGCTGTTGGTGGAGTATTGCCAGGCACCGTGGGTTCCCGCGTTCGCGGTGTTCCCCACCACGGCAATGCCGCTCAGGCTGGCTCCGGCGTCGGGATCGGTGAACTGCCCGCTGAAGACGGTGCTGACCGTCTGTCCGGTCGGACTCGCCGAGTCCTCGCTGATGGAGGCAAGAATCCCGTTGCCGAGGGTGGGCGCGGTGTTGTCCGCATGGACGTCGCCACCTGAAAACAACAGGCCGAGGGTCAGCACAAGTCCAAGGAGCGCCGGGGCACGCCGTCGGCCCCCGGTGCCGACGGAACGGCCAACCCCCTGCCCTTGCGATCCGCCATGACCGCTTCGGCAAAACCGGCGCGATTCCTCGTCCCTCCGGGCAGGTCCAGATGGTTCGCGGTTCTCCCTTCCGAACGCAGTTGCAAGCTCGTCCGCGGCCTGCTCGGTCGTCTGTCTGCATATGAATTCGGCTGCAGCCCACCGGTAACCGGTTGGGACGCACGAAAAAGGCTGCAGACCGAGCCGTTCCGGAGTCTGGAACGGTGGGTCGCCTGCTGACCTGCCGCAATGATGCTGGTAGGCTGTCATGGGAGATGCGTTCTCTGATGCTGCCTGACGGCACCGAATCCGGGAGGGAGTCTATTCGGTCATGGGCGACCATGCGCCCATGCTGCCATCTGGATCTGAACCATCGCCATGGCCCAGACAAGTGCATCATCGGCACGGCCCGCAAATCCTTTAGCCCGCCCGTTGACCACCGCAGCAAGCTTTTCCAATCCCGGGATGCTGGCCGTTCCTTGACACCTCGCCCTCCCAGGGTGTTGCACATCGATTCATCCGCTGCCCCCGGTGCACGCCCCGGCACAGTCATTCTCCGCTGCGCCCCCCTCAGCTTCGCTTCCGACTGCGATTCTCACGAGGCCGTAACCTGTCGGCCAGATCACCGCCGTCGCCAGATGCTCGCCTGTGCGATGCTCCACTGGAACTTGCGCGCATGTTCGCGGATCAGAAACGGCAGGTCCTTCGTGCAGTTCAGTTGGAAATCCTTGTCGAGTCGCGCGCGCAGGCCGTCGAGCGTCGTCACCGGCCGCCCATCTCGCTCAAAGCCTCCAAGCCAGTTCGCCCTCGGCGTGTATTCCTCCAGCCACGTGCCGGGCGTCGTGACGACCAACTGTCCGCCGGGATTCACCAGGCCCGACAGGCGTTCCAGGCATCTTGCCGGTTCGCGCAACCGGTCCACGAGGTTGGCCAGCAACACCACGTCGAACTGGCCGAGGTGATCACGGAGATCCATTGCATCGCCCTGCTCGAACGTGACCCGGGTGCGATCGATGTCGGTCGGCACGATCGCAGTGGTGCGGGTGACGAGGGCGCCCTGCTCCACGAATTCATAGTCCAATTTCCCATC
This sequence comes from Verrucomicrobiales bacterium, assembly GCA_003484235.1. Lineage (GTDB taxonomy): Bacteria > Verrucomicrobiota > Verrucomicrobiia > Limisphaerales > RI-55 > RI-55. Next base: position 11,744 of record DNDP01000129.1, read on the forward strand.
CGTCTTCAGCCGGTTCGCCGTCTCCACGAACCGCTGCGAATGATCGATGGCAATCACCTCGCGGCAGTGCCGTGCGAACTCGAAGCTTGACCGCCCGACCGCACAGCCAAGATCGAGCGCCCGGGATGAGGCCGGAAGCCGTCCCAAGTCGACGCACGAAGTGACGCACCGTTCCGGATAGTTGAGCGAGTTCAGCGGACCGAATTCGTAGGGGAGAATCTCGTCGGTGTGACCGTAGTGAAACAGCAGATACTCGGAGACGGCGCGGTCAGTTTCGTAGAAGTTCATGGCGTGGCAAGGGTGTCAGTCCGGTCACCCGGGACGGACGGACCATGAAGGTGGCACGCCGAATCACCAAGCTCGAAGAATTGATCCGGTGATCTGAAGAAGAGCGAGGGGGAGGGGTCGTGGCCGGTCCCCAGCCCCCGCATCGATGCCTCACCCGAACTGCCATCCGCCGTCCGGGTCAGTCGAGTCGCACCAGCCGCACCTCGCGAAGGTCCATCACGGCGGCACCGGGTTTGGTTTTCGCCTTCAGGGTCATGGTCTGGCGACCCGCCTGGAGCTGCACTTCGCCCAGCTCTCGCCAGATGAAGTTCTGAAAATGTCCGGTGTCCTGAACGGTCATGGTCACGCTCGTATCGCTGAAACCAAATTCGACTTCCGCTCCACCGCTGCCCTTGCCGCAGCCCTGCAGCGCTTCCACGCGGTATCGCCCGGAGCGAACAAGCTCGAAGTCCCAATGCGCCCAGTCGTCTTTGATCGTCCAGTATCCGAGCGTGTCCTTGTGGGGTTGCGGTTCATACTGGAGCTTCTCCCCGTGCACAAAGGCACCGCGCGAGTGCAGCACGATGTCGCCGGCGGCGGGTGCCTGCACCGGAGGATTCTTCCATTCGTTAAACTGCCGCGGCCACTGCGCCTTCACCGAATTCTGCCACGCATGGAGTTGTTTCCCCATTTCCAGAACCTTCTCGGGCATCGCGGCGGCCAGGTTGTTGCCCTCACCGATGTCCGCCGTCAGATCGTACAGCTCGTGCCGGCCGCTTTCGAAGTGCTGGATCAGCTTCCACCGGCCGTCGCGCATGGCTGCCCCCGGACCGCCACCGACCGGGGCGCCCGACGAGCGCGCCTGGTTGGCGTAGTGCGGATAATGCCAGTAGAGCGATCGGACCGGTGCCTGCCCGGTGCCCTTCAACACACTGCTCAAGTCAACGCCGTCCACCGCGCCCGGCAACGGTGCCCCGGCCAGTCCGAGGATCGTGGGAAAAAAATCGATGCTGCTGACGGGCATGTGCTCAACGCGCCCGGCTTTGATGCCGCGCGGCCACTTGATGAAAAGAGGTTCGCGAATGCCGCCTTCCTGAAGGTAGCCCTTGCCGTTTCGCAACGGAGCGTTGCTCGTCGCCGGCGTGAACGGTCCTTCGAGAGTCGCCAGGCCGCCGTTGTCCGATGTGAAGATCACCATGGTGTCCTCGGCCAGCCCGAGCTCCTCCAGTTTGCCCAGCACGCGGCCGACGCTTTCGTCGAGACTGTCGATCATCGCGGCATAGACCGCGTTGGTCTGCGGGCCGGCGGCGTCGCGCTGCAGGTTGGCATCGATCAATCCCGGTTTCGCCTTGAGCGGGATGTGGACGGTGTAGTGGGAGAAATGGAGGAAGAACGGACGCTCGCGGTTTGCCTCGATGAACTTGAGCGCCTCATCGGTCAACCGGTCGGTCAGATACTCGCCTTCGGGCGCCTGCTCTAGCCCGGGCATGAACCGGCCGTTCCGTTCGAACGGCGCAAAGTAGCTGAGCGGCGTGCCCGTGTGATCGCCCGCAATGTTCACGTCGAAACCCTGTTCGAGTGGACCGAAGCCTTCGCCGCCCAGGTGCCACTTGCCGACATGCGCCGAAACGTAGCCGGCCGGCTTCAGCGCTTCGGCAATCGTGGTCTCCTCAAGGGGCAGCGCCGGCCGGATCTTGGGTGCCGACAGTTTCTGGTCCGGCCGATCTCCGCGCCCGGGCAGCCAGTCGGTCAAGTGCAGCCGGGCCGGGTATTTGCCGGTCATGATCGCGGCGCGCGTCGGTGAGCACACCGGGCAGGCCGCATAGGCGTCGGTAAAGCGAATGCCGTCCTTCGCCAGGGAATCGATGTTTGGCGTGCGGTAAAAAGAGCTGCCGTTCGCCCCGATGTCCGCCCAACCCATGTCATCGACAAGGATGAAGACGAAGTTGGGTTTGCGGGAGGAATCGGCGGGGAAGGCGGCGCCACTTCCCAGCATGACGGTTCCGACGAGCGCGAAGAGAAGACGGGTGATCATGGTCGGGTGAATTGCCCGAAATCCTAGGCGGGCAGTGCTCATCTGCAAAGCCCCGACTGCACCCGAATCAAGCCCGCCCGATCTGGCTCAGAATCGTCGGGTCCTTGATCTTGTCGTCCGCCGCGAGCAGGAAGGCCTTGGAGATGATGATCGACAGCGTGCGGTCGCCCTCGAACGGCAGTTGCAGCTTGCCGTCCTCCGCCTTGCCCTGGCCGGGCACGATGCAGAGGTATTGATCGTTCGGCTCCATCAGGATGTTGCCGCTGCCCAGGTGAATCTTGTAGGTGCGAACGCTCCCCTTCACGACGAGGAACTTGTCTTCGAACGAGCACTGCTTCGCGATCTTCAGCCGCAGCACCAACCGCTCCAGCACTTCCTTGCGCGTCCGGGCGGTCGCACCGAGCTCGCCGAATGAGTAGCCCTGCCAGTAGTCCGCATAACGACCGGTCGGCCCGCCGTCGGTCCAGTTCGGAGCATTGCCGACACTGCTGACGCCGACGAACAGGTCGACGTCGCGGAGAACCTCCGACAACACGAGCGCCGGAATCTGCTCCAGCGGCATCGGCTCCTCATCCCTCTGCTGGTAAACCGGGTGATGGGACTTCGGGCTGAGTAC
>DNDP01000267.1:0-3371 GCA_003484235.1 Verrucomicrobiales bacterium
ACCAAGCGGATGTCCCCGGGAACGTCCGGCTTGTAGAGGAAGCCGTCCCGCTTGATCTGGGCGGACGCCGGAAACGCCGCCAGCACCAATATCAGCACCGGCCACCTCCGCCAGCTCACTACTGCCTTCAAGGTCCTCACGTAGTTGGTTTAACCCATGAGGAGCCTCCCGGCCAGAGCTGATTTGCGCAAAGCAGCCTCCGCTGCTCCGCCGCGATCGCCATCCGGATCTGCCGATATGGGTCAGCAGCCGCAGAAGCGCGCGAACTCGCCGCCGAACAATCCTTCGACGTCCCGGCGGATCTCCGCCTCGCCGCACTCCCAGCCGGAACGCAGCAGGTCCACGTACTTGTCGCCCAGCACTTCGGCAATCACCGATTTGGAGTGCTGCCACTTGTAGATGATCTGGTCGAGAACCCGCGCGTCGGAGTGCTGCGGTGTCACGCTCAATCCCAGCAGCTCGAGCCGCATCCGCGTCATGTCCGAGATGATCGACGGCGTGTTGGTGAACCACCAGCAGCCGAAGATGTGCAGGTTGCGGAACTTCCGCGCGAGCACGCAGAGCTCGTGCTGGTTCTCGCGCGCGAGCACCGTGGCGGCGAACCTGTTCTCCGGAAAGCCGGCGCAGAGGTTTTTGAGAAAGGTCAGGTCGCTCCGCTCCACGCCATCGCCGGCGAGCTGGAGCTGCGGGTTCACGCCCCGCACCACGCCCGGCATGACCGCCAGCGGCAGACCGGAGTCCCGGCAGAACGGCAGCACCGCCTGGTCGATCAGTTCGGCGGACTCGGTGTTGGCCGGAAACTCGAAGTCCGGCGGGAGCGAGACCATCACGTAGCGGGCGTCCATCTTCTTCGCCCAGTCGGCGAGGAACTTCCGGGCGGCATCGAAGGCGCCGACATTGAGTTCCACGCCGGTCGGGTAGCCCCACTCGTTGAGCCGCCGCGCGCTGCGCGGCCAGTCGAGGATCAGCGGGTCGATCCGGAGCGCCGAGGTGAACCACGGCTCGCGCTCGAACCCCTTCTGCCACACCGGGCGTTCCAGGTCGTCGAAGGGGGAGTTGGTCATGCAGATGGACTTCACGCCGGCGATCTGCATGCAGTTCTGGATGTGGTCATCCACGGTCTGCTCGGCGAACCATTTGCGGATGGAAGGCAGGTCCCGTTTGCGGGCATCCAGTCCGAGCGAGTGCAGGGTCGTCACCACGCCGCGACACGCTTCCGACACCGGCGAGTGCTGCACGAACAGCACGTCCCAGATCCGGTCGGCCTGAGCGGTCTTGTCGAGCTTCCAGAAGTCGGAATACGGACCGTCGAAAAACCGGAACGCTTCGGCAACGAGATAGTGGTAGATCAACAGTTCGTCGATGCCCCAGAGCAGCAGCTTGTCGAAGGCCGGATCATACAGATGGGTGTGGATGTCATCGACCGGCGTTTCGGCCACGATGTTGAGCACCCGCTCGCGCAGAGCCACCTCGTGGGAGTCCGTAACGTTGAAATGCATGGAGCCGGATTAAGGCAGGAACGCCCCCGGCATCCAAGTAAATCCAGCCCTGCACCCCACGGGTCCGGCGGTCAACCGCCGTCCAGGCAACGGCGCACCGCCACCACGAGGTCGTGGGCCAGATACGGCTTGGGGAGGAAGTCCCGTCCGAGCTCGACCTGTTCCTGTTCGCCGATGAACTCCCGGCCGTAGCCGCTCGTGTAGACAACCTTCAGGTTCGGGCTCTGCCGGCGCAGACGATTCGCCAGTTCGATTCCTGACACGCCGCCGGGGAGCACCACGTCCGTGAGCAGCAGATCGAAGCCGGTCTTCGCCTCGACCAGCTTGTCCAGCACCTCCGTGCCGGTTGCCGCCTCGACCACCCGGTATCCGTGCCGGATGAGGATGACACGGGCAAGCGACCGCACGCCCGGATCATCCTCCACAAGCAGGACCGACTCGGTGCCGCGCACATTGAAGCTGCGGTCCGGTTTGGCGGGCCGCGTCGAAACGGCATGCTCCAACGGCGGCAGGTAGATCCTGAAGATCGTTCCCTTGCCCACCTCGCTGGAGTATTCGATCCAGCCGTCGTGCTGGCGGATGACTCCCTGAACGGTCGCCAACCCCAGCCCCGTCCCCTTTCCCACCTCCTTGGTGGTGAAGAACGGTTCGAAGATGTGCTGCTGGATCTCCGGTTTGATGCCTTCGCCGGTGTCGCTCACCGTCAGGCGGACGAACCGCCCCGGGCGGGCCTGCGGATGCCGGGCCACATGGGCGGCGTCCAGCCTGACGGCGTCGAGCGCGATGACCAACCGGCCTCCCCGTGGCATCGCATCCCTGGCGTTGACTGCAAGGTTCATCAAAACCTGTTCGAGCATTCCGGGATCGGCCAGCACGGCGGGCAGATCGTCCTCCAGCTTCGATTCGATCTTCACCTCCGCCCCGATGATCCGGCGAAGCATCTTGATGGTGCGGCTCACGACCGATCCGAGGTCCACCGCCACCGCTTCCTTCTGCTGCCGGCGGCTGAAGGTGAGCAGCTGGCGGGTCAGGTGGGAGCCGCATTCGGCGGCGGTTGCGATCTCCTCGAGTCCGGCGCGCAGTTCCGGTGCAAGCTTGGCGTCCATCAACAGCAGCGAAGACTGCATCTGAATGATGGCGAGCAGGTTGTTGAAATCATGCGCCACACCTCCGGCCAGCTGACCGACCGCCTCCAGCTTCTGCGAGTGGCGCAGCTGTTCCTCGAGGGCGATCTCCCCGGTCACATCGCGCGACACCCCCGCCAGCAGATGCACTCCGCCCCCGTCATTCAGAATGGGGAAGATCCGGTCGCGAATCCAGCGGACCGTCCCATTCGGGCGCCGGATCCGATAGGTCACTTCGCCGGCGCCCGCAGTCCCCTTCTCCTCCACGGAGGCGGCCACCCGCTCCCGATCCTCGGGCACGACGGACTCGAGCCAAGATGAAGGCCGCAGCAGCAGCTTCTCACCGCTCCGCTCCCAGATCCGGTCGTAGGCGGGGCTGACGTAGTGGATCTCCGCACGGGAAGGTGTGGCGATCCAGAAAACCTCGTTGATGCTCTCCGCCAGCTGGCGGAACCGGGTTTCGCTTTCCCGCAGCGCCTTCTGCATCTCGCGTCGCACGCTGACGTCGCGGCAGTTGATGACGATGCGCGGTTGACCGGCTTCGTCCGGCAGATTGCCACCGACACCCTCGAGCCAGACCCAGCTTCCGTCCCGATGCCGGAAACGGAACTCAACCGGATGCTGCGGGGCATCGGGTTGCAGGCTGCAGACGAGGGCTTCCTGTGCGGATTTCAGGTCGTCGGGATGGACGTAGTCGAGACCGTTCCGGCCCACGAGTTCCGCGGGCTCATAGCCCAGGGAAGGAAGC
>DNDP01000267.1:3547-8324 GCA_003484235.1 Verrucomicrobiales bacterium
GAGTTTTCGACCAGCAGATGGAACCGTTCGTCACATTCGCGGAGTTCGCGCTCCAGCTGCTTCATGGAATCCAGGTCCCGCAGCAGGCAAAGGTATCCCTCGCCCCGCTCTCCGCAGGCCGGGAGGTGACGGACGGTCACCCGGGCCCAGAATCGGGTGCCGTCCTCGCGCAACCGCCAGCCTTCCCGTTCGATGTAGCCTTCCTGCGCCGCGGCGCCCAGGTGTTTGTCCGGCACATCGCTGTCCCGCAGTTCCTGTGGATACCAGTCCCCCAGATGGCGGCCCTGCGCCTGTTGCCGGAAACATCCGGTCAGCCGGATCGCCCCCTCGCTCCATTCCACCACCCGGCCGTCGCCGTCGAGGAGGATGACCGCGACATCGCGCAACATGTCGGTGATGGCCTCGAGCCTGGCATGCGCGTCCAGTCCGCCGTCACCGGAGACAGAGAATTCGCCCCGCGCGCCGGCGGCGTCCTGTCGCCCGAAGTCCAGGCTGTCGCCGGCCAGCTTCTTCAGGACGGGAAACCGGGCGGAAAAGTGTTCCACCAGCACGCCGGGCAGTTCGGCCGCCAGCCGTGACTTGCAGATTCCCGCGACCGCGCCGCTGGCGCGGGCATGGTCCACCCAGGATGAAGGTTCATGGGCCGACACGATGATGACGATGACGTGGGGAAACCGTCGCCGAATCTGTCGCGCGGTCTCGAGACCATTGCGGCCGGGCAGGTCGAAGTCGACGATGACCAGATCAGGCCAGAGAGGCCCCACGAGTTCGAACGCCTTGAAACCGTCCTGGGCGGTGCCGACGAGCTGAATGTAGGAAAGGCTTTCGAGGTAGTTGCAGAGCGTCGCGAGCATCACCTCCGAATCATCTACCACCAGCGTGCGGATGAGTGATTCACTGCGGTTGATGTCTTGGGTGGCAGGCATGGAATTCATCGAGCTCCATGCAGGTTGGGGGAGGGGCGGGCAGGCGGGAATACACAGAAGCCCGTAATTGAAAAAGGGAAGCCCTGTAGGCGGGCGAAAAGGCGGCCAAAACCGCCGCCGTTGCCCATTCGGACAAAAGCAGGTCGGCCGCAGGAACAGACGGTGGGCAACGGCTTCCTGCCCGGGAATCTGTCCGCTCAGGGCTGGATGATGCCGTTCCGCACGGCGTAGCGGACGAGGTCGGCCACCGAACCGAGATTCAGCTTGCGCATGATGTTGGCCCGGTGCGTCTCGGCGGTCTTCACGCTGATGCCGAGCTGATCGGCAGTTTCCTTGGTGCTCCGGCCCTCGGCAACCAGCTGGACGATCTCGCGTTCACGGGGCGTGAGCCCGGCCCTGCCGGCGGCCAGTTCGTCGGCCACGGCCTGCGGGTTCAGGAAACCGCTGAGCAGCACTTCGGAAACCTTGGAACTGAAGAACGGGCGGTGCTCGCGCAGCGCCTCGATGGCGCTGATCAGCATCCGGCCCGCGTCGTTCTTGAGCACGAATCCGCGGGCGCCCGCCGCCAGCACCTCGCGCACGAGCTGCTCGGTGTCATGCATCGTCAGCAGGAGCACCTCGCAGTCGGGCAGCGCCTGCCGGATCTGGCGGGTCGCCTCGAGGCCGTTGAGCTCGGGCATGCCGAAGTCCAGCACGGCAATGTGCGGGCGCAGTTCGATCGCCATGTTCACCGCCTCGCGACCGTTGGCCGCCTCGCCGCACACCTCCAGGTCCTCGCCCTGCTCGAGGACGGTGCGCAGGCCCTGGCGGACGATCTCATGATCATCCGCCACCAGAATGCGAGTCTTGCTCATGCTCTTTGGCGCTTGCGGGAAGCATCGCCTCGACGACCGTTCCCGACGAATCTGAGGCGAGTTCCAAACGGCCGCCCAGCTGGCGCATCCGTTCCCTCATGCCGGCGATGCCCACTCCCAGTCGTGTAACGCCTTCACCGGATTCAGGCAAGCTCGGCGAGGCAAACCCCTGCCCGGCATCGCTCACCGTGAGCCGCACCTCGTCGGTGCTGCGCCGCAGCTGCACCCGGACGGTCTTGCTCCCCGAGTGGCGGTGGACGTTGCCCAGGCTCTCCTGCAGAATGCGGAACAGGGCGGTCTCCTGCTCGCGCGGAAGACGGCCGAGCTCTTCGGCGAGATCGAGCGACACCTGGATTCCGCTGCGCCGGGCGAAGCCCCGGGTGTAGTCGCGCACGGCCCCGTCCAGGCCCAGTTCGTCCAGCAGCGGCGGGTGCAGGAGATACGAGAAGGTTCGGATCTCCTGCGTGGCGCCATCGATCAGTTCACGGCAATCCTCCAGGCGCTGCTGTTCGCGGACGGGCAGGCTCGAGCCGGCACGGCGGATCAGTTCGAGATTCATCGCCGCGCCCGCCAGCTTCTGCGCCGTCGTGTCGTGCAGCTCGCGCGACAGCCGTCGACGCTCCTCGTCCTGGGTCTGGATCAGGCGGGCGGAGAGTTCATGAAGTTCCTCCTCCACCCTCTTCCAGTCGGAAATGTCACGCAGCACCGCGAGCGCATGCGGCCGGCCCCGGTACTGGAACGGAAACCCGTGCACGACGATGGGAATGATGCTGCCGTCGCGGGCGAGCGCCGCGGCTTCGCTGTGGAATGGCCGGTGTTCCGCCACCGCAGTGAGGAATTCCCCCACCTTCCCGCGGTGTGATTCAGGCACGATCATCGAGGCCAGCGCGCCGGCCAACTGCGCCCGGCTGAAGCCGTGCAGCCGGCAGGTCGCCTCGTTCACGTCGACAATCCGGCCCTGAAGATCGGTCACGATGAGGCAGTCCGACACGGTGTTGAAGATGCCCCGGTACTGCTCCTCGCTGGCCACCAGCGCCGCCTGCGCCTGTTTCATGTCGCTCACATCAATTCCGAGACCGGCGACGCACATCACTCCATAGATCTCGATCCTGCGCCCGCTGAAGTAGTAGGGGGTGCGCGTGCCGTCCTTGGCCACCAACTCCGCCTCCACCGTCGCCTCGCCCCTCTCAAAAACCTCGGCGATGCGCTGGGCGACGTGTTCGATGTCGGTTCCGGTGAAAAAATCCCCCGCCTGCATCCCTGCAATCTCCTCCTTCGAGTAGCCGCCCACCCGTTCCAGCATGTGATTCCAACGGACGAAGCGCCCCTCGGCGTTGAAGGCATAGAAAATGCCGGGCAGGCTTTCAAGCAGTTCGTCCGAGAGGACCTTTTCCCTGGCCAGCTGCGCCTGGGCATTCTTCAGGTCGGTAATGTCCACATGGCAGCCCATCATGCGGACCGGCCTCCCTTCCGCGTCACGGGTGACCTGCGCACGCGAGAGCAGCCAGCGGTACGTGCCGTCCTTGTGGCGCAGGCGGAACGTGGCGACATATTCCGGACGCGTTCCGGACGCGGTTGCCTGCAAGGCCGCAAGTGTCGGCTGGCGGTCGTCCGGATGCAGGCGGGATTCCCACTCCTCATACCGGTTGGCAACTTCGTGGGGCAAATATCCCAGCTGCCACTTCCACTCCGGCGAGTAACGGACGTCGTCCGTGACCATGTCCCAGTCCCAGAAACCGACCTTGGAAGCCTCCGCAGCGAGATGCAGCCGCATTTCCAGATCGTAGAGGGCCTGCTCCGCCAGTTTGCGCTCCGTCACGTTTTCATGGGAGATGACGGCCCCGCCGCGGGGGGCCGGCAATGGGCGCACCCGCATGTAGAACCACCGCTTTTCCCCCGGAGCATGGCAGGGATACTCGGCGGTGAAATCCGTCGAGCTGCCGGCCAGCACCGCCTCGATGCCGTCGAGAATGCGGCGGACCTCGGGATCCCCGCGCTCGGCCGCCTTGCGGCAGACCTCAAGGTAGTTCGCCCCCACATCCACTCCGCCGGCCTGACCGGCATGGTTCTTCCGGGCGAAACGGCGCCAGGCCTCGTTCACTGCGACAATCACCCCATCACTGTCGACCACCGCAATGTGGGCACCGAGGGCCGCCAGCACCACGCGGTTGAAATCCTCGCTCGCGGCGAGCTCGGCCTCGGCCCGCTTGCGCTCGGTGATGTCGTTGAACATGCTCAGGGCACACGTGACGCCGTCCAGTTCGACCCGCTCGACGGAATACAGGACGCAACGTTCCTCGCCGTTCTTGGTTCGATGCCGGTATTCGAAGTTGCGCAGCGCACCGTGCTCCCGCAGCGCGGCCGCAAGGCGGTCGCGCTCCCCCGGATCCGGCCACAGGCCCACCTCCAGCGAGGTCCGGCCGACCAGCTCGTCTCGGGAATAGCCGCTCATCCGCACAAACGTCTCGTTGACATTGATGAACCGCCCCTCCGCAAGCGTGGAGATGGTGATGCCGAGCGGAGCCGAGCGGAACACCTGCTCGAACTGGCGTTGCAGCGCGCGGGCGGCGGCCTGCTCCTCGCGGCGCCGGGTGACGTCACGGAAAAACCCGTTGGTGGCCACCACGTCCTCCCCCCGGAACAGGGGCGTGGCCGTGCCTTCCACAATCACCGTGCTCCCGTCCCGAGCCCGGAACGTCGCCTCGATGTCGGAGACGGTCTCCCCCGACACGACCCGCTGAAACAGGTCCTGGCAATGGGCCATCGACGCCGGGTCGATCACATCGAAGACCGTGAGTTTCCGCAGGTCCGCGTCGTCGTAGCCCAGCGTCCGTTTCCAGAGGTCGTTTACGAACAGGAACCGGCCATCGGTGCCGACGCTCTGCACCAGGTCGTGGGTGCACTGCACCAGCGCGCGCATCTTCTCCTCGCTCTCGCGCACCGCGGCCGTCTGTTCCCGTACCCGCCGGTCGAGGCTTTCGTTCAACCGGACAAGAT
>DNDP01000408.1:0-1500 GCA_003484235.1 Verrucomicrobiales bacterium
CAGTCGTGTGCTCTTCCGATCTGACTCCTCGACGATGCGCTTGATGTTCTTGCCGCCGGGGCCGATCAGCGCGCCGATCTTTTCGGGGTTGATCTTCACCGTCTTGATGCGCGGGGCGTACTTGCTGATCTCGGCGCGCGGCTCGGGCAGGATGCCCTTCATGTGCTCGATGATCTTCAGGCGCGATGTCTTTGCCTGGGCCAGGGCCTCGGTCATGATCTTGTGGGGAAGTCCCTTCAGCTTGAGATCAAGCTGGAAGCCGGTGATGCCCTTGTCGGTGCCGGCGATCTTGCAGTCCATGTCGCAGAACGCGTCTTCCCAGCCGATGATGTCCGTGAGGAGCTTGTAGCGGGAGATCTGCTTTTGATCGTTGTACTCGGTGCAGATGCCGACGGAGATGCCGGCAACCGGCCGCTTCAGCGGAATGCCCGCGTCCATCAACGCCAACGAACCGGCGCAGACACTGGCCATGGAGGTCGAACCGTTCGATTCCATGATCTCGGAGGTGATGCGGACGGCGTAGGGATACTCGTCCATCGGGAGCATCGGCTCGATCGAGCGTTCGGCGAGGGCGCCGTGGCCGATCTCGCGGCGGCCGGGACCCATGATGCGGCCCGTTTCACCCACGGAGAAGTTCGGGAAATTGTAGTGCAGGAGGAACTTTTTCTCGGTCTGGCCGCCGGTGTAGGAATCGAATTCCTGCGCGTCCTCGGTGGTGCCAAGGGTGGCGAGGCAGAGGGCCATTGTTTCGCCGCGGGCGAATATCGCTGAACCGTGCGCGCGGGGCAGGATGCCGACTTCCGAATTCAGCGGACGCAGGTCCTGCATGCCGCGGCCATCGAGGCGCTTGCCCTGGTCGAGAATCAGGCCGCGGACGCCCTCCTTCTGCAGGTAGTAAAAGGTCTCCTTGATCACCTGGTCGGAGACTTTCTCGGCACCGTATTTTTCGACGAGCTTCTGGCCGACCTCTTCCTGAATGGCCTTGCAGGCGGCCTCGCGGGCGAGTTTGCCCGGGGTCAGCAGCGCCGGAACCATGCGGTCGCCGGCGAGCGCCTTGGCGTCGGCGAAGACTTCGTCGGGAACGTTGAACAGGTTGATCTCACGTTTCGCCTTGCCCGCCTTGGTGGCGAGCTCCTGCTGCGCGGCGATCATCGGCTGGCAGACTTCATGGCCGAACTGCAGCGCGGCGCTGAAGTCCTCTTCGGTGATCTCCTCGGCGGCGCCCTCGAACATCACGATGTCGTTGGTGTTGCCAACATAGATCAGGTCGAGATCGCTCTCGCCACGCTGTTCGTGGTTCGGATTGGCGACGAACTTCCCGTCAACGCGGCCGATGCGGACTGCTCCCAAGGGCCCTTCCCAAGGGATGTCGCTGACCGAAAGCGCGGCGGAGGCGCCGACGATGCTCAGGATGTCGGGATCGTTTTCGCCGTCGGCACTGAGCACGATGCTCTGCACCTGGACTTCGTTGAACCAGCCCTTGGGAAAAAGCGGGCGGAT
>DNDP01000408.1:1787-8448 GCA_003484235.1 Verrucomicrobiales bacterium
AACTTGCCCGCGGCGCCCGCCTTCTCGCGGTAATCGACGGTGAGGGGGAAGAATTCCTGGCCTTCACGGGCCTTGGTGGCCGCGACTGCTGCGACCAAAACGATGGTGTCGCCCAGGCGGACGGTTACGGCGCCGTCGGCCTGCTTGGCGATCTTGCCGGTTTCGATGGTGATGGTTTTGTCCCCAACGGGGATGCTGACTTGCTCTGGCATGGTGTGGGAATGGGTAAATTCCCCGTCAGCTTCGAGAAACTTCGGTGAGTCCCGACCGGATCGGAACTGATCGAAATTGCCCGACAGCCAACAGGGAAGGGTTCATCGCGAATTAGGGATTTGAAATACGGAGGAGACAGCTCGCGTCGCCTGCCTCCATCCGTGAAAACGTGCAACTGACCGCCCGGATCCGGGACGGCGAGATCAGCGGCGGAGACCCAACTCCTTGGTGATCTTGTGGTAGCGGCTGGTATCGGTGTTGTGCAGGTAGTCCAGCAGCCGGCGTCGCTTGCCGACCATCATGATCAGACCGCGGCGTGAGCTGTGATCCTTGATGTTTTTCTGCAGGTGCTCGTTCAGCTCGTTGATGCGTTCGGTGAGGATCCCAATCTGGACGTCCGCGGAACCGGTATCCTTCTCGTGCAGGCGAAAGTTCGCCACTATCTTGCTCTTTTCCATGTGAAACGTGTCAATTCAGTTAATAAAGCGGGAGAGCCTAGGTTTCGCGTTCTGTCGTGTAAAGCTCTTTTGCCGTGAGTCAAAACGCGGATGCGGGCCGCTTGCCCGCCATGCAGCCGGGGGCCAAGCGGCGGGCGTTCCGGCGCAGGGATCAGATCCGCGTGTTCCCAGGCGGGATGACGCAGATCGTGAATCTGGGAGGATGCCGTGATTCCTGCGATGTTGGCGCCCTTCACCGGCCTTGATCGGCGTTTATTGGGCTTCTGCTTTCCGGCCAAGATTCCGGGATCATTTCCCTTGCGTGCGGGTGTTCCCTGTGAAACTTTCGCAACATGAAATCGGCAATTCTTCTCACGGCGATCCCGGTTGCTTTTTGCGTTGCCTTGGGCGAAGTGCGCGCCCAGACCAGCATCGCGGAAGTATCCGGGACCATTTCGGCCGCCAACACCGTCAGCCAATCACAACAGGGGGGTGCGGCTGGTGCACGGGCTCAGCAGCAGGCGCGGGCTCTTCCGGGCGCCGCACCGGTGCAGCCGGTGGCCCAGCCCCCGGCACCGGTCATTGATCGTCAATTTGCCGGACGTTACGGAAACGAAGCCGCCGAGCGACAGGCGCGGGCGGCCCAGGCCCAGCAAGCCTACGTCGCGCCGGTGCCTGGCCAACCCATCGTTCCTGGACAACCCGGACAACCCGGATTGGCGGTGCCTCAGGCGGTGGTGATCCGCCCTGTGGCTCCTAAACAGGTCGATCCGGACCAGGAGGAACGCATCATCAACTTTCAGCGGCAGAACGCCGTCTCGGGCAACCCTTCGGCGCAGTATGATCTGGGCATGCGCTATCTGAAGGGTGACGGGGTGGAGCAGGATGACAAGCAGGCGATGGAGTGGCTGAAACTCGCTGCCGGTTCCGGCAACAGCCGGGCGGAAAAGCATCTCGAGGCGCTTCAGAAGAAGCTGGCCAAGAAGGCCACCAAACCGGATGCCGAACCAGCCCCTGCTTCAGTTCCGGCGCCCAAGGAAGAGAAGAAGTAATTCGCGATCTTGCATGAAAAAGGGCGGCGCCACTTGGCGCCGCCCTTTTCAATTTCTGGCTTCCAGATCAGCGTCGCACGCCTTCCGTCCGGATGGTCTGGCCTTCGGCGAGTTGGAGCGTTCTTCCGTCGCGATACTCAACCCTGCCATTGCCGTGCACCTTTGTGCCGTCCGACATCATCATCATCTGGGTGGTGCGGAGCTGGATTTTGGAGCCGTCCTTCTGCAGCACCACCTGACCGTCCATCAAGGTGGCGGTGTCCGTGGCGGGAAATGATTCGCCGCTCAACTTGAAGAGTTGGCCGTCCAGCAGACGCGTGCGGCTTCCACCCGGGCTGACCATCGTGCCGTCCGGTTCGATCCGCGATCCATCGGCAAGCCTGGTGGGGGAATCGAGTTTTGAACGTTCCCCGTCCTTAACTATCACCACCTGGCCGTTCTTCACGGCGACGTGGTCGACGACCGGCATCACGGACCCGTCCGGACTTTGCAGGGTGCCGTCCTTTCGGATGGTCTGACCTTCCTGAAGCTTGCGCGCCTTCCCGCCGGAGACAGTGAACGTCAGATTCGTTCTGACTTTGACATCAAAGGGCAGCACAACGCTGTTGGTCGGTGTGAAGCCCCCTTCATCTCCCGTCGCGTGGAGCACGCCGTTTTTGACCGAGACTTGTTCGACCTTGACCGGCTCGACCGATGACTCCTCGGTTGGAGTGGAATCCGGTTCGCCGGCGGCGTCACCGGCATCCTGAGCTGGGGAACGTGCCACGCCGGCGGCGACCAGCAGAGCCAGCATCGAGGTCAGCGGCAATTGTCGGAAGAGTTTCATATGCAGAATTAGGATTTAAGGGCGGATGTTTCCGGCGCTGCTCACCGTGCACGAAAGGTGACGCAACCCGGGGCGGGGTGCAATATTTGTGCCCGGTGGGCCCGACCCCGTGCAGCCGGGGACTTGTCACTCTTTCACCGAAGCAATGTCCCGTTCATGGACTGCCGCTGAATCCGGTGGGACGGTGCAAGCTCTTTCGCGAGGCGGTCAACCGTCCCCAGGTACGACCCAGCCAGGTCCAGAATCTGGAGGGAGTCGGTCCCCCGTAGCGCGCGGCGGCAATCTCCCGGAGATGGCTGCGGATGGAATCCCACGAATGCCATCCAAAGATGCCGTTGATGAGCAGGCTGAGCGCGATGATGAGATAGAGGCTGGCGCGGTCTCCGATTTCCTTGCCGAGAAAGAAGAGTAGGAGGTGCGCCAGGCCGAACAGCAGCCAGGGCAGGAGAAGCACCCTGGCCATGGTGCTGACCAAAGCCTGGCGGCTGTTGCGGGCGATCAATCCGCGCCAGAGACCCACCAGCATCAACACCACGCAGTCGGCGATGAAGAAGGCGATCACGATCAGGATGATCCAGACCGTGGAGCGCTTGCCGGACGAAAATCCCTGGCCGTCAAGGATTCCCACCATCACGAGCAGGAGATCCAGTGTCAGAACGGTCAGGAAGGGCCACCGAAAGTAGCGGAAGATGTGCAGTTGCTGGCCGTTCACGACGTCGCGAACGCTCAGCGGTGTGCACAGCAGGAGCTCCAGAGCGTCCTGTTTCTGGCTTTCGCCGTAGGTGCGGACGGCTTCTGAGGCGACGAAGACCTTGAGCACCCCATGGACGAAATACATCCACGCGAAGCTCATTCCCAGATCCAGCATCTCGCGGCCGACCTCCACATACGCCCAAATCCAGCAACCGGCCACCGAGGCCAGAAAGACCCAGAGCCAGATCCCACGCAGCCGGCCTCGTCCGGACAGCCAGCACGTGGGACTAGAGTCGAGAAGCTGCTGCCGTTCCTCCCGTTCCTTTCGATGGCTGGCGTCGTCCCCCGGCTGGCCCAACCGGATTCTGCCCGACTCGACCCTTTGCTGCCAGACACCGGGCACTGCCAGCGCGGACGTAGTCGCAAACACCAGGGCATAACCGATGGTGGCCCCGATGCTGATCCAGTATATGTGCTGCGGCACCTGCGGGGTGTTGGCGAGCGCCGCGTAGATGCTCGCGATCGGACTCAGTGCAAGCAGCCATTCCAGGCTCCGCGCCGGTGGAGAATAGGCCATCCAGATCGTGAGCAGGATTGGCACGCCGACGGTGAGCAGCAAGATCAGCAGGAAGGTGCCCGAGGTGGACTTGCGCTCGCTGACCGAAAAGGTCGAGACGAACAATCCCGCGCAGACGGAGAAGAGCGCGGTGCTCACCAGCGCCAAGGAGGTCCGCCACAGCTCGCCCGTCGTCACGCTGCCCAGCAGAATGGGAATCGCCAGGACCGGCAGGGTTGCGATCAGCGCGTAAAACGAATCCAGCGCCGAGGCCGCCAGCTTGCCGAGCACGATGTCGTATCCCTTCAGGTCCGTCAGAAACAGCAGTCCCAGCGTCCCCTCGCGCTTCTCCGAGCTGATGCAGTCGCTCGTGACGCGCACCCCGATCAGCAGGGCGTAGAGATACACGAAACCGCTCAGCAGCGTGAAGATCACCTTGCCCAGCGAGGAGGGCGGGCCGCCCTGGGTCGAGGTGAGAAAGACGATGGTGGCGAGTGCGATTGCGCTGCCGGCTGCGCCAAGCCGAAGCACGTAAGTACCCCAGCGCCGGGCTGAGACGCGCAGTTCACGCGCGACAATGGGAAGGACCGTCATGGCGACGGGGGCACTCTAGCGGCGGCCCGAGAGCCCCTCCAAGCCGAATTCGTCGGCGAAAAGACAAAACCCGGCACGGTGGTGCCGGGCTCGCAAATGGAATCGCTGAGCTCAGCCCTTGCGGCGAAAGCGACGCCACATCAGCAATCCGCCGCCAGCGGCAAGCAGAGCGATGGTTCCCGGTTCAGGCACGGGCGTCAGCGCCAGATTGTCGAACTCGAACCTGAAATCCACGCCGCTCTGCGCATAGTTGCCCTCAATGGCCCAATATTCCACGGCAGTCGGATCGAAGCTTGGGTGTGTGAATGTGGGCGAAGACAGCGAGATGGAGCGCGTGGTCAGGGAGCCGGCGAAGTCGGAAGCGTTGAAGGTGAAGACCTGCTCGGGACCCTGTCCGCCGATCCCGTCACTGTTGAAGAAGAGGACGCTGAACACGTTGACGAGGTTCCCGCCGCCTTCCTGCCCGGTCACCTCCACCGACGCGAAATTGTTCAGGTTGAGCGAACGGGTCACCAGAAACCAGCCGTCGCCCTGCGGATTGCCGGGGCCGACCGGCTCGATGCTGATGGTCCCGGCATTCTGCGTGTATTGGGCCGTGACGCCGTCAGACCACGTGTCGAGGAACACGGCGCCGTCGCCGGCGATGTCGCTGAAATCACTCAAAACCGTTTGCGACAAGGCGGGGGGAACGAATCCGAGCGAGGCGATCAACGACAGGGCGGCGAGCTTTTTCATAGCGAGAAGGAGGAGGAATACGGATTACGACGCGGTTCCGCAAGAACGGAATGGAGGTTTCAATGCATCAGCACGTCGGCCAGGGCCGTTTTGAACCGGCGGAAACAGGCGGCGAACAGCAGCAGGGTGGGCAGAATGCTGATCACCGAGGCGGCCATCAGCGCGGCGTAGGGATACCGCAGACTGCTGCCGTAGAGGCTCGCCAGTGCCACGGGCAGCGTCTGCTTCTCCGGGGAACTGAGGATCAGCATCGGGAGCAGGTGATCGTGCCAGGCCAGAATGAAGTGGATCATCCCGTAGCTGACCAGCGCGGGCATCAGCATGGGCAGCAAGGTCCACCAGACGCGCCATTCGCCGGCTCCGTCCAGACGTGCCGCCTCCCGGAGCGCGGCGGGGACCTGGCGGAACACCTGGGTGAACCAGATCGCCCCAAGGCCGCTGACCGCTCCTGGCAGGATCACGCCGCTGACTCGGTTGAACAGGCCAAGGTCGCCCAGCCACGAAAAGACCGGGATGGCCATGGCGGCCGGCGGCAACACGATCAGCAGCAAGGCAACCGGGAAGATCCAGCGCAACACCCAGCCTCGGGCCGTGGCAAAGCCATACCCCGCCAGCGATGTCACCACGGTGGCGAGCAAAGCCTGAAGGGCCGCAATCAGAAGCGAATTGAAGAAGACCCGCCAGAACGGGAACCATTCACCGGTAACCAGCCGTTTCACCGGGTCGAACTGCCATGTCGCGGGCCAGAAACGGGTCGGATTGAAGATCTCGGGGTTGGACTTGAATACCGCCAGCATCATCCAGGCGAACGGGTAGGCGAACACCAGCGCAACTGCCAGCAGGGGTAGAAGGGCCAGGCGGTCGCGCCATCGAAGCCGGGATCGGGGGAGTCGTGACATGATGCCCTTCGGAGATCAGCCGCTCACCACCATGCGCCGGGTGCGGGCGAGGAACATTGCCAGCAGGACGAGCAACGCCGGCGCCACCGCCAGGCTCATCGCGGCCGCCGTGCTGAACTTTCCGAAACTGAACGCCTGTTGATATGAGTAGTTGATCAGCAGCAGCCCGGCATCGGCCGTGCCCCCGGAACCGCCCAGCAGGATATAGGCGCCGGAAAACATCGCGAAGGCATCGACCACCAGATAGACGCACACGAATACAATCACGTGCCGGAGGAGGGGCACCGTCACGCGGCGAAAGACCGGCCAGCGCCGCGACGTTTCCAGCGCCGCCACGTCGTAAAGCGGTCGGGGCAGGCTTTCCCGGCCGGCGAGGAGGAAGAAGGTGATCATGCCCAGCCAGCGCCAGGCCGCCTGGATGACCAGCGCCGGCAGGATCCAGTCCGGATTCTTCAGCCAGTCGATCGGCGCGAGGCCAAACGGGATGACGAACCACTGGTTGAGCAGGCCGCTTCGACCGTGAAAGACCAGCAGGAACAGCAGCGCCATCACGTAGGCGAACCAGCCCTCGATGCCCCCGCCGACGTACGGGCCCAGATACACCTCGGCGAGCTTCTCGGACGCGCCGATGATCAGCCCGCCGACGATGGCGCCGG
>DNDP01000408.1:8561-8790 GCA_003484235.1 Verrucomicrobiales bacterium
ACTGCGGGGGGCGTGAGGGCCGGCAGCAGCAGGACGAAAGTCAGCGGACCTTTCACCCGGGGCCAGACGCGATGCAGGAGTTCGGCAAGCCCGACCGCCAGCGGCACGATGGCCAGGATGGTCGCCAAGGTGTAGGTGACCGTGTTGCGCACCGCTTTGAAGAAACGCGGGTCCTCCGCCAGCGCGCGGTAGTTGTCGAACCCCACGAACTGCGCGTCGCCGAACAGGG
>DNDP01000408.1:9003-9213 GCA_003484235.1 Verrucomicrobiales bacterium
GTTGGATTGCAGGCTCAGCTGCACGCCGCCGGCCAGGGGTGCGGCCCAGAAGACGGCGAAGAGCAGCAGGAACGGCAGCAACAGCGAAACGTTGGCGAGGTTCTGGAGGACGCGACGCCGCATGCCGGAGGATGTCACCGGATCAACCGGCCTGTCGAGCCGGGCGGCGGTTGGCTAACGTCCGCCCACATCCAGACACACCGCCTCCTT
>DNDP01000474.1:0-4740 GCA_003484235.1 Verrucomicrobiales bacterium
CGATGGAGGCTGCGGTCGGCGGCGGAACTCCAGCGTGTGATTGGTCAACACGGCATCACGCCCCGCACGACCGTGATCGTCTACAGCCATCAGCTGATCGCGGCGGCCCGGGTCTGGTGGATTCTGAAATATGCAGGAGTCCATGACGTAAGGTTGCTCGATGGCGGTTTCAAATCGTGGAGATCCCTGGGTTACCCCGGGGAGACTGCGATACTACGCCCCGTGCCCGTCGCCTTTGACGCCATCGTGAACTCCAATCTGCTGGCAACGACCGGCCATGTTCGGTCGCAGCTGCACAATCAGCAGACAGTATTGGCCGATGCCCGGAGCCTGGCAGAGTTCCAAGGAAAGAAGAGTGGCTACAGGCATCTCGAATGCAGGGGACGGATTCCGACCGCGGTCGCCATCGGCAACGCGGACGACGGTTCACCCCTCTACCAGCAAGTCGATGGCCGACTGCGCCATCCGGACGAGATCAGGAAACTGTGGATCGCGCAGGGTGTGGTCACAGATCAAAGCCCGCCGTCGTTTGATCGCGAATTGATTTTTTACTGTGGTGGCGGTTGGCGTTCCAGTCTGGCGTTTTATTACGCCTGGCTGCTGGGCTATCAGCAGATCCGCAACTACTCCGATGGCTGGAGCGGCTGGAGCACCGACTTCTCTCCCGATCCGGATGCGGCCGGCGCAACACCAGGCTGGAAGCAGACTCGAACCGACAATCCGATCGTGGCGGAGGCGAAATGACAGGTTGGAAGCGGTGCCAAGGATGAACCTCACCGAAGCGCCAGCATGCGACCCAGCGGGCGGTTGAGACCGCTCACGCTCGCCAACCGGCAGGCCACTTATGGATAAGGCCTCTCCTGTCAATGGTGGCCGTCATGGTTCAGTCAGCCCGTGGGACACAGGTGCTCGATCGCCGCAGGACACCGTCCGCGCCGCAACTGAGAGTTCCAAAACGCCGAAAGATTGGCTTCAGGATTCAAACAGTTTGTTAGCTGTGGCCAGGTCCACCTGCAGGACGCCACGTTACCCGGCTCCGGGCTACGGCCCGCTTTTCTGTTCCACGCTGACCTTGTAGAAGCGGCCATCGTTCAGCGCAGGAACGTACTCCATCACCACCACTTCGGTGCCGTTGCCCTGGTCCACCCGGCTGATCTCGACGAAATCCGGGCCGCTCAGCGGCGTCCAGCCGATTGCGAAATCGGGACGTGATTGAAAGCTCCAGATCAGGTCATTCGCGTCCTTTGCCCGCGTGAACCGGATCCGCAGCCGGTTGTTCACCACCGATGCCTTCGGGAAGTTCCCGGCGTTGTTGTTCACGGACTTCGGGTGCGTACCAAAGGCGTACTCCACCACGTTGAGCAGCCCGTCGAGATCCCAGTCATCAAGCGGCAGGCTGTTGGCCTCGCCCGGCGTGAAATGGACGGCCGACCAGTTTGGGTAGCTCAATCCGGGGGGCGGAGCCAGCTGCAGGCTGAGGGTGTCGTTGGCCACCACGCCGTAATGGCTGAGGGTCTGGTTGTTGTCGGCCAGCTCGTTGGAGTTCTTGAAGAGGCGCTGGTCACCCGCCGGGATGCCGCGCTGGGTCTCGATGCGCCCTTTCAGGTTCTGCACCGTGTCCGTTCCGAGCACGCCGATGCCGAGCGGCGTCTGGTTGGGAATGTTGATGGTGATGTTGAACGAACCGCCGCCACCGCCGCCGCCGTTCACCGTCACGAACGCGCTGTTGCTGGTGATGCTGGTGACATCATCGGTGATGCGGACGCGGTGCGGCCCCTGATTCTGCGCGGAACTGGCGGAAGCGACGTGGTAGCTGGCGCCGGTTGCACCCGGGATGTCGACGTTGTTCCTCAACCACTGGTAGCGGAGCGTGCCGGTGCCGACGGCCGTGACGCTCAGCGTGAAGGACTGGCCCTGGTTCACGGTCACGCCCACGGGCTGGCTGGTGATCTCCAGGGGCGTGTTGACCGTGAGCACGAACGCCGGGCTGGTGATCTGGCCGGCCGGGTTGGCTATGGTCGCCGTGTAGGTGCCCGCGTCCCCGGCACCGACGTTTCCGAGGTTGAGCGATGCTTCCGTCTGGCCGCTGATCACCTCGCCGTCCTTGTACCAGACGATGGCGAGACTGCCGTAAGGATTGGAATAGCTGAGGTCAAACGCCACCGGGTCGCCGACGTTCACCTGCAGGTTGGCGCCCGAGCCGTTGTAGATCGGCGGCACGGTGTAGATGATGGAAAACTCATCGGCCGGTTCATCCCAGATTTCCGCCCCGTTCTGGAACCGCAGTGACAGCGTGTAGGTGCCGTATTCACCGGCGACCAGTGCCGGCAGCAGCACGGTATGATCGCCCCCTGCCAGCCCTTCGCCGGCGAGCGTGGCGCCGTCGCTCCGGCTCCAGACATACTGCATGAAAGCGACGCCTGAGATGGGATCTGCCGCTCCGGAAAACGTGACGCTCGGCGTGATGGGCGACTGAACAACCGCGCCGTTGGTGATGCCGCCATTTTCCACGACCACCAGACCCGAACGATCCACCGGCGTCGTGTCATGGCCGATCTCGGTGTCCCGGTAGCCCGCGATCAGCCGGTTCGTCTGGCCGACCGTGTCGGTGGCCACCAGCTGCAGCTGGAAATGGCCTTCGCCCGGCAAGGTAAGCAGGACCGGCTCGTTCTGGAACTCGGACGAGCCCAGCCCGGTGATCACCTGGCCGGCCGTCCAGTCGCCAAACTGCCCGGTGGCGAGATTCTTCTCCCGATAGAAAACCTGCATCTGCTCGACCGCGTCATCGTCGGCCGCGTTGAAGGTCAGCGACCGCGTGGCCGTGGTGCGGAACACCTCGTAGTCGAACAGCCGGTTCAGGTAGGCGATCGGCGGGATGTCCGGATGGGGCGCGGCGTCCATCGCCGAACCGACCCGGAGGATTCCCCAGTAAGTGAGGTTCGGGAGCGTGACGGCCAACCGGTTGCCCGGCTGGCTGGTGACGGTGAGGGAAACGGGCGTCGCGCCCTCGGAGGCAACATAGCTGGCCACCACCGGGCCGCCCGAATAGCCGGCCGGCACCGGCAGCGTGATGGCGATATTGGACCGGTTCGTGACCGAGGAACCGGACGAGTTGAAGGCGTAGTTCAGGAAGTGATAGACCTCCGAGCCATCCGATTCGTCGCGGTACCGCAGGCCGCGCAGCAGCGGCGGATTGCTGAACTGCAACGCCTGCCAGGCAGCGTCCACCTTGGCGCCGACCTGCGTCTGGACCGTTTGCCGACGGGTGATGCTGGTCGAGTTTGCCTGCGCCTGGTCGACGTAGTAGAGGGAACCCCACGCCTCGGTGCTGACCACCGAGACAACGCCCCCGCCGACGTTGCGGTCGCCGGCCGAGCCGAACAGGTCGGACCAGGACAGGCCGCCATAACCGCGGCTGGCCGCGCGGTCTTCGCCAAGCGGGTCGTAACGGAAATTGTCCTGACCGACGCAGATCAAACGCCCGCCCTGGTTCACGTAATCCAGCAGCCGCGTGAACTGGTTGTCGGTAACCTGCACCGCCTCCGCCACGAAAACCGCGGGATACGGGCTCAGGGCGTCGGCAGCCAGCGAATCCGCCAGGCCGAGGTCGTCGCCGCCGAAGACGACGTCGTAGTTCAGCTTCAGGTCGCGCAGCAGGTAGCCGAGGCCGAGATACCAGTAGTGGTTGCCGCCCACGCCCGGCAGGGTCCCCACCTGCATCGGCCGCGTGTGCAGCGCCGTGGCCAGCGGATAGAAGATCGCGACGTCGCTGACCGGCGTATGCCCGACCTGCGCGGCAAACCGGCGGGCCATGCGCGCGATCCCGGTGGCGCCGGGATGCTCGTCGGACCACGTCCCGACACCGTTGTTGGCGATAGACTCGGCGAGGAAGACGGACCGGACCGCGGTCGACGTCTGCGGCGGCTCGTTCCAGCTCTCGAACCGGTTGCCGTGAGTCTTCAGGTTCGCCCGGAACACCGGTTCGAGGGAGTAGCCCTTGTGATAGAGCCAGGTCTGGCCGCCGAAATGGGTTTCCCCGAGATCACCCGAGGCAAACTCGCCGAGGAACCACCGGTCCGCCGGCCGGTTGATGAACCCGTAACGGTTGAAGAAGAATCCCACGCCGCGGCCGCGGGCGGAGACCGCGTAGTCATTGGCCTGCGTCACGAGTGCCTGCACGGCCTCGCGCTCCTTCACCCGCAGGAACGCCTGCCACAGGCGCCAGTGCTTCGACTGCTGGAGCACGGTGCCTTCGACCAGCGTTGTTTCCGCCGCGTAGTTCGCGGTGGTCACGCCGGCCGCGCGGAGAAACGCGCCGTAATCAAAGGTGTTCCCGTCATAACCCGCCGTCACCATGGCTTGCAGCGAAGCGAGATCGTAGCGGGCATTCAGGAAATCCCGGAAGGCGGCCACGGTTTCGGCGTCGAACGGCCCGGCATCGAGCGTCACCCAGGCGGTGTCGTAGTGGATGTAGTCCACCCCGGCGTCGACGTAGGCTTTGGCGATTGCGACCAGCGCGGCATGTGTTTCGGCTTTGAAAAGGATGGCGCCACCCGGATTGCCGTCGAGGTCCAAGGTGCGGCCGGCACTGGAGACGGCCCCGGCGAGGAAGCCATGCTCGTCGAGCAGGCCGGGTGTAAACGTGGCGTAGGCCGAGTAAAGCTGCCCGCGGTCGCGCACCCAGCTCACCAGGGGCGCCAACGAGGCGGCGTTGATGGTGGCCGAGATCTCTCCGACGGC
>DNDP01000474.1:4969-11318 GCA_003484235.1 Verrucomicrobiales bacterium
GCCGGCCGCGGTGGCGGCGTCGCCTCGCCGGAATTGCTGGGCGGCGGATTCAAAGCCGCGCAGGAGGAGGCCTTGAGGTTTGGGCAAGGGGTTTTGAGCCGAGGCAAGCAGGGTGGCTCCAAGGAAAACAAGCAGTGTGCGTGTCATGGTTCTGGCGGTAGGCATCCGAGGCCGCCGCATGACGACCCCCTGTTTTTTCACCTCCAAACTTCGGCGGATTGCGGCCCCGCCTTGAGGAATAATCTGCGCTAACCGGATCCTGCCCCGCCGGCACCGGGCGCGGGCACCGGGGGATCAACTGCGAACCGTGGCCTTGGCGAGCTTGAGGATGCGGTCGATCAGGCGGGTGTAGTTCAACCCGGCCTTGGCCGCGGCCAGCGCGAAGTCCTCGTAGGCGGTCAGCGCGGGATTCGGGTTCGCCTCGATGAAGACGATCTCGTTCTGCGGCGTGAGCCGGAGATCGAGCCGCGCATAGCCGTCGATCAGCAGGAGATGGTAGATGCGCTTGCAGAGCTTCTCGATCTGCCTGGCGACTTCCGGCTCGAGCTTTGCGAAGTCGTTCTCGATGCCCCAGCGCTCACGGTAGTCCCAGTCCCACTTGGCCTTGAAAGTGGCGAACCGTGGGCCGTCCTCGGGCATCTCCTTGAACATCATCTCGGTGGGCGGAAACACCTGCAGGCGCTGGTTGCCCATCAGCCCGACGTAGAGCTCCCGGCCGTCGATGTATTCCTCGGCGATCGCCGCCTGCTTGAACTTCTCGTGCACGAACTGCACCCGCTCGGTGAAGTCCTTCTCGGTGTCCACCAGCGACAGCGCGGAAATGCCGTAGGAGGCTTCCTCCTCGAGCGGCTTGACCAGGATGGGAAAGTTCAGCCGCGCCGGCCGCTTGATTGCACGCCCGACCGGGAACACGGCGAAGGCAGGCACCCGGATGCGGTGGTAACCGAGGATCTTCTTCGAGATGCCCTTGTTCTTGCAGAGGGTGATGCCGACGGAACCACAGCCGGTGAAGGGGATGCCCTGGAGCTCGAGGTAGGAGGTGATCTTCTGCTCGGCGGAGCTGAGGTTCGCAAACGCCTCGACCATGTTGAAGATGATGTCCGGCTGATACTCGGCGAGCTTCTGCCGCAGCGGCTCGGTGTCGTCGTGCAGACCAACCATTTCGCACTCGTGACCCAGCCGTTTGATCGCGCGGATGACGTCCGATTCCGCCTGCCATTCCTCGGTCTTCAGCTCGTCCTTGTAGTCGTGGTCGATCGCCTTGGTGCCGGCCGAGTCGAAGACCAACAGGACTTTTTCGCGCTTTGGCATGACGGTTACTTGGTGCGCTTGAACCGGCCGGTGAACAGGTTGTTCATCGTCAGCGCGGTGATGTAGGCGGCCACCTGGAGGTCGATGTTGGGATCGTCCGGCGCGACCGCAAGCTCCAATTCGTCGCAGCGGTCGGTGATGTCGCGCAGCAGCTGGTCGATGCGGAACTTGTGCTCGCTGGACCAGCGGGCCACCGAGCTGATGATCTGCCGGCGGCGACGTCGCAGGTAGTTGCCGGCCCACTCGGTCTCGTCCGATTTCGGATCGGCGGCGAACATGCGGCGCAGGTCGGCGTCGTAGAAGTCCGGAAACGATTCCGCGTAGGCCTTGCGCTTGCGGGCATAGTAGCTCTTCAACTTCAGATCCAGAAAGTTGTATTCCGCGACCCGGTACTTCGGGTTCACCAAAGGCGGCTTGCCGGCGAGGGAGCGCATGAGTTCATCGGTGTATTCCAGTTTCCGGAGCGCCTTCCAGCCCTGGTATTGCTTCCGCCAGTCGAGGTCCGGCGTGAGCCACACGGCGAACGTCTCCGCCCAGTCCTCGTCGGGATGGCTTTGCGCGTACCAGTCCGGCAGATGCGTGACAAAGCTGCGGCTGTAGGGACGCGGACGGTAGGTGTCGGACTCCTCCTTCGATGCGAGCCCGAAATGCTCCTGCCACTTCTTCTTGTGCTGGATCCGGTAGGCGTAGCTGAAGGCATGTCCGGCCTCGTGCCGGATAAGCTGCATGAACCAGTCCTCGTCCTCGCCTTCGACCTCGAGGATCTGCTTGCGTTCCAGCTCCCGCAGCCGCGGATGCACCAGGAAAAAGGGGATGAAGATCGCCGGAATGCCGACCGGGCAGAACCATTCGTCACCCACGTGGCAGGGCGGGTGAAAGATGAGCCCCTTCGCATCCAATTCGGAATACAATCTCCGGACGAGGGGCTCCAGCGGCGTGCCCTCCAGCTTCAAACCGAGTCGGGCGATGTTTTGCTCGAGCAGCTCCTCGTCGCTCAGCTGTTCCAGGGCCACCGGGGGACGCATGTGAGTTCCGTAGCAGAGAAGGGCTCGCCGGTCATTGGAAATTTTCAGTCCCCACCCCGGCGGACAATCCTCCGATCGCGCCCGGGACCAAGCTTTCCCTTCCCTGTCCCCGCCGCTGCCGGCATAGTCCCGTCATGAACCTCCATCCTCGTTCGTCCACCGGTTCTCATTGGCTGGTCGGATTGTTTCTCCTGCTTGGCACGTTGTGCTTTTCCGCAGCGGCGCAGGAAAAGAGCGTCAAGCCGGGCATCAACGACAACTTCAAGAAAGCCGACCTCCAAGTCGAGGAATGGGTAGAGAGGTTCGAAACCGAGAGCCGCGAGGTGTTCGCCCACCGGCGGGAGATCGTCGAGGCCGCAGGCATCAAGGAGGGCGACGCCGTGGCCGATGTGGGCGCCGGCACCGGGCTGTTCACCAAACTGTTTGCCGAAAAGGTCGGCGAGAAGGGCAAGGTTCTGGCGGTGGACATCGCCACGCCATTCCTGGCCAACATTCACAAGCGTGCGGAAGCCGCCGGGCTCAAGAACGTCGAAACGATCCTCTGCACCGACCGCAACGCCCGCATCCCCAGGGAGTCGGTGGATGTCGTGTTCATCTGCGACACCTACCATCACTTCGAATACCCGCAGTCGACGATGGCTTCCATTCACTGGGGGCTGAAGCCGGGCGGCACGCTCGTGGTGATCGACTTTCACCGCATCGAGGGCAAGAGCTCGGAGTGGACGCTGAACCACGTCCGCGCCGGTCAGGATGTCTTTGAAAAGGAGATCGAGGCTGCCGGTTTCGAGAAGATGCCGGGCCCCCAGCCGGAGTATTTGAAGGAGAACTATCTGGTGAAGTTCCGGAAGAAGTCCTAGCGCGGCCGCCCGGGGGAAGCGGCGAGGGCCGGCGGAGTTGGGGCAATTGAACCTTGCGGTTCAGGAGGAGGGGCGTAAAAAGGAATGGTTCCAACAGGCAAAAACCCACCGGGGACACCTTCCTGCGCCCCGGGCAACCGTTCGATGCGTTATGAGACTTCGCCTTTTGCCCACCGCTCTGCTCACCCTCTGCATCCTTTCGCAGCCCACCGCTTCGCGGGCTCTTTCCCAGCAACAGGCGCTGGAACGGCTGGGCAGCGAAGTCCTGCAGCCCTCCGCCAGCCTCGACGAAATCGCAGCCTACCTGCTGCCCGCTCCGCTGGCTTCGGGCACCATCACACCTGTCGCGGGCAGTTCTCCCTCGGTCGATGTCGCCGGCATCTCCGGCAATCCCCAGTGGTTCGCCTGTGTGGACCTCTTCCCCTGCCAATACTTCCAGCACCCGGTGAAGTATGTCTTCATCGATGATCAAACCGGTGTGGTCACGGTGTTCGACGCCGAGGACTGGCCGGCGCTGGACGGCTATCAACTGGCGGATGGCACGGCCCCGGGCACGCGCCTGATTCCCATTTTTCCAATCGTCCCCCGCCCCCAGCTGGTGGAAGCGCCCGGCAATCTTTCGGCGCCGATGGGTGATTACGGAGACGCACCCGAAGGTGCTCCCGCGTATCCCGGAGTGACGGGCGCATTTCCCACCCTGTTCGCCACCGTCAACAGTGTGTTGAACCGCCCGGGCGCCCATGCACTCGTCACGGGCGTCGAAACGTTGGGACGCACCGTGAGCCGTGAAACGGATGCCGGCGACCTCTCCGATCCCGACGGTGTGCCGAATCTGGAGGATGCCGATTCGGACGAACGGATGTTCCTCGCCTGGAACCCGAACACTTCGCCCGCCACCGCCCACCTGATCTTCGATGTCAGCGTGGCCATCGACGCCGCCGACGAGGACCGCCACGTAAACCTGCTCTTCGATTTCGACCAGAACGGGGCATGGTCGGGCGCCGCGGCCGGCACCGAGTGGGCGGTGAAGAACTTCGTGGTGCGGGTCGCGCCGGGCAGCCGTGCCACGCTGGTTTCACCGGGGTTCCGCTGGGGCCTGCCCGAACGGCCCCCCACGCTCGTCTGGATGCGCGCTGCGCTGACACCGGAGACGATCGATCCGGCGACGTTCGGCCTGCCCGGCTGGGATGGCAGCGGTGCGTTTGCTTCGGGAGAGATTGAGGATGCGAAAGTCTATCTGAAGGGCTGTCCGGGCGTTGGTTGTCCGCCACCGCCGGGCGGCCCTCCCGGCGACGATGATGACGATGGCGACCCTCCTCCCGAGACCCCGCCGCCCGGCCCGCTGTTCGGCTGGAACCTGCTGCCCATCCAGTACCACGCCATCGTCGTTCAGGGCGTGGACAACGCGGGACAAAGCGCCGTCGCCCAAGCCGCGGGAACCATGAAAAACACCCTGCAGGTGCAGGGCTACAACACAACCTCCGTGAGCGGCGCCAATGCCAGCAAGGCGGACATCGCGAACTGGATCAACGGACTGCTGCCTTCGCTGACCTGCCAGGACCAGCTGCTGATCTACTTCATAGCCCACGGCGCGAAGAACACGCCCGGAGGCAGCATGCAGCTGCGGGCAAAATCACCGGGCGACCCAGGCACGTTCACGGGTGCGGACCTGGCCGATCTCCTGGCGCTCATCCCGACCTGCAGCGGACTGGACTGCGATTTCGCCGCCGCATCCTGCAACGTCACGGTCATCATCGAGTCCTGCTACTCCGGCCAGTTTCTCTCCGCCGTGGGGGGCTCAGGACAGATGGTGGTCACCTCTTCGACCGGCCAGGAACCCTCGTGGTTCGGCGCCGACGGCACCGGCGGCGAGTATTCCGACCAGTACGCCAACTGCGCGAGCTCATCGAACCGCGGGCAGACCGATGCCAACCGGGACGGAGCCGTGACGCCCGACGAGATCCACACCTGGGCGGGCGCCAATCTGGGACGGCCGCAGTCGCCGCAATCTTCCGGCATGTTCTGCCCCTGTCTGTGTCCGTGGATCTGGTGGGATTGCCTGGACGATCCCGACGGGCTCGTCCGCTTCTTCCCGGGCGGTGTCGGCTTCAACGGCGCTCCGCTGGGCCAGTCCTTCTCCGACGCCCTCGAGGGAATCGTGCTGATCCCCGGGGAACCGCAGTATGATTTTCTGAAGCTGGAGGGCGAACCCAACGAATGGGTCTGGGTGGCGGAAGTGCCTTCCGAAGGCCCGCCCATCCCGGTGGAGGTGGTGGTGCTGGGCGCGGCCTTCGCGGACCCGGTTCGCGTGCAGCTGTTCACGCTGACCGTGCCGCCGCAACAGTTCCCGCCTTTCCCGCTGCGGCTGATCATCGACCTGCCGCAGAACCAGTATGTGATTCAGGACGGGCAGAACAATCCCATCGCCCAGGGGCCTTGGGACACCTACCCGCAGGGGCTGGAGTTTCAGAACATCGCACCCCTGCCCGCCTCCCGGGCCAACCAGCCGCCGCTGGCTCCGGTGCAGGTCGAGATTGTGGAGCTGGGACTCTCCAGCACCTCGCCGATGCTGATCCATTGGACGCCGCAACCGGGCATGGTGTACTTCCTCGAGAACAAGCTGACCCTCGACGCCCCCGGCTGGAATCCGGTGGCCGGCCCGCTCGACAACACCGGTCGGATCATCGTGCCGGATCAGATGCAGGGCTTCTTCCAGGTCCGCGCGCAGCCGATGCCCACCGGACCGGCCAACTGAACGGGAAGGAAACAAAAACCGCCGGAGGTTCGCCTCCGACGGTTTCATTGTTGAACGGATCGCGTTCGCAGCGCCTCGTGCCTACGAGCAACCAAGGCTTTCGCCGCAGTTCAGGCACTTGTAGCAGGCCCCGTTGCGGACCGCGATGTGCCCGCAGTTCGGGCAGCTCGGCGCGTCCTGCTGGTTGACGAAGATGTTGATCGTCGTCGGCAGCGCGGCACCGTCGTGATGGCCACCCCGCACGGGATGGGCGGCGTTGGATTTCATGATGATCTCGGTGTCCTCGGCCAGCGGGAGGTCAGGCACCGGGCGATTCACACTTTTTTTTTCAGCCTCGCTCAGCCCGGGGAGCGCGAGGTCGGGCTGTGCGCTGGAGGGCAGCGCCGCCTGCCGGTAGCCGG
>DNDP01000474.1:11498-11654 GCA_003484235.1 Verrucomicrobiales bacterium
CCTGCCGGTAGCCGGGAATGAACTGCAGCGCCATCCAGCGGAACACGTAGTCGATGATCGACGAGGCATTGCGGATGTCCGGGTTCTTGGTGAAGCCGGAGGGCTCGAAACGCTGGTGCGCGAACTTCTTCACCAGCGCCTCCAGCGGCACGCCGT
>DNDP01000074.1:0-399 GCA_003484235.1 Verrucomicrobiales bacterium
ATCGCGATGGCGCACCCGAAGGGGGCGATGGCGGCGGGCATCGCCGCGGTTGACGCGTTGATGGACGGCAAGATTTACCAACAGCTCGAGGAACGGGGAGCGGAGCTGGAAGCGGGCATGAAGCAGGCCGCCAGGTCCACCGGTGTCGCGGTGAATTTCCAGCGGATCGGTTCCATGTTCTGCGGCTATTTCACCGATCAGCCGGTGTACAGTTTGGGAGATGCGATGCGCAGTGACCGGGAAAAGTTCGGCCGCTTTTTTCACGGGATGCTACGGGAAGGGGTCTATCTGGCGCCGTCCCAGTTTGAGGCAGGATTCATTTCGGCGGCCCACTCGGCGGAGGACATCGAGGCGACGGTTCGCATCGCCGCGAAAGTCTTGAAGGGGCTCTGACGGGGC
>DNDP01000074.1:605-6934 GCA_003484235.1 Verrucomicrobiales bacterium
GGGGCTCTGACGGGGCGCGCAGGCACTCCCACCGGCAACTGCAGGCCGGGGATCGCGGGGCAGCGGGGTCTTGCAATTGGAACGGGGATTGCCGTTTCATCCACGCAGGAACCATGTCTTCACTCCTGGCCAGATTCTGGAATCTTCGCCGCAGCCCCAATTCTTCGGAACGGCTGATGTGGTGGCTGGTGGTCGTGGGCGGTCTGCTGATCGTCCTGCTTCCGGCCCTGTTCGAGGTGCAGATCTTCCTCGTCGCGTGGTTCAGCCTGGCACTCCTGCTCTCCATCGTCCCCGTGGTCTGGGGCTTCTACCATCGTCAAGCGATCTGGGAGGCGGTGCCCCAGGCGCGCAACTGGGCGGCGGGAATCAGCCTGCTGAACACGCTCGTGGTTTACTCGACGATGCAGCAGACCGGCGGCTGGCCGGCCCTCGAACTCATCACGGTCAGCCTCCTGGCGCTGGCCTTCACGATCCTGTTCGTCATCCTGTTCCTGCTGCAGCTGGTCGGCGCGTCCATCGGCATCATGGCCGGAACCGGTTCGCCGGATCTCGGCGCAGCGGCGCGGCGGGGAACGCACGCGTGGGGTCTGGGAGTGCTGTTCCTCGGATTCTTCGCGGGGCTTGAACTCGGCGGCTTCCGTTCCTTCCTCAAGGCGTCCATTCCGATCGTCACGCTCATCCTCTGTCTGCTGGCCCGCACGCCGGAACTCAACCCCCACGTCATGGTCACGCGCTGGGTGCGCTGGCTGGAACGGCGGCTGATCCTGCGCTGGGATCGCGACAGCTCGGTGCTTTTCTTCGATTTCCGGGGGGCGGCGCTGGGCGTTCTGGCGGGGGCGATGGCGGGCTTGATGTCGGCCAGCGGCGTCTTCATGCCGCTCCAGCTGCAGACGCTCGGTCCGCTGATCGGCCTCCGCAACTCGAACGAGCTGTTCCGGAGCATCGGCACCAAAGACCAGTTGACCGTCGATCCCGGACGGATCGTGCTGGTGCAGTTCGATCCTTCGACCCGCAGTCAGATGATGGCCGACAGCTCGGAACCGGCCATCCAGGCGGCAGCCATCCGGCGTCTGCAGCAGCTCGACGCGAGCACCATCGTCCTGCCGCTGCCGCTGTTGAACCTGTCGTGGCTTGATCATCGGCAATCAACCAACACGGCCACCGATTACGAGGCACCCGAACCCGATGCCGCAGCCATCCGCCGCGCCAGAAACGATCTCGCCCTGCTTGCCGCCGCAATGAAGGAGAGCGGAGAAGTCATCGTGGCGAGCCACGGCGGAGTCGTTGCGGGTGAGGCGCAACCGGTGCTGTCCGCCGCCAAGGCGGTGGGGGCTGCGGGCCTTGGCAACTACCGGATCGGCAGCATCAACACCATCCCCACCCTCTGGCTGGACCCCGCGCCTCTCGCCTACCTGCTGGCCAACCGCCTGCAGCCGGCGCGCTGGAAGCTGCCGCAGGCCGGCGCGCTGGACACCGTCCGTTCCGACATGCTCGACGCGCACGACCCGGTCATCGTCAATTTTCAAAGCCGCGCCCGCGGCAACGAATTCTCCCGCACCACGTACAGCAGTTTGCTGCAGACCAACGCCACGGGCATCTACGTGATCCCCCCCCAGCCGGCTTCCGGCCCCTACCCCAAGGATCGCTCCTCGTGGCTGCGTGAACCGGACTTCTTCAAGGACAAGGTCTTCCTCCTCGACTCGATCGCCTGGCACGAACAAAAGACGCCCATCGGCAACCTCGGAATGCCCGAACTCCAGGCGCATGCGGCGATGACGCTGGTCAACCACACCTACATCCGCAAGGCCGCGCTGCCGCTGGATCTGTTCTTCACGATCGGGTTCGGTCTGCTGGCGGGCCATCTGTGCCTGCGGCGCGATCCCTTCCGTGCCGCATGGCGGGTGGGCATCGCCGTGCTGATGCTCGTAATCGGCGTCGGCCTGGCCTTTGTGCTGCGGCTCACCTGGGTGGATCCGGTGCTGCCGCTCATCGCCGCCGTCATCGCCTTCATGCTGGTCACGCAGTTCACCTTTTCGCTCGAGCATGTGGCGTTGCAGCGAAACCGCGCGCTGCTGCAGCGGTTCGTCGCGCCGCAGGTTGTCGAGGAACTGCTCGAGGATCCGGAAAACAAGCTCGGCCTGGGCGGCAGCCGCCAGCGGATCTGCGTGCTGTTCGCCG
Organism: Verrucomicrobiales bacterium; assembly: GCA_003484235.1. Taxonomy (GTDB): domain Bacteria; phylum Verrucomicrobiota; class Verrucomicrobiia; order Limisphaerales; family RI-55; genus RI-55. The sequence continues at coordinate 2,784 of DNDP01000074.1, forward strand.
ACGTGCGGAACTTCACCCCCTTCGCGGAACGTCACACCTCCGAGGAGGTCATCGAGACGATCAACGCCTACATGACCGCCCTCACCGAGGCGCTGCATGCCTATGGCGGCCTGCTCGACAAGTACACCGGTGACGGCCTGATGGCGCTCTTCCGCATCACGCAGGATCCGCCCGACGAACAGATTCAGGAGGCGGTGCTCGCCTCGCTGGCGATGCGCGACGTGGCCAAAACCGTGTCGCGGCGCCTCGTCGAGCAGGGCAAGCAGGCCCTGCAGGTGGGGATCAGCATGCACTACGGCGAGGCGGTGGTCGGCCTCGTTGGCAACCCGAACCAGTTCAACTACACCGCGCTCGGCCACACCGTGGTCGTCGCGGCCCGTCTCAATACGGTGGCGCAACCGGGCGACGTGCTCGTCAGTGACGCCGTGTACCAGGCCATAGCCGAATCCTTCACGGTTGAGGAATGTCCCGAAGTGATGGTCAAGGGGCTGTCACAGCCCGTGCGTCCTTACCGGGTGGAGAAGGCCCATCGCATCAGCCGCAAGACCCGGATCGCCAGCCTGCTCAGCGGAAATTGATCAGCCTATGTTCCAGGAAACATCACACATCGACACCACCCAATGGATGCCCGGGCCCTATCCGGGAGTGCAGCTGAAAGTGCTGCGCAAGGATCCGGTCACCGGCGGAGTCACCGTGCTGCGAAAGTTCGCGGCCGGAACCACCGTGCCGGAGCACGCCCATCCGCTGGCCAATGAAACCGCCTACGTGCTGTCCGGCGAATGGATCGAGGATGGCATCGGCTATGGTCCGGGCACCTGCTTCTTTGCGCCGAAGGGCGAACGCCATGGCCCGCACGTGGCCACGGGTGAGGTGCTGAGCCTCACGGTGTTTGACGGGCCGCTGACCGTGGACTGAACGCGGCGCCTCCACCCCCTGCGCGGCTGCACTGGGCCGCGGCAGCCTTACCGCGGCTGCGCCAGCAGTGCCGCCCGAATCTGCGCCAGCGGTTCCCTCCGTTCTTCCCTGGTCATGTAGAACCGGTAGCCGTGGTCCTCCAGGCGGACGCCCAGCCATTGCTCCAGCGCAATGCGCGCGAACTGCCGGTTCAACAGGTAATCGTCGTCGAGAGCTTCGACCATCGAGGGCAGCGCCCAGTGCGCCTTTTGCCGCGCGAGGGCATCCATCGCCACCAGGCGGGTAGGTTCGTGCGGGCTCTTCAGCCAGCCCAGACCGACGGGTCCGGCACGATCCGGATAGTTCTCCGCCAACTTCCGATCGTCGAAGGAGCGGTAGCGGTCGATGCGGTACCAGCGCCCCAGCCAGGTCAGCGTCCAGTCGATCGGTTGGTCCAGGTGGCAAAGGTTGCAGGCGTTGGGATGGTTCGCCTCGATCATGCTGGGCCAGGACGGGTTCGAAATGGTGTGGGTTCTAACGACGTCCTGCATGCCCTCATTCAGCCGCGGCATGTGGCAGTTCAGACATCGGTCGCCCGCGCTGCCCGCCAGGTGTCGGGTGTGCCGGAACCGGTCGGCGGCCGGTTCGTACTCTTTGTGGCACTGCAGACAGCTGGCATCGTCTTCGTCGGGTGCCCTGCGCCACCGTGGTCCGGTCGGCTCATGGGGATCATGGCAGCCGGTGCAGGAAAGCAGTTCCAGATCCGGCCTTGATCGGGTCTTCCGCACATAGCAATAGCCCTTCTCCGCATCGCTGAATTCCACCGAATTCCAGGTCGACATGCCGCCGGCATACTGCGGGCGGTTGCCGGAATGGCACCGGGCGCAGATGAAGTTGACGGTCTCGGTCCGCCGCGAATGCACCTCCAGCGGTCGGGCGGCGAGTGCAACCACGTTGCTGCTGACCGGAAAAAAATGGGGAAGGACCGCGCTCTTGTGTTGATCGCTCGCGCGCACGTGCTCCCGGCTGCCCAGGTGACAGCCTTCACAGCTGATTCCCAGACTGACCGCGTGCTGCCGGGCATCCTGGTCGCGCATTTGGACAACCGCATCCATGCGCTGCTCCCTGGTCGTCCGTGGTCCGGAGAATATGCGTGCAGCCAGACCGGGGTGGGCTTCGCGCAGATACTCGCGGGCGTCGAACGTGACCGGAACATGCGAGTGGAAGCCGAAGCGCAGCATCCCCGCGGGATTGAGCATCCAGTCTCCCATCGTGGGCGTGGTGTGGCAGGCCGAGCACGAACTGTCGTAGCCGACAGTGCTCACGGTCGCGAAGGGATCCCACCGGGTCCCATCCGGTCCCTCGTCATCGATGTGCACGACCGGAACCCATTCGCGGCGGTCAATCCACCAACCGATGGGCAGCACGTGCTCGACGCCGCGGGCCGGATGATCCGGCGCATCCGGGCCTTCATCCAGAAGACCGACATAATACTGGGTGAACCGTGAGCCGATGGTTCGCGTCACCCGGTAGGTGCGCGAGTCGCCGCCCCGTTCCAGACGCATGGACCGGACGCCGTTCTCGTGGCGGAAGTGGACCAACCCGCCCAGATAGTGCATCGGATCGGGATCGGAAAAATCTCCCAACACCGTCGCATCGGTGGCGTCGGCGTTCATCCAGCGGTGGGGATGCACCGACCAATGTTCAAAATTCTCGGCATGACACTCGCGGCAGCTTTCCGGCCCCGCGTAGTCTTCCTGCCGGATGTTGCTCACCATTGCGCCCAGCACTCCGGCCGTCCGCTGCGCTTCATCGAGCCCGTTCCAGACCACACGAAACCGTTGCTGCTGGCCGGTCGACACCGGTCCACCTGAACTCCCGCCAACATCGTCGCGCGGGCCGACCAGAAGCTGAGCCGCGTCGAACTCCTCGTCTGCTTCGTTGGAAGGTTCGGCCGGCGGATGTGAAAAAGGCTCACTAACCGGTCCTGAGGCGGGAATTGTTTGAGACGTGGAATCCGCCTGTCCCGCGCGGTTCCAACTCATGCCAACGATGACTCCGATCACCGCCAACACACCGACTGCAACCAGCCACACGGACAGATTGCCAGACTGGGGCGAGGGTGCCGCGGTTCGTCGTTCCTGCGACGTCCGGTCTTTGCGCTTGTTGAGGCGCGATTTCTTCTTCATGAGCAGACCTCGATCCGGCTTGTGGAAAACGAATCCGTGGTAACCCAGGACGAGTCGGCCTGTCAAAGGGGATGAGGAGGGAGGAGAAAAGAGGTGGGCCCGCGCGGTTCTCCCCCGAGAAGGACCAGTTCGGTCGCAACGCACGGGCCCATGACCCTGGGAACGTCGGCATCGCGGGATCGCCGCCACCCGGACGGCTGACCGCATTCATCACACGATGACCAGTCGTCACATCCGGATGCCGGTAGGGCGGTCGTACGCGACCCGGGCCGTTCCCGCCCTGTTCAGACGCAGTCCGCGCCCCGATGCTCCCGGAAATTGAATTGTTCTCCGCCGCCGGCTTGTGATTTCCTCGGCCGCAAATATGACTGATCCGCGCTACTCGAGACTGGCCTCACTGCTCGTCAACTACTCCTGCCGCCTCAAGAAGGGCGAAAACGTCCTGATCGACGTGATGGACATCCCTGATGAAATGACCGTTGAACTCGTCCGCGCCGCCCGCAAGGCCAGGGCCACGCCGGCCGTGGACATCCGCCACAGCCGCATCACCCGAGAACTCCTGCGCGGCACGAATGAGAAGCATGCCCGCCTCGCGCGCGATCTGGAGATGGCGCGCATGAAGAAGATGCACGCGTACATCGCCATTCGCGGTTCGCACAATGCCACCGAATCATCTGACGTCCCTTCGAAGTTGCTGCAGATGTATTCCAAGACCCTGCGTCCGGTGCAGAATTACCGCGTCAACAAGACGAAGTGGGTGGTGCTCCGGTGGCCCACACCCAGCATGGCGCAAGCTGCGGGCATGAGCACCGAGGCTTTTGAGGATCTGTATTTCGATGTCTGCACGCTCGACTACGCCAAGATGAGCCGCGCCATGAAGCCGCTGGAGAAGCTCATGACCAAGACCGACAAAGTTCATCTCAAAGGACCGGGAACCGATCTCAAATTCAGCATCAAGCGCATCGGCGCGAAGATGTGCGGCGGCGACCGGAACATCCCCGATGGCGAGGTCTTCAGCTGCCCGGTGAAGGACTCGGTCAACGGCGTGATTCAGTTCAACACCGCCAC
>DNDP01000495.1 GCA_003484235.1 Verrucomicrobiales bacterium
CACTCGGTCGGGGCAGATCACAGTTGCAGCCTCTCCTTAATGAACAGAAGTGATTTGGGTTGATTCAAGAAGAGAGAGATCCATGAGGCTCAAACTGTTGAGAGCAGCTGTCGGCCTTGCTTTGACCGCATCGGCCGGTGCTGCTTTCGCAGCGGGAGACCTGCAGATCTTCAATTGGGGCGACTACACCAACCCAGCACTGATCACGAAGTTCGAGAGGCAGTATAAAGTGAAGGTTACGATCACCGATTACGATTCGAATGACACGGCGTTAGCCAAAGTGCGGGCTGGCGGTCATGGCTTCGACATTGTAGTGCCCTCGGCGAACTTCGTGCCGATCTGGATCCAGGAGGGCCTTCTTATGGAGACCCGACCCGACCAGATGGAGAACTTCAAGAACATGGATTCGCGCTGGGTCGACGTGCCGTTCGATCCCGGCCGCCACTACACCGTGCCATGGCAATGGGGCACCACTGGCATCCTTCTCAACACTAAATACTCAAAGGCCGACCCGAACACGTCGGCCATCTTCCTCGATCCGCCAGATGAGCTCAAAGGCAAGCTCAACGTGGTGCCCGAGATGTCGGACGTAATGAACCTCGCAATCCGCTATGTCGGCGGCGTTTGGTGCACAAATGACAAGAAGCTCCTGAAGAAGGCCCGCGACACGCTGGTGAACGCCAAGCAATACTGGATGTCAATGGACTATGGGAACCAGGAAAGACTTGAGAAGGAAGACATCGTAGTCGGCGTGGGCTGGAGCGGTCCGACGCTCCGCGCACGTCTGAAGAACCCGGCGATCGTCTACGGCTATCCGAAGGAAGGCTATCCGATCTGGATGGATAACGTGGCAGTTCTGAAGGACGCGAAAAACGTCGAGAACGCGAAGCTGTTCCAAAATTTCGTCATGGATCCGGAGAACGCAGCGCTGATCTCAGCCTTCGCAATGTACGCAAACGGCATCAAGGGCTCAGAAGCCTTTATGTCCGAAGAACTCAAGAACGCACCGGAGATCGTTATCCCGAAACAGTTCGAGCGCGCAGGCAGCTTCGCATTAACCTGCCCCAGCGAGGTCAACGACCTCTACACGAGTATCTGGACCGAACTCCTGAAGTAGGAGGTGGAGCGGTAAGGTCGGCGGCGGTCAGTGAGCCCATGGGCTCGCTCCGATGTCCGCTGTGGGTCAAATTCGGCCCTAGCGATGCCACGGGGGCATGTCGCTTCTTCTCTCGGGAGGCGACATTCATTGTCTCAGCGGCATAGACTCATTTCCCAAACCCGGACGTCCTGGTGAGGTTCCGCTCGATCTGAACAGCTCTAGTGAACGGTAACATTTCCACTCTTGGGCGCTGTCGGCTGAATCACTTCCGCTAGGCGGAAGCGGTGGCAGTGGAGGCGGCGGTGACCCTAGCAGCAAAGCTCGGGCGCCTCTTGGTTGCGCGCCGACGATTGATCTCGTAAAGAACGGCAAGAAGGATGGTGGCGACGACCATGATGACGCCCACCGCGTTGATTGTTGGGTTAAGGCCGAGGCGCACGCGCGAGGCAATGAACACGGTAAAGGTCGTCTTGTTGCCGATCGTGAACAGCGCAGTATTGTAGCTCTCGAAGGACTGCAAGAAAGCGAGGATGCCCGCGGTCAGAAGCGCAGGTCGCAGAAACGGGAGAATTATCGCCGTAAAGACCGCATGCTGTGGTGCGCCAAGGTCCAGCGCGGCTTCGGCGTGGCTATAGTCGAAACGCTGCAGTCGCGCGAGGATCAGCAGCATGCAATAGGAAGCGACATATGTCGTCTGCCCGATCACAGACAGCACAAGTCCGCCGTGAAGGCCGACACCGTCCCACAGGATTAGGGTCGAGATACCCAAAATGGTGCCTGGAATGAGGATCGGGGAGACCATAAGCGCGTAGAAGGTCGATCTGGTGCGCGCACTGAGCTGAGTCAGCAGCAGAGCGCCGGCGAGTCCCAGCGGCACTGCCAGGACAACCGTCCCCAAAGAAATGACGGTGCTGTTGACGATCGCCCAGCCCATCTGGCTGTCCTCGAACAATCGATCAAACCACTCCAGGGTGAATCCTTGCCAGGGATAGGCTGACGGGCTTGATGCGGCATTGAAAGCTGCAACCGACATGAAAATCAGCGGCAAAAACATGTATGCGAAGAACAGAATGAGGTAGCCGTTGAAAACGGTGCGAAAGATGGCTGACTGCCGTGCTCCAATCATTGATCTCATGTCGGCACTCATCGCACGATGTCCTGCAGTCGCACCCGCGCGATCCGCATGACGAGCAACACGAAGCCAAGGCAGACGAGCAGGAGCATGATCGAATACGCCGAGCCAACATTCCAGTTGCGGCTGGTCATGAACTGAGCGTAGATGACCTGCGTGAACCAGACATCACCTGTCGTGCCGCCGAGAATTGCAGGTACGGCATATGATCCCGCCGACAACATGAACGTCATGATGCAGCCGACAGCGATGCCGGGCTTGGCATGCGGGATGATGATGTCGCGGTGAATGCCCCATGAGGTTGCGCCAAGGTCGCGTGCGGCATCGAGCTGATTGTCGTCCAGCGTCTCCATCGTGTTGTAGATCGGAAACACCATGAAGAGGATGTAGGCATATATCATGCCGACCAAGACACCGGAATTGCCTGACAGGAACAGGATTGGGCTTTCCGTCAACCCCGTCGACTGCAGAAAGACATTGAGCAGCCCATTATAGGACAGGATCATCAGCCAGGCGAAGGTGCGCAGAATCTCGTTGACCCAATAGGGAACGACCAACCCCAGGATGATCAACGCGGCCCGGCTGGGTGTCGCGCATTTGGCGATGTAGTAGACGACGGGATAGCAGACCAACAAAGCCACGATGGTCACGACCGCACTGGCCACGAGTGTTTTCAGGAAGATTCCAAGATGCCGTTCGCCAAGGTTGGTGTAGTTCTTGAACGTGTATTCTTGCCGGGGGCCATCGTCCTGACCGGCAAGCTGAGCTTCTATGGCAGCGATCTCGCCGGCAAGACTTGCGCGCAGCTGCTCAAGATCGGCCAATGACTCGCCTTCGCCCTCTTCGCCACCGGACAACCGCTTAATTTTCAGGTCCATCAACTGGAGATCGACATACTGCTTCTCGAGATTGTTCTCGAGAGTAGCTCGATCCGCCGACGTGACCTCGTGCCAGAACGAGTAGTCCGCCATGATCGCCTGCGGCAGCACGATTAGCAGTACGATCCACAGTGTGCAGCAGGCGACGATGTAGGCAGCGACGATGCGCCCGTAGGTACTGTTCAGGCTCCTGATCAGAGTCATGCCACAGCACCTGCGAGATGCCGCTGCTGTTCCGGCCGCAGAACCATTGCCGCCTGCTCAGCGAAGGTCAGCACTACCTGATTTCCGGCCGCGAGATCCAGCAGCATGCCGTCGTTCGGCAAGCTGACCTGGTGCGCCGCGCCGGCGCTGTCCAGGATGATGCGCACGAAGGCGCCGTCATAGTCCGTCCTTGATATCGTGCATGGCACGCGATTAACGCCGGACACTGACGACGCCTCGAGGCAGCAGCGTTCCGGGCGCACAAAGACGATCGCTTCGTCGCCGAGGGCAAGATTGTCCACATTGACGCCACCGACCTCGCCGATGGCGGTATCGACCAGCGCTACCGAGTGCTGGATGCGGGCCACCCTCCCGGGAAACTGGTTCACCTCACCGACGAACTTCGCGACGAAGGGCGTGCGCGGCGCTTCATACACGCTCCTGGCGTCGCCGACCTGCTCGATCCGTCCCTGCGACATGACCGCAACTCGATCGGCCATGTTGAGCGCTTCGCTCTGGTCGTGCGTGATGTAGATGAAGGTGATGC
>DNDP01000153.1:0-5471 GCA_003484235.1 Verrucomicrobiales bacterium
AAAAGCTCGTCCAGCGACTGGCGGCACCTACTACCGGCTGCTCTCGCAGCTCGGGACGACCTCGGGCACCGAGCCGGAGACGTTCAACCCGGGCCTGGGCGTGGATTCTTTCACGGCCACCAACGCCTCCGTTCCGTACCATCCGTCCGACAAGATCAACCTGAACTACGACAACCGGGCCGGTGTGTGGGATCCCGCCAACCCGAAGAACTGGGAGCCGCTCGCCTTCTTCACGAACGCCGCGGACCGGATGCTTCGTTCGCAGGCCTTTGTGGGTGCTGACGGACGGATGATCTGCCTGACCAACATCATGGTGTGGCCGACCAACAACTACGACGCGGCCGTGCACCGCGTGCTGCAGGTCGCCGCCAACCTTTACGATGCCACCGGGCAGACCAACTACCTCAACGTGGTGCCGGGCCAGCCACAGTATCCGACTGTTTTCCGGCCCTATCTGCGCAAGGAATTCATCAACGGATTTACCAATGTCTACATCGCCGGCTACCAGCGGCAGGACCTGGTGGGCGATATATTGGATCCGGAGGGGTTCGTCCGTAAATCCGCCTACTGGGATTTGGACGGCACCAATGTGGTCGAGCAGATTCCCCTCAATCCGAATCCGCTCACGGTGCAGCCGATGGCGTTGGGCGTGCCGATGGTGATCGGCGCCAAGAAGGGCCTGCCAAACTTCAATGAGCTGGCGGTCGAGACGGCCATCCAGGTGCAGCGCAACGTGCAATTGTTCCGTCCAAACGCGAATTCGCTGCCGGCCCAGACCAACGAGTTTTACATCCTTGGCATCACCAACCTGTTTGGACTGGAGGCGTGGAACTCCTATCAGGCCGCCTACCCGCGGCCGCTGCAGCTGGCGATCGAGGTGGACTTCGACATGGCGATCGTATCGAGCAACGGGGCGCAGATTCAATGGCCGGCAACCTTCGTTGCGGGCAGTCCGCCGGTCTCCAAAACTTTCACGGCCCAGTTGTCGATCCCTTCGGGCACCTGGTCGGGGCGGCAGTTCCAGGTGCCGATCATGACCAACCACATCTTTCTGACCAACTCGGTTTACACGCCCGTCAGTTATCCCCGCTTCCGGCCGGCGGCATCCAACGTCTTTGCCGGATTGCCCACGACGCCCAACCAGTTCTTCATCCCGGATTGGAATCTCCGGATGACCAACCGGGTGCGCTTCATCCTGACGGACGGGGTGCGGATCATCGACTACGCCAACATCGACCGGCTGACGTGGGGCACCAACATCATCGACGCGATGGTCCTGGAGAACGACCGGCAGGGAGCTTCGCAGTCGTCCCAGCCATGGTTGATGAATCGCTTTGCCGGCACACAGCTGCTGAATGACCCGACCGAGGGGTTGGTGAACCAGCTCATGATGTCGGCTGGCTTTCTGGGCGTCGGGGAAGGCATCTGGCGGAACTATGCCGGTGAGGCGATTTCGGGACGTGACAAGGATCTGGCGATCGACGCCTTCAGGGCTTTCGCCTTTCAGGCGAGCCCGCAGTACTTCCCGGGACGCGGCAATCCGGTGTCGGCGAACGGTCTGATTGCGCAGGCGCCGTTCACGCCCACCAAGCGGCTGGTGTTGGACCGCCGCTATCAGGTGAACGATCCCCTGGTCCATTACACGGCCGGCGATCTGGCGATTCATTCCGGTGCCCAGGATGCGATCTCGCTCCCGCCGGGAACGGCCCAATCCACAAACAACTTCGTTGCGCAGAGCATCGGCGAGGTGAACAACAAGTACACTCCTTGGCCCGGAGATTCCCTTGAATCCCAGAAGCAGAAGGACAGTTCCAGCAATCAGGCCATCCAGCAGGATCCTCTCTACACCGACCCGCTCGCGATCAACTCGGATGCCTGGAATTTTCCGACCAACAAGCTCCCGAACATCGGCTGGATGGGCCGCGTGCATCGCGGCACACCTTGGCAGTCGCTCTTCTTCAAGGCGGACCGCCGGACACAGACCGACTCGCTGGGACAGATTACCGCCGGTCCCCCGATGGACGAGGCGCAATGGATCAAGTCCGATCGCGGAACGGTCTCGCTGGTGGGCAACGGCTCCACGATGCCGCGTCGGGACTGGAGTTTTGCCGGGCTGTTCACCACGGCGCCCAGCGTTTCGGCAACCCGCGGCCAGCTCTCGATCAACCAGCCGGGTGAGGCGTCGTGGTCCGCCGTGCTCGCCGGAGTGCTGACGCTGACGAACGACCAGTCCGGGGGCATCTCCGCGATGGCGATGTCCTCCCAGACCGAACCGGTGGTCATCCAGCCGGGTTCGGACGCGATGCGCTACATGGTGGACGGGATCAACAACGTCCGCACCGCGCAGTTTGGCGGCCAGTACCGGCAGCTGGGTGACATTCTTTCGGTGCCGCAGCTGACCGTCGATTCACCCTTCATGAACCGGCGCGGCGGCGGGCAGGGGATCCTGGATCTGGTGGACGATGCCGCGATGGAACGGATTCCGCAGCAGATCATGTCGCTCCTGCGCCTCGGCGAGCCGCGGTTCGTCATCTATGCGTTCGGTCAGACGCTCAAGCCGGCTCCCTTCTCGATCGTGCTGGACCCGGACTATACGGGACTGGTGACCAACTATCAGGTGACCGGTGAGGCGGCGCTGCGGTCGGTGGTGCGCTTCGAACGGATTCCTCCCGTGGTTCAGCCGTCGGGCCTCGTGAACACGAACGAGTTCAAATATCAGGCCGTGGTCATCGAAACCAAGGTTCTCCCGCCTCAATAAATTTATGTCGTTGAAGCCCGAATTCCGGAAATGGATGTGGACCGGCGGAGCGCTGGTCCTGCTGCTCGCGCTCGCGGTGTCGTGGATGTTGCGCGATGCCCGCCGGCTTGAACAGGAGTCTGCCCGCGAAACGGCCGATGGTACGGCCGCCGTCGCGCAGAATCAGTTGCCCGTCCTGCAGTCTCAGGTCGGCGGCACTGGCAGCACGCCGGAAAACGCGGCCGTCTCGGGCGGTCAGGCGCTGGCATCGGCCGCCGCTCCGGCGGCATCCGCGGCGACGACCCGTCAGGCGGGGACACCGGCGAGGAGTCCCGAGGAACAGGCACGGATCGAAAAGTATCTGGCCGATGAGAAGAAGAAGTTTCCCTTCCGCGTCCGCAACACCGACCTTCCGCTCGACGAGCTCATCGGCCGGGACGACGTCGTGCTGCTGCGCAACGCTTTCATCGACGTCAACGGCGGGAACCTGCCGCTGCCGCCGGAACTGACCGGGCGCGGTGAACCCGGGGCCTACATTGTTCATTCGAGCACCGGAGTGACCCCGGCGCTGCGTTCCTTCCTCGCGACCCGGAACGCGGAGATCGTTTCCTACATGCCCAACAATGCGGTGCTCGCCACCATGCCCGCCGCCAGTGCCGCGGATCTGTCCCGTCGGCGGGGGCTGCACGTGATCAACTACGAGCCGCAGTTCAAGCTGCCGGACTCCCTGCTCGCCGTGGTGCTGCGCGGCGACCCGATGCCGTCCGACTGGCTGCGGGTCACCGCGCTGCCGGGCCGGGCCGGGAAGGTGGAGCAGACGCTCAAGGCGGCTGGCGGAGTGATTCACGGACGCGAACGGACACCTTTCGGCGAACAGTTCGTGGTCGCGACCGGCAACAACGACCTGCTGGGGCTTGCCCGCAATCCCGACGTGCTGGCGGTCGATCCCCATTCGGCCCGCGCCGTGGCGAACGATCTGGCCCGGGTGACGCTCGGCGTCAGCACCAATACGCTCAACACCTCGAGCAATTACCTCGGCCTCACCGGACGCGGCATCCTGGTGAACATCAACGACACGGGCGTGGACGTGACGCATCCGGACCTGGCCGGCCGCGTCTTCACCGACGTCGCCTCGACAGGCATCGACTTCGACGGCCACGGCACGCATGTGGCCGGCACGATTGCCAGCTCGGGCGAGAATTCACCCGACCTGTCGATGCTGGACATCTACATCGGCTCGATTACCGATGCGGACTTTCGGGGCATGGCCCCCGAGGCGAACCTCTTTGCGCAGCCGATCGACCTGCTGACCGGTCCGCTGCTGTCGGACACCTACCTGCAGGAGAATGCCGCGCGGACGAACTCGCTCGTTTCAAACAACAGCTGGGGCTACGTCGCCGCCTTCGACTACAACTTTGCCGCTGCAAGCTACGACGCCGCCGTCCGGGACGCACTGCCCGGCACCGAGGGGATGCAGCAGCTGACCTATGTGTTCGCCGCCGGCAATTCCGGCTTCGGCAACGACGAGGGGCTCGGTGGTGAGGCGGGATCGGTCGGATCGCCGGCGACCGCGAAGAACGTGATTTCGGTCGGCGCCCTGGAAGCGTTCCGCGAGCTGACCAACGAGGTCATCCGTACGGTGAACGGCGAGAGCACCACGAACACGCCCTTTTTCTTTGAGACGGACAGTTCGAATCTGGTGGCCTCCTTCTCAAGCCGGGGCAACGTGGGCATCGGACTCGAGGGCGAGTTCGGCCGTTTCAAGCCGGACGTCGTGGCACCGGGATCGTTCGTCGCCTCGACCCGCTCGAAGGACTGGACGGATCCGATAGGCTTCAACACGGTCATTCCCAATTTCATTCCCGGTTTGCGGGTGGCGCCCAACGGAACGAACACGGGCCTGCTGTTCATCCCGAACAACGTCACCGACGTCCGCATCAGGGTCGTGCCCAACAGCCAGTCTCCGGTGCCGTTTCCGTCCCTGCCGATCTCGGCCGGACCGAACGGCAACCTCACACCGCGTGGAAATGGCGACGTGTCGTTTCCCGTCACGCCCGGTTTCTGGAACTACGCGATCGAGAATCCCACGGCGCAGGAGGTGCGCTATGACCTGCAGATATTCCTCTTCCTGAACAACGATCCCGGCAATTACTTCGACGAGCTGAAGAAACTGAACGACGCGTTGGCGCCCTACTACCGGTTCGAGTCCGGCACCAGCATGGCGGCGCCCGCGGTGTCGGGCGTGCTGGCGCTGATGCACCAGTTCTTCATCGAAAATTTCGGAGTGACCAACAGCCCGGCCCTGATGAAGGCGTTGCTGATCAACGGCGCGCGGCCCACCGACCTCCAGTACAACATCGCCACCCGGGAGTTCATCAACTACCAGGGCTGGGGGCGGGTCGACGTGCCGAACAGCCTCCCCGAGCCCCTGCACACCGATCCCGCGGCGACGAACACCTGGCCGCTGCGGTTTTTCGATCAGGATCCAAACCGGGCATTGACCACCGGACAGGAGCACACCCGCACGGTGACCATCTCGCCGGAAGGCCAGTTCTTTCCGCTGCGCGTGACGCTGGTGTGGACGGATCCGCCGGGCAACCCGGTGGCGGCCCTGAAGCTGGTCAACGACCTCGACCTGGTGGTCACGAACCTGGACGACCCGTCGAATCCGATTGTCTACTCGGGCAACAACTTCAACGGCGGCTTTGACTTCACCACCGAGGGGACCAACACC
>DNDP01000153.1:5656-6181 GCA_003484235.1 Verrucomicrobiales bacterium
GGGGACCAACACCGTCTCCGACCTGGTCAACAACGTGGAGAACGTCTTCATCAACCGGCCGCTGGGGACAAATTACTCGGTCACCGTCCGGGCCCGCCGCGTGAACGTGAATGCCGTCACGGCGCACCCCGACAATGTGGTCCAGGACTACGCGCTGGTGATTTCGCTGGGCAATTCGACCCTGACGGATGGCATGACGGTCACGGACATACCCGCCACCACTCCGCCGCCTGCGACGCAGGCGCCGACAGGACCTGTCGCGATCGTTCCCCTGCTCAGCGGTGAACCGCTCGAGCGCGAAAAGGTGAGCGCCAATCCGCCCTATCTCACCACCACCAACGGCGCCGTCAGCCAGTGGAACTTCTACGTCTTCACGAACAGCGTCGCGTTGACCAACTCGACGTTCACCAACTTTGCCGTGGCGACCTTCCTCCCGGCCAATGCCTCGCGTCCGCGGGCGATGCTCGAGGCGGATCTGGACCTCTATCTCTCGCGCGATCCGTCGTTCACCAATCTGAATCCGGC
>DNDP01000153.1:6339-7326 GCA_003484235.1 Verrucomicrobiales bacterium
TCTCTCGCGCGATCCGTCCTTCACCAATCTGAATCCGTCCGCCGTGGCCGGCGCGATCAAGAGCACGCGGCGGGGCGGCAATGAAGCGATCCAATTCTCCGATTCCGCAGCCGGCGATGTCTATTACATCGGTGTGAAGTCCGAGGACCAGCAGGCGGCCGAGTACGGTCTGATCGCGGCGGTCAGCAACCTGCCGTTCAGCGACTGTGATGGATTTGCCTGCGTGCTGCGCCCGATTCTGCCGGCCAACCCGACGGTGCCCGACGGTTCGCCGGACCGTCCGGGCGGCCTGCCGGTGATCTTCCCGGGGCCGATCGAGCAGATCAGCGTCCGCCGCGTGCTGGTGACAAACACCCTCACGCATGATTCGCCGGCCGACCTCGTCGGCACGCTGACGCACAACCAGCAGTTTGCGACGCTTTACAACCACCGCTGGCCGGACGACACCTTGCCGGTTGAGGCGACCCGCACAACGCTGTACGATGACAGCCGCGAGGAGTTCGGCACGATCGATGGGATTCCCCGGTTGACCACCGACGGACCCGGCAGCCTGCAGTTCTTCAATGGCGAGCAGGGGCAGGGGCCCTGGCAGCATTTCTCGATCGACAACTCGCTCAACTTTACCGGGCGGGTGGATGGCATGACCCTGCTGGTGGAACGGCAGCCGAACCTGAGTGATTTCACCTTTTCGCTGGCGGATGGCGGCTCCTTCAACGTCGCCACAAATATTGGACCAGGCGCGGTCAAGCTGACCGTGCTGGTGACCAACGTCACGGGAAACCTGGCAATCTACGTCCGTCGCGACATTCCTCCGACCACCACGCTCTTCGACAAGCGCGCGCTGATCAGTCCGCCGGGCGGTTCGCTGGAATTGACGTCGCGAGATGTGCCGCCGTTGTCGCCTCCTGGCCGTTACCACATCTGGTTCCTGGACGAGGTGGATGGTGTGCGCCAGGACGACATCAAGGCGCAGGTGATCGTCGAGTA
>DNDP01000153.1:7650-8714 GCA_003484235.1 Verrucomicrobiales bacterium
TTCCAGCAGATCGCCAACCTCGAGGTCGGCTTCCGGATCGACCATGACCGAGCGGCGGATCTTTCCGTTTTCCTGACAAGCCCGCAAGGGACACGGGTGCTGCTCGCGGAGAACCGCGGGCGCACGAACACATTGGGATATGGAGAAGGCGGACCGAATACCGAGACGTTCAAGGAGCGTTACCGGGAGAGCTTTGAATCGTACCGGCGGGGAGACTACACGAACAGCGAGGCGTTCGGCCCGTGGCAGGTTCTGGCGGACATGGGGACCGTGCGGTTTACACCGGGCGAAGCGCTGACCGGTTTTCGATTGCTGTCGTTGACGGCGGGGGGCGTGGTCTCGAACTCGCTCGAAACGGTGTCAAACCGGGTCTATGAACTGACCTACGGCCATCGCGCTCCCGAGGCTCCGGGCGCGGTGCCGGTTTCCTGGTACCGCCTTGACGGCAATGCGCTGGATTCTGCCGGCGCCAACAACGGGACCCTGTTTGGAAGTCCGGCGTTTGTCGCCGGCAAGGTCAACCAGGCGATGAACGCCGACGGGGTGAATGATCACGTGCGGATTCCAGCCTCCAGTTCGCTCGATGTCGGCACCGGCGCCGGCCTCACGATCGATGCGTGGATCAATCCCTCAGACGTGAGCATTGAGCGCCCAATTGCAGAGTGGAACAACGGAACAGGGGCAGGCCCCAACCAGGGAGTCGGGGTTCATTTCTGGCTGTCAGACAGTGTCGGGGGCCTGGCGCCGGGAACCTTGTATGCCAATCTTGTGGACGCCGCAGGCAATCCTCATTTCCTTTCTTCTACGCTTGGTGCCGTAGTCGTCGGGGCTGCCCAGCATGTGGCGTTGACCTATGACGCCGGCAGCGGGGTTGCCGCACTTTATTTGGACGGAGCACAGTTGCTTGCAACCAACGTGGGCGCGTTTGTGGCGTCCACCACTCAGGATTTGTATCTGGGGTACCGGCCTGCCGGCGGATCGTTTGCCGGCCGCCGGTTTGTCGGAGCCTTGGACGAAGTTGGACTGTATGACCGCGCCCTCTCCGGCTGCGAGATTCAGGCGAT
>DNDP01000153.1:9055-10434 GCA_003484235.1 Verrucomicrobiales bacterium
TTCACCGCCACCAATGCCACGACACCGCTGGTGTTCCGCGGTCTGCCCAACGGAGTGCGGCTGGATGACGTCGTGCTTACCGAGGTCATCACCAACGCTCCGCTGGTTTACACCCGCTTCACCGAGGATACCAACCTCGCGCTGCTGCCCCTGAAATTCGCGTCGGCACCGTATGCGACGAACACGCTCTTCATCCCGATTTCGGAGACCGGCTTCGAGGCCACCACCGGCGGTCCCGGAGATTACGTGGCCGTCAGCAGTGTCGAGGACGGCTGGCAGGTGCTGACCAACGTGATCACGACCAACAGCTCCGCCGTCATCGCGGATGCCTCGCTGGCGTTCGCCGATCGGCATTTCATGGCGCTGGCAGACGGACGTCTGGCGCTTACCAATCTGCCGACAACGCCCGGTGTGGAATACAATTTCACGCTCGCCTACCGCGACAACGGCATTCTCTCCTGGTGGCCGGGCGACCAGTCTTCGGGCGATGTAATGGAGTTGAACAACGGCACCTTTGTGTCGCCCGTCTATGCGGCCGGATTGGTGCGGGACGCCTTCCGGTTCAACGGAACCGCGCCGCGCCGCGTGACGTTGGGAGATCCCACTTCGCTCCAGTTGGTCGGCGCGTTTTCGGTCGAGGGCTGGGTCAATGTGACGTCCCTTCCCGTTGGCGCGCCAGCCGTTGTGTTTGGCAGGGGCGACAACGCCGGCAACTTCCCCTATCTCGTCGGTGTGCGTCCGACCGGAGAGCTCCTGTTCCGAATCGAGGCCAACTCCAGCAACCGGGTGGACCTCGTGGGTCCGGCCGTATCGTTGAACAGCTGGGTTCACTTCGGCGCCGTGATGAACCATGCCAACGGCAACATGCGGCTGCTGGTCAACGGTGTTGAGGTCGGCTCGACGAACACGATCCTGCGGCCCGCGCTGCTGCTGGATCCCGCAGCCAATCCCGAGGTGGCGATCGGCGGGCACCCGAGCGCCGCGGTCCGCCCGCTGAACGGATTGGTGGACGAACTGACCGTCCATGGCCGGGCTCTGAGCCGAAGCGAAATTGGCGCGGTGTTCCGGGCCGGCGCGAACGGCAAGCCCGGTGCCGGCAACCTGCCCGAACCGGAGCCGATCATCCAGGTGGTGATCAATGGTCTGGAGACGAACACCCTCGCGGGCGCCCGCCTGTGGGCGGAGGAGACGTTCAGCACGGTGGCCACCAGCAATGTGCTGAGCCTTGAAGTCATCGGCACCGCGCATGGCATGTTGATCGACTCGCTGACCATCACCGAAACCCGGAGCTTCAACCACTATCTCGCCGAGGAACTGCTCGAACCGTTCGTCGGGGAGAACGCCGGCGGTGAATGGACCCTTACCGTCTGGGACAACCG
>DNDP01000153.1:10647-10972 GCA_003484235.1 Verrucomicrobiales bacterium
CGGGTGATCAGCTGGACGCTGGACATGATCTTCGCGAATACCAATGCCGGGTGCATCGATTTGCGCCATGCGGTGCTGGTAACCAACTCGATCCCGGCTGGTGCCTGGCAGTATTACTGCGTGGAGGTGCCGCGTTCGGCCAGCTTCGCCACCAACTTCCTTGATGCGGACGCGGCGATGAACATGTGGTTTAGCCAGTCAGGATTGCCGGATGGAACATTCCCGGGCGACGTGCAGTTCCTCTCGGGCGCCGTCACGGGCCAGGCCACGCTGGGGACCAACGGTCTGCACGTTATTGAAAACGGCTTTGATCTCGGAACGGTGG
>DNDP01000153.1:11139-11564 GCA_003484235.1 Verrucomicrobiales bacterium
CCTTGGGGACCAATGGCCTGCACGTGATCGAGAACGGCTTCGATTTGGGAACGGTGGGCACGCCGGTGTTGCGGCCGGGGCAGCGCTACTATCTCGGCGTCCAGAATCCCAATCCCAGCGCTACGGACATCCGGATCGCCGTGGAGTTCGACCTGATCGACGGCATCACGCGCCTCACCAATGGCGTCCGCGTGGTGAAGACGATCCCGCCCGGGCAGGACCTGCAGTTCTTCCAGATCGACGTTTCCACCAATGCCCTGGAACTGGCCTTCGAGATCATCAATCCCGACGGAGATGTCGATCTGCTCGTCCATCAGTGGCCCACGCTGCCCGGGACCAATCGCTTCGATTTCGCCGATGCGCCCGGGAACAACGCCGTGCGGGTGAAGCGCGCGGTGGCGGATGCGGGCAGCGTGCCGCCGTTG
>DNDP01000323.1:0-2624 GCA_003484235.1 Verrucomicrobiales bacterium
CGGTTCCAATCGAGGTCGTCGTCCGGCGGTGCTCACGGTCGCGAACCGTCGCGGCCGTCACCACTTCGACCGGTTCCGGCTGGCTGGCCGCCGCCGCATTGGACTGTCCGAGCGCGTTGATCTTCCAGGCGGCAAGACCGGCGCCAGCGGCCACCAGCGCGCCCATCAGCAGCGTCGGGGCGATCCAGCGGTGCCTTCGCAGCGCCGGCCGGGACGGGTCAGGGTTCGTGAGCGTTCCCCGATGGGAGGATTGCGGTTCTTCGGACGCAGCCTGACGGGCGGCGCCGGTGTTCGGCGATTTCGTTTCCATATGCATCAATGACGTTTTTGCAGACCCGATCAGGACACCACTTTAGTTCCATCCGACCACGGAGCCCCGCTCGCTGGGGTTGGGCCCGGACTCCCGCAGATGCGGGACCGGCCTCGTGGGCTCCGCAAGACGTGTCCCCATTCGATGGAGCGACGATCCTACATCACGGTGACAACCCTATGTCAGTAGACTTTAGTGGGGGTGCTCCGGATTGGAGTGACACGGCCGGGCGCGAGGAGTGCGCATTTTCCCGTTTGCCCGCAACCGGCCCGCTGGTGTCAACTCGGCGCATGGCAGGAGCCGCCCGCGATCCACTCGCCGCACTCAGGGAACACTTCGGCTTCGATGCGTTCCGGCCGCTGCAGGCGGAGATCGTCCGCGACGCGCTGGCCGGCCGCGATGTGCTGGTGCTGCTGCCCACCGGCGGCGGCAAGTCACTCTGTTACCAGCTTCCCGCGCTGCTTGATGACGGATTGACCGTCGTCGTGTCGCCCTTGATTGCGTTGATGAAGGATCAGGTGGATGCGCTGCGGACGGCGGGCATCGCGGCGACGTTTCTCAACTCCTCACTCGGCCAGGCCGAAGCGGGCGGGCGTTTGCGCGGGCTGCACAACGGCGAGTTCAAGCTGCTGTACGTGGCGCCCGAAAGGTTGATGCTGTCCGGATTCCTCGAGCAGCTGGCCGGCTGGAGGATTGCGCGCTTCGCGATCGACGAGGCGCACTGCATCAGCGAATGGGGGCACGATTTCCGGCCCGAGTACCGGCAACTGGCCGAATTGCGGAAGCGGTTTCCCAATGTGCCCTTCATGGCGCTGACCGCCACCGCCACCGAACGGGTGCGGGAAGACATTCTCAAACAGCTCCAGCTCCGTGAGCCGGGCCGTTACATTGCCAGCTTCAACCGGCCGAACCTTGCGTACCGGGTCAGCGCCAAGAGCAGGGCCTACGCACAGGTCCTTGGATTCGTGCGCGAACGCCCGGACGAGAGCGGCATCATCTATTGCCAGGCGCGCCGGACGGCCGAGTCCATTGCGGAGAAGCTGCGTCTGGACGGAGTTGCAGCGGCCGCCTACCACGCGGGCATGGAAGGCGAAGCTCGCGCGAAGAACCAGGAGGCGTTCCTGCGCGACGAAGTGCGGGTGGTTTGTGCGACGATCGCTTTCGGCATGGGCATCAACAAGTCGAACGTCCGGTTTGTGATCCACCACGATCTGCCGAAGAACCTGGAAGGCTACTATCAGGAGACCGGCCGCGCCGGTCGCGACGGGCTGCCCGCCGACTGCCTGCTGCTCTACAGCCCGGGTGACCGCGTGAAGCAGATGCGGTTCATTGACGAGAAGACCGATCCGCACGAACGCAGGATCGCCCTCGCGCAACTGGAAGACGTCCTGCACTACGCCGAGAGCGCGGACTGCCGTCGCGCCCGTCTGCTCGCGCACTTCGGCGAGGATCTGGACGTCGACAACTGCGGGGGCTGCGACAACTGCCTGAATCCGCGCGAGCGGTTCGACGGCACGGTCGCCGCGCAGAAGCTGTTGTCGTGCATTTACCGCATCCGGGAGAAAAGCGGCTTCGGCGTCGGGCTCGCTCATGTGATCGAGGTGCTCACCGGCGCGGACACGGAAAAAGTGCGGAAGTTCGGCCACGAAACCCTCTCGACGCACGGCATCGGCAGGGAGCACACCCGCCCGGAGTGGGCGGCGATCGGCCGTGAGCTGATCCGGCTGGGTTTCGTCCGGCAGAACGCGGCGGCGTTCAACACCCTGGAACTGACCGCCGCGGGGGTGCAGTTCCTGAAGGCAAGAGAAACGCTCATGCTCACGCGGCAGATCAGCGCGCCGAAAGTGAACCTCTCCCGCGCGGGCGCCATCGAGTGCGACGAGGCCCTGTTCGATGCGCTGCGCAAACTGCGGAAGCAGCTTGCCGACGAGCGAGGCGTGCCGCCGTATGTGGTCTTTTCCGACGTCTCGCTGCGGGAGATGGCGCGGCGCTATCCCGAGACCCGCGAGGACTTCGTCACCATCAGCGGCGTGGGCACGATGAAACTGAAGCAGTTTGCGGACGCGTTCCTGGAGGTCATCAGCCAGCACATTCGCGAGCATGGCAGACGGGAGTTCGGTCCGCCAAGGGCTGCGGCCCCAACGCCCGGGCCGACGCGGTCGCGATTGACGGAGACGATCCTGGAATCGGTGAGCCAGTTCCGCCGGGGCAGAACGGTGTCTGAAATCGCCCGGGCACGCGGGGTCTCGGAGTCAACCATCTACGGGCATCTGGCGACGGCCATCGAAGCGGGCGAGGAACTGGACATCACCGG